>JBIKWX010000127.1:0-9566 GCA_044356095.1 Roseomonas sp.
GCTGTTGGGTTCGAACCAGGAAATCCGATAGATGATTCGGTGATTGAGCGTATGGCGCGCATCGAGCATCGCCGCTGGATAGTAGACCGAATTGAATATGGCTGGCGCTATGCGCCTCAACGTAATGACGCCCTTCTGCTACATCCTAGCTTGTGTAACTATGAAGAACTGACGTCAGAGGAACAGGAAAAGGACCGTAGCCAGGTGCGAAAATTGCTAGAATTGTTTCTGGCGCGAGGGAAGTAAACCACATCAGTTCTCTCCAAGTCGCACTGGGTAAGATGTGATCTTTTTGCTTGGCGTTTATTCGCTGATCCTGTCCTGTGTCAGGATGTCCGGCGTCAGCACCTATCGGACCAAACTGGTGATTTGAGTTACGGAGGATTGCCGGCTCATCGTAACCCCCAATGAGAGCGAAGATTGGCAGTTATGCTCAATTTTTATGCCTTGGCCGGCCCACTACACCCTCTCTACCACCCGAAACCCCCGCGATGCCAGCGGCAGGCTGTCCCGGCTGATGGCGGCGTCCTCACCCGGTGCGGTAAACGCGCCGCCTCACCCCACCCTTCGCTTCACCACCTGCACATGCAGCCCCGCCGCAGGTAAATCCACTGTGGATAAGCTCACATTCCGCGCCGTGACGCGCACCTTGTCATTCGACCAGACATGGCAATCCAGCACAAAGGCAATGCTGCTCGTATCCAGCGACGCATCCGCAAAATCCCCCCGCCGCGCGCCGGGCACAGTCACATCCGCATTGGTGGTTGTGCCCGGCGCCATGTTCGGCAAATCCCAACTGGCCGAGTACATCAGCGTCCTGCCTCCAGCAGGCAAAGCAGGGCAACCAGAAAGCACCGCCGGCGCATCCTCGGGCAGGCCGTAAAGGCGCAGCGCCTCCAACTCAATCTGCCCGTCAAAGCCGATGATTCCGATCTGCGCAAAGGCCACCTCCGGCCCAAAGCGTACCGTCTGGCGGCGATTGAGGTCGCTCTCCTGCATTACTGCCCCTGCCTGCCAGGTTTTGGAGGTCGGCGCCCATTGCAAAGTCGTGCCGGATGCCAGCGCATCGCCAGCGATGTTTTCGCGCACAATGCCGGCGCCATCAAAGCAGCGCAGACAAAGCCTCCCGCCATCGGCACCGCCCACCAACCAATGCGCCAGCGCGAATTCCTTGGCATGGGTGGTTTGCACGACAAAGCCGACACCGCGATTGGAGTTCAGCAACAGGCCGCGCGCGGTCGGCGTAATGCCATTCAGCCCATTCCAGGAAAGCGCCGCCATGGTGGTCTCGGCAGTGGTGGAAGTCGCCATGATGCAAGCGCCCTCCACCCCAATCTCCGTGCCGCTCTGCCAGAATGCGGCAGCACGGATATTCGGGATATGCGCCAGCAGCCGCGTGAGGCGCGATGTCGGCGCGCGGTGGCGGTTGAATACGGCATTGCCGGCGCGGGTCGCGCTTGGGGTATAGTCAACGCCAATCGCATAACTCTGCGCCCAGGCCACATCATATTCACAATCGGTGGCGGCCGCCGTGTGCCGCGCAGCAAAGGGGGAACATCCCTCCATGCGTATGTTCCGCGCGATGATGGCCGTGCCGTTGGTCTCATTCAAAAAGGGAATGGCGACATTCGGGTCAAGCTGGCGCAGCTCGAAATTCGGCGCGTCAAAGACGTGGCGGTTGTGGTTGTTATAGGCATCCGCAGCGCCACGCGAGAACCGCACGCCAAAGCGGTCCAGCGCCGGATTTATCCCCGTGCCACAGGCAAAATGCCCGCCATAGTATCGGATGGAGGTATTCCACGCCGTCGCCGTCGCGGCATGCGCATCAATGCCGTAGCGGTTGTTGAGGATGCGCCCCAGGATCAGCGTGCTATCCTCAAAGCCGCGCCCGTCGCCCAAGGTGCGCAGCCCGATAGTGAAACCTGATACCAGCCGCAGATCAAGCAGCGAGGAATCCAGATTGCGCGCCAGGATGCCAATATCATCCTCGCTGATCCAATCGGATTGGATCTGCCGCGTGACTTGCAGCCCGAGGTATAGCTTTTCGCCATTGCGCGTGGTGCCGCCATCACCCAGCGTCAGCACGGTGGCCGGCGCATTCGTGGCGCCGGTATACTGGATCACCCCTTGCATGATCAGCCCGCGCGCGCCGCCGCCGAGCACAACGCCAGTATCCACGCGCCAGGTGCCGGGCGGGATGACCGCGAATTTCTTATCCGCCGCCGCGCGATCAAAGCAAGCCTGGATGGCGGCGCGATCATTTGCCGCGCCATCGCCAAGCCCGCCGAAATCAAAGGGCAGCACCGCTTCACGGTCGCGCAGATATTTTGCCAGATCGGTCTTCGAGATATTCTGCCCCAGCACCAGCAGATCATCGATGCGTGCGGCCATGGCAGCGCCCCTAGATTGCGGTAGCGGTGACCGGCCCGATCAGCGCAGAGACATTGCCCTCGGCCGAGACCGACCGCAGCCAATATCGGAGACGCGGCGCAGCCCAAATATCCAACGGAACATCGTGATCACGCTGAACGACGAGCAGAGCAATCCGGTGGTGCGCTGGAAGCTGATCAATGCGCGCCCGATGAAGTGGACTGGCTCGGCGCTCGCCGGCAAGGTCGGCAGAGAGGTGGCGATCGAGGAACTCGTCGTCTCAGCCGAAGGCTTCGAGGTCGAGGTCGCCTAAGCTGCCGCGCGCCAATGTCGCGTTCCTCTTGGGCTCGCGGCCGTACGGTATACGCGCCGGGCTGAAAGCCGCCGGTAGCTTCGCGCGTCCGGATGCGCACGTTACGGTGCTGCTCGACATGCGCCTCGCGATCGTTGAGTGGGCCGCCTTCCAGAAGCCCTTCGACTGGAATGCACGCCGTCGAAGTGGATCAGGCGCGTCGCGCCCCATGCGGGCTTGGCCTGCCGGTGCGCGGCTTCTTCGAGGCCCACGACGTGCGCCCCCGGTCGCTTCGCTTCTGATAAGGCGAGGGATTTAAGCTCTAAACCTTGTAGTCCCCGATCAACTTTCCCTTCTCAGCTCCAACCGCCCCACCAGTCAAACTCCCAACCACGCTGCACCGCAGCATAGCCAAAACCATTTCAGATCAACGCGTTAAACCTTGTTGGAAAAATCGGCCTACCCTCAAGCTTTGGAGAGAATCCGCCGGATCGGAGAAAAATCACCGAAACATTCCGCTTGAGCACCCTCAAGCTCGCCAGAAAAAGCTTTGTTTTCAAGGGGGTTTAGGTGGTCGCCTGGGGCGCTAACTTGGTTTGGCTAGGTGGCGACTGGAGCAGCAGTGGGGACCGAAAAGAAGAAACTCTCTGACTCCTACTTTCCAATAATTTCAATACTTTCCTCGCCGCAGAGGCCTTCCAGGACGATGCGGATTTTGTCCTCGGCGGAATAGTACTTGCGCATTGCGCGGCGAATATCGCGGCTAGCTTTTCATCTGGCACCAAGACGGGTAGCCCGAAGGACTTCTGGCTCATGTTCACTCTCCCTGGGGTTACGATGAGCCAGAAATCCTCCGTACCCTCAAATCGCCAGTTTGGTCCCACCGGCGCTGACGCCGGACAAGGGCTGATGAGACCGCATGCCAAGCCTCAGATCAGCCAATAGCGATTATGCAACGAGATGCGCATCTCAGCCGCGGACATGGGCTGTTTTTCGATGAAGGGCGCGAGGTCCCTATTGTGGCGCAGATCCTGCAATGTGGTGGGAGCCATTGAAGGGAAAAGGGCGCGGATACGTGCAAACATGATGTTCTCCTTATCTAATGGCAGCCGGTTTTTTGATCGCCGCCGATGAGTGGAGAATGCCCGCAAAGCGTATCGTCAGGATGTCGCGGCGGGGGCCTTTGGGTATCGTGTGTATCTTCTGCCGTGCCGGCGATACAAGCGATACGGAAGGCGCGCCAGACGATACCGCGGCGCGCAGGATCGCATGTTATGGTGCATCCATGCAGAACACTGATACTGTCGCCGATCTGACCCGTCGCCTGGCTGAGGCAGACCGCATGAACGCGCTATTGCGTGAAACGATCGCCCATATGGCCAATGGTTACGAGATTTGTGAACCGGATGGGCGATACCTCTTGAAAAACACCGCAATGGTTGCCTGGAACGACCTGCCCCCAGGCTTCGTCCCAGAAACACACTGGGAGGCGATCACCTGGCAATGGCAGGCGGGCCACGCCGTGGACGACCGTGGTGCGACGCTGGAGGAGCACCTCGCCAAACACAAACGGCGCTTCGAAGCCGCAGATGGAGCGCCGATGATCAGCATGCGGCCTAGCGGCCGCTGGATTGAAACTCGCATTTGGCCGCTGGCGGAAGGACGCCGGTTGATTGTTCACTACGACGTCACGGTCTTGAAGGAGCGCGAGGCCGAGCTCCAAGCCGCGCATGCCGCAGCGGAGGAAGTGCGCGAGACCATGCAGACGGTGCTCGACAATGTCACCGACGGACTCGGCTTGATGGATTCCGAAGGTCGCAACCTGCTGGCCAACGAAGCGATCATCCGGCTGAATGGCTGGCCCCGCCACCTGCTGACGGGCGACCGGCCACTTCTTGACCTGCTGCACTGGCAGTTCGAGAACGCGCATACACGTCCTGCCGAAGGCGAGGATGTCGAGGCTTTTGTTGCGAGAGTCTTTGCCGAGTTCAGAGCGGGCGACGGCCATCCTGTGGTGAACCGCAGACCGAATGGCGTCTGGATCGAGCGGCGCTTCGTCCGCCTTTCTGGTGAGCGAATCCTGATCATGCACCGTGACATCACCGCCCTGAAGGAGCGCGAGGCCGAACTCCAAGCCGCGCATGCCGCGGCGAATGAGGTGCGGGAGACCCTGCAGACGGTGCTTGATCACTCCCCCGATGCGCTGATGCTATTCGATGCAGATGGCACTTGGCGCTACGCGAGCGCAGCGCTGTTCCACATCCAGGAGGCCGATCCAGATGTGCTGGCAGCGAACCGCAACTTCCGTGAGTTAGTCGCTTGGCAGGCATCGCAGGGTCAGTTCGGCCCAGCGGAGGTGGCGGCGGAATACGTTAAGGCTTCCATTGCCCGGTTTGAGGCCGCGGACGGCGAGACACGCCTCCGCCGCCGCCGGGACGGCAGATGGTTCGGCATCAGCTTTCATCGTATCCCTGGCAATCGCACGCTGGGCCTCTACCGAGATGTTACCAAGTTAAAGAGCCAGGAGGAACAACTGGCGCGCGAACGCGATGCGGCTGAGGCTGCAAGCCGTGCCAAATCTTCCTTTCTGGCAACGATGAGCCACGAAATTCGCACCCCGATGAACGGCGTCGTCGGGATGTTGGACGTCCTGGAGCATGAGGGACTGACGCCCGCGCAGCGCGGCATTGTTGAAACCATGCGCGCCTCTGCCGCGGCGCTGCTGCGGATTGTGGATGATGTGCTCGACTTCTCGAAGATTGAAGCAGGGCGGCTTGATTTGGAGGAGACGGCATTCGACCTCTGCCCGCTGGTTGTCGCAACAGCCGAAGCGCTGCGCCCGCAGTTTGAGGCGAAGGGGTTGGCGCTTGAGGTCGAAGTGCCGAAGAATGTGTGGCTGCGCGGCGATCCGACGCGGGTCGGGCAGGTGCTGTTCAACCTTCTCGGTAACGCGGCGAAATTCACCGAGGCCGGCCAAGTCGCGGTGCATGCCACCGCAGCGCCACTGCCCGATGGGCGGGTACGGGTAACGCTGGCGGTTGCTGATACCGGTATCGGGCTGGACGATCTGGCGCGCGAGCGACTTTTTGAGCCTTTCACCCAGGCCGACAGTTCCACTACGCGCCGTTTCGGCGGCACTGGCCTTGGCCTTTCCATCGTGCAGCGACTTGCGGCGCTGATGGAAGGCGACGTGGCAGTGGACAGCGTGCCTGGCGAGGGTACGACCTTCACCGTGACGCTGATACTGCGTGCTGCGCCGCCAGCAGCATCCGCCCCGACCATGCCCGCAAGCCCAGCCACCTCCAATGCGTCGGTGCGTGGGCAGCGCGTGCTGGTGGTGGATGACCACCCCGTGAACCGCGCCGTGCTGGTCCGCCAGCTTGAGCTGCTGGGTATTGAGGCTCATGCCGTGGAAGATGGTCACGCGGCGCTCGGCCGCCTGCGCGCCGGCGGCTATGCCGCGCTGATGGCGGATATTCACATGCCAGGTATGGATGGCTATGCGCTGGCGGCAGCACTTCGGGCAATGGAAGGCCCGAATACGCTGCGCCTGCCCATCATCGCGGTCACTGCGAACGCCATGAAGGGCGAGGCAGAGCGCTGCATTGCCGCCGGGATGGATGGCTATCTCACCAAGCCCGTGACTATCGCGCGACTGCGTGAGGTACTGGTGGCTTGGCTGCCGGTGTGCGCGGCAGCAGACGCGGTGCCGGAGCCTCTACTGCAGCAGGACGGAGCGCTGGACCGCAGTGTCCTTGAAGCCTGGTTTGGTGAGGATCGCTTGGCCATGGCTGATCTGCTTGACCGCTTTGTTGAAACGGCAGAAGCCGCCGCACCGGCGCTGCAGGAGGCGGTATCTCATGCTGACTGGGCCCGCCTGCGCAATGAAGCGCATCGGTTGAAGGGTGTCGCGCGCGCCGTGGGCGCGAACCCACTTGCCGAGGTTGCCGATGTTTTGGAACGCGCGTCTGCCGAAAATGAGGCTGCTCAGGGCTTGAGGGCTCTGGCCGTCGTCCTGCCTGCTGCCCTGGAAGCGGCGCGCGATGTTATAATTTCGTATCGTCATGGCTGCTGAAGGAGTTTCCCGCATGTCCGCGCTGGTACTGGTGGTGGAAGATGAGGCAGCGCAACGCCAGCTACTGACTGAGTACCTTTCGCGACAGGGATTTCGGGCGATTGGCCTACCCGATGGCGCGGCACTGCGGCGTGCCATCGGCGGGGAGCCGCCAGACCTAGTACTGCTCGACCTAGGCCTGCCTGGCGAGGACGGGTTCAGCTTGGCGCGCCACCTGAGAGAACGGCTTCCGAAAGTCGGCATCATCATGGTGACCGCCTCGGGCGATACTGTGGACCGCGTGGTCGGGCTTGAGACTGGCGCGGATGATTACATCCCAAAACCCTTCGACCCCCGCGAGTTGCTGGCGCGGGTCAAGAGCGTACTGCGCCGCGCTGGTAGTGGCCCATCCATGCCGACTGGCGGGCGCGTGCGGATGGGGCGGCGTTTGCTGGACTTGCAACGCCGCGTGCTGGTAGCCGATGACGGGACAGAGGAAAGACTAACCGCGAGTGAATTCGACCTGCTGCGACTTTTTGCGGAGAATCCCGGGCGACCGCTGGCACGCGACTGGCTGTTGGAAGCAACCAGTCATCGCGAGGCTGAGCCTTTTGACCGCGCGATCGATCTGCGCATCACAAGACTGCGTCGGAAGATAGAAATCGACCCGGAGCACCCGGAGGCGATCCGTACTGTGCGCGGCCTTGGCTATATATTCGTGCCAGTGCGATAGCTCACCGATTTTTCGGGCATCTCGGTAAGCTTGCGACGCAAAGGTATTAAGGGCCTGCTGTGCGGGTTCAAAACGGATGATTGCGACCCGTGTAGGCGCTACGTCATCTACGGCTGTTGGCTGAGACGAGGTGACCGCCCCGCCAGTCCATTTCCCAACCATGCCGCACCGCAGCATAGCCAACACCATTTTAGATCAATGCGTTAAACCTTGTTGGAAAATCGGCCAACCCTCAATCGTTGGAGAGATCCCCGCGATTCGGCGAAAAAAAGCCGGACCATTCCGCCATCGCACCATCAAGGTTTCTGGCGAAAAGCCCGCAAATCCTCGGGAATTTCGAGGCCCACCCAGGGCTGAGAGCATGTTTGCGTAAGGGGAGGTGGCGTATCTGGCCCATCAGTGGGTTAAGGTTAAGCTGCGTTTTGGTGATGCATCAAGCGGCGGTGCTGTCCAACCGCATCCCTCACACCCTCTCCGCCAACCTGAACCCCCTGGACGTCAGCGGCAGGCCATCCCGGCTGATGGCAGCGTCCTAACCAGGGGCATGCAGCGCGTCACCCCACCCTCCGCTTCACCACCTGCACATGCAGCGGCGCAGCCGGTAGATCCACGGTCGAAAGGCTCACATTCCGCGCTGTGACGCGCACCTTGTCATTCGACCAGACATGGCAAGGGATCATCCTTTACCTGCTGCTTGCTGAGCTTTTTGGTGTGATGCGCCAGGATCACGCCCGCTTCCGGTGCCACCATGTCGCGCAGTGCCTCTACGCGGCTTTGCAGAAAGAACAGCATGGCGCCGTTGTCGTTTTCGCCTTCGCCCTCGGGGCCGCCATCAAACAGGTTGCGGATTGGGTCGATGCAGATGATGTCGGGCGGCGCATCGGGGAAAGCGCTGCGGATGGGCGGCCCGGTACCGCTCGGCTATCGCGTCGAAAACCGCAAGCTGCTGGTGGACGAAGCCGCAGCCACCACCGTGCGTCGCGTGTTCGAGGGCTTTGCCGATATTGGATCCGCCACGCGACTACTGCCTATTTTGCGCGCCGAGGGGCTGCTCACCAAGCACGGCCGCCCCTTTGACAAGGGCGCGGTCTACAAGCTGCTCGTCAACCGCGTTTATCTTGGCGAGGCCGTGCATAAGGGCAAATCCTATCCCGGCGAGCACGCCGCCATCATTCCCCAGATGCTCTGGAACCGCGTGCATGAGATCATGGCGACCAACCCGCATATGCGGGCTGGGCTGGCGCGCAACCGATCGCCGGCGCTGCTGCGCGGGTTGATCTTTGGCGCCGATGGGCGGGCGCTGTCGCCCACGCACACACGCAAACAGGGGCGCTTGTATCGCTACTATGTCAGCCAATCGGTGCTAAAGGGCGGCATGGATGATGCGCCCTATCGCCGCCTGCCGGCAGGCGAGATTGAGGCGCTGGTGCTGGACCAGCTTCGGGCGCTGCTGCGCCAGCCGGAGGTGGTGGTCGGCACCTGGCGCGCGGCGCAGGCCGAGGAACCGGACCTTGCCGAGGACACCGTGCGCGATGCCCTGGCCCGGTTTGACCTCGTCTGGTCCGAGCTATTCCCCGCTGAGCAGGAACGGCTGATCCGGCTGCTGGTTCAGCGCGTGGTGGTGGGCGAGGCCGGGGCGCAAATCAGCCTGAACCTTGAAGGTCTCGCGAGCCTGGCGCGGGACCTTTCGCAACCGAGGGAGATTGTAGCATGAAGGGCGTGACCAGCGTGACTGTTTCGGTGCCGCTCACGATCCGCCGGCGCGGCGGGCGGAAGCAAATCATCGGGCCAGATGGGGCGGTGGCCCGGCCGGGCGACGGCCGAGCCGGAGTTGTTCCGGTGCGCGGCGACCCGGTACTGATAAAAGCCCTGGCACGGGGCTTTCGCTGGCGGCGGATGCTCGAGGAGGGGCGGTATGCCTCGATCAGCGAAATGGCGAAGGCCGAAGGGGTCGAGCGCGGCTATGTCGGCTCTCTGCTACGGCTCACGCTGCTGGCGCCGGAAATGGTCGAGGCGATCCTGGACGGGCGGCAGCCGGACGGGGGTGACGCTGCCGGGGCTTCTGCGGGGGGTGCCGGTGCGGTAGAATGAATAAGTGCTTTAACTCACAAAGCGAG
>JBIKWX010000033.1:0-17872 GCA_044356095.1 Roseomonas sp.
GAAGCTTCCTTGACCGGTGCGGCGACAATCACGCGCTTTGCCCCGCGATCAAGATGCCCGCGTAAAGTGGCCTCGGTTAGGAATTTGCCGCTGCATTCCAGCACCAGATCAACGCCCAAATCACCCCAGGGAATCGCTGCCGGCGTCGCGTATTCCGTGAAGCCAATGCGCTTGTCAGCGATGCGCAGCGCAGCCGCGCCTTCAGCCGCAATGGGCGCGCGCCAACGGCCCTGCACGCTATCGAAAGCAAGCAAATGCGCCGAGGCTGCCGCGCCGCCCTTCACCTCATTCACATGCACAATATCCAGCCGATTGGCCCGACGAGGATCATCCTCGCCACGCTCCGCGGCGCCGAAAGCGGCGCGCAAGGCAAGCCGGCCAATGCGGCCCATGCCATTGATGCCAACCCTCATGCCCGTGCCCCCACCATGGGATTGCCGAGCGCTTCAACCCGCGCCTGCAACGCCATGCGATCCAGCGTGGTAAAGGGAAGGCTGACGAAGATATCAAGCCGGCGCCGCAGCGCCGCGTAAAGCTCGTTCAAGAGCGTCGCGCGTTCGGCGCCAGCGCCCGAGAATTTCGCCGGGTCCGGCAAGGGCCAGGCCGCGCTGGTGATGGTGTCGCCAAAATCCGGGCAGCGCTGACCTTCCAGCGTATCGCAAAGCGCGATGACGAAATCGAAACGCGGCGCATCGGCGCTGGTGAATTCTTCCCAGGATTTGGAGCGCAAAGGCGCCACATCATGCCCAAGCGCCTGAAGCTGCGCGAGCACTTCCGGCAGCGGCCCATCCGGTGCGGGCTCAGAACCCGCAGAATAGGCGCGGAAGCGCCCACCGCCGATGCGGTTCAGAATGGCTTCCGCCATGATGGAACGCGCGGAATTGCGTGTGCAGAGAAAGAGCACCCGCATGGCGCGCGGGGCGGTGATGGGCGCCGTTGTCCCACCCAGAAACCCGACCAGGGCCGCCAGGGCAGCAGGTTCGCTGGCATAGAGCACCTGGCGCCCCTGGCGTTGCGGCGCAATCAGCCCGGCGTCCTCCAGCGCGCGCAAATGAAATGAAAGCGTGGAGGGTGGCACGCCGAGGGCCTCGGCGATTTCCCCTGCCGGCAGGCCCTCAGGCCCCGCCCCTTGCAGATTCTGGATCAGGGCCAGACGCGTCGGCTGGCCCAAGGCGGCGAAGGCCGCGGCGGCATGTACGGTTTCCATGATTCCAGAATAGTGGAAACGATGTGGAAAGCACGTGAAATTTCCATGACAGGGCGGGCGCCCTACCAGCCATTCACCCGATCCCAAACGGCAATCACCTCATCCCCGCCATCCACCACGTAATAGCGGTCATGCGCGGCAACCGTCAGGCAGGTATGGTTTGGCGCCACGCGGACCAGGGCACCGACGGGAAGTTCCGCAAAAGGCAGCGGGCCAGCGCCGCGCACTTCGCCATGTTCCTGATGGGTGCGGGTGACAATCGCCTCCCCAAAACGCCATTTGCCGTGGCGGTCCAGCATGACGCCAAAGCCGAGATCGCGCGGCGCTGCCTGGGTGCTGCGATCCTTGGAAAGCGCAATGCCGCCCGCATCAATCAGCACCGCATTGCGGTCCATCTTGCGAGAGGTCACAGCCGATAACACCGTCACCGCGATATCTTCCATGCCATGCGTGCCGATCTGGCCCTGGAATAAATCGCCAAACATATAGACGCCAGCGCGAATATCCGTGATGCCGGCCATGGATCGCCCGTAAAGCGCCGTGGGTGAAGACCCGGCTGAGACAACGCGTGGCGTGATGCCCATGCTACGCAGACGCTCGGCAGCGAGCACAGCGCCGGCGCGTTCCGCTTCCGCCACCTTGCGCATGCCGTCTTCGCTGCGTTCCGCATAGGAATGCCCGGCATGGGTCATGATGCCAGCGCATTTTGCACCCAGCCGTTGCGCGATTTCCGCCAGCTTTTCGGAAGCTGGCACGATGCCGCCACGGCCTTCGCCACAATCAACCTCAATCAATGTCGGCAAAATACCGGGATGGGCGGTAATGGCGCTGGCGACATCCGCGTCATCGGTGATGATCTTCACGTCATTGCCCTGCGCATTGATCGCCGCAATCGCATCCAGCTTTTGCGGCGTGATGCCAACGGCGTAAATCTGATCACGATAGCCGCCACCGGCGAAATAGCGCGCCTCGGCCACCGTGCTGACGGTGATTGGCCCGTGATCCGGCGCGGCAAGCGCGGCCACGGCCAGGCTTTTCGCTGTTTTCATATGCGGGCGCAGCTTCAAGCCAGGATGCCGCGCCACGGCATCCGCCATGCGCGCCAGATTGCGCTTCAGAATACCGAGTTCCAGCACCAGGCAAGGGGTGGGCAGATCATCCAGCTTCATGGCCAGCGTGCTTCCTTATCAATCGGCAGAACAGGTCTTGGCATGTGCTTCCAATCAAAGCGCGTCAGGATTGGCGAGGTAAGGCCAGGGCAATCAACCTCGACAATCTGTTCATGCTTGAAGAATTCATCGAAGCCGCCACGGAAATGCCCGCGCGATTTCACCACCACGGCGCGCGCCTTCGCTACATCCAGGCCGAGATGTTCAAAAAACGCCGGATCGGCGCATTGCGTGCGAATGGAAATCACCACGACCGTAATGCCGCCAATCTTCAGCGCTGCCGTGGCACCCAAAGTCATTGCTGTGCCAGCGAAAATACCGCGCCGCCCGGTCACACGGCCATCGGAAAGCGCGACCACTTCCGCATCTGCGCTGAAGGGCTTGCTGAAGGGATCATCAGCGGAGACTTCGCGGTTGAACCGCGCCGTGAAACGCGCGCCCTTGCCGAGCTTATGGGCTTCCGCCGCCAAGGCAGGGTCATGGATCACACCTACCAGGCAATCCTGCACGCCGGCGCGATGAAACGCTTGCAGAATCCACATGGTATTGCCGCGCCCACCGCCGCCGGGATTATCGGCAACATCGGCGAAAGCCAGCGGCACGGGGCTATGCAGCGCCTTTTGCGTCGCGTCTTCCAGACTGGTTAGATTGGCGATGAAGCGCCCGCGCCTTTCCCAAATGGCCGCGGCCAGCCGATCCGCCAGCGCTTCCGCCGCTGCCTTTTCTGTCGCGGTGATGATCACTGCCATGCCATTGAAAGGCGTATCGCCATAAGCAAAGCCACCCATGATGGAGACATTGGCAATGCGCTGATCGGCTGCCGTCCATTCCTGGCCGAGGTTGATGACCTCGGCATAAGGTCCCTGCGCGGTCAGCATGGAAACGGTGGGGGCGACAATCGGCAAACGGCGGAAGGCGCGATGGAAGCGCTCACCGGCCAAAAGCCGGCGCATGAGTGCGGCACTTTCCGCGCCGCGTTCGCGCATATCCAAATGCGGGTTGGTGCGATAGCCAACAAAGGCATCGGTCAGCGCGACCATGCGGTCCGATACATTTGCGTGCAGATCATAGGAACAGACCAGCGGTACATCGCCCAGGATGTCGCGAATCAGCGCCTGCAAACTGCCTTCCGGGTCAAGATCAGCGGTGGCGAGCCCTGCGCCATGCAGCACGGAATAAACGCCATCCACACGGCCTTTCAGCGCCGCCAGCCCTTCGCGCCATTGCTGCATGAAGCCATCGAAAACGCTTTGTTCCACCGGGCCATTGGGTTCCGCCAGGGCGAGCAGAATGGGGCAGGGTTCCCAGGCGCCGCTGGCATCCATGGCGGTGACAAAACCCGGCATTTCACCCAAGGCCGCCGGGGCGGCGGAACGCGCATCAGACACAATGGTATCGCCCGCAATCAGGCAGCGCGTTTCAAAATCGCGCAAGGTTGCTCTCGGCGCAAAGCGGTTGCATTCAATGGAAAAGCCCAAAAGGGCGATGCGAGGCCCGGCCATCAGATGGCTACTCCCAAAAGCTCCGCGATGCGCGGTGTGGATTTCAACCCGGTGCCGGTCAGCACCACCACGGTTGTTTCATCGGCGCGGATCGTGCCGGCTTCCAGCAATTTCACGAAAGCCGCTGCTGCTTGTGCACAAGTCGGTTCCACATAAATGCCGGTGCGGGCGAGTTCGAGCGTGGCGGCGCTAATGTCGGCTTCACTCAACATCACCGCGCCGCCTTGGCTTTCCTGCAAAACCGCCATGACTTCCGGGGTGCGGATGGGCTGCGCGATGGCGGTGCCTTCCGCAATGGTCGGCACCGCCGCCACCGCCGGCTGCTTCAGGAAAGCGCGCGCGATTGGTGCGCAGTTTTCCGGCTGGGCGGCGAAAATGCGCGGCAGTTTGGTGATCTCACCCGCGCGCTGCAATTCGGCAAAACCGATACCACAACCGAGCACATTGGACCCCGCGCCGCAGGGCACAATCACATTATCGGGCGCGACAAACCCCAAATCCTCCCATAGCTCATAGGCGAGTGTCTTCGTGCCATGCAGGAAAAAGGGATGCCAATTATGGCTGGCGTAGAAGATATCCTTGGCCTGGCGCAACGCCTCATCCGCGCAATCCTGGCGGCTGCCGGGCACCAATTCGATCTCGGCGCCCGAGGCGCGGGATTGCACAGTCTTGGCGGGGGAGGTTGAAGCCGGCACCAGGATTTTTGCCTGCATCCCGCCAGCCGCAGCATAGGCAGCAACCGCAGCGCCGCCATTGCCCGATGAATCTTCCAGCACATGCGCCACACCCTGCGCACGAAGCAGAGAGAGCATCACCGAAGCCCCCCGATCCTTGAAGGACCCCGTCGGCATGAACCATTCGCATTTGATCAGCGCCGAGGCGCCACCAATCACGCGCGGCACCAAAGGCGAACAGCCTTCCCCCATCGTGATCGGGTCATCCGGCAGAAAGGGCAGCGCGGCGCCATAGCGCCAGAGCGAACGATCCTCAGCGCGGATCGCAGCGCGGGTGATGCCGGGGAGCGGCGTCAGCATCAGGGGGGCTTGGCCGTCGCCACACCAGCGTGGCGTGGCAAGCGGATAGGTGGCCCCGCTGCGGGGGTCCAGATAGGCGATGTCGGTCATCTTGATACCCTCGCTTGCCCTGCGCCGCGCCGCAAGGGATGCTGGGGGCATGACCCAAGATGCCGAAGCCGTAACCCGCCTGGCCGCCGATCTGGTGGCGATTGATAGCCGTTCCTCGGTCTCCAACCTGCCACTCGCGGATCGGATCGAAGCCGAATTGGCAGGGTTTGAGGTTGAGCGGCTGGATTACACGGATGCGCAAGGTGTGGCGAAGCGCGCGCTGGTGGCGCATCGCGGCCCTCGCGGCGGTTATGCGCTCTCCGGGCATATGGATACGGTGCCGGAAACCGGTTGGACAGACCCGCCCTGGACGCCGCGCATCGCCGATGGCGAGCTGCATGGCCTGGGCAGTGTGGATATGAAGGGGCCGGTCGCCGCCTGCATCATCGCCGCGCGCGGCCTGCCCGCCCATGTGCCGGCCACGCTGCTGCTGACGGCGGATGAGGAAACCAGCAAACAAGGGGCGCGCATCATCGCTGCGCAATCAAAGCTGGCCGCATCATTGGGCTTGCAGGGGATTGTGGTGGCGGAACCGACCGCGCTGGCGCCCGTGCGCGGGCATCGCAGCCATATCGAATACACTGGTGTTGCGCGTGGCGAGCAGGCGCATTCTTCCACCGGCAAGGGGCTGAATGTGAATTGGGCGCTGATCCCCTTCATGGTGGAAATGAAGGCCATTTATGAAAAGCTGCGATTCGATCCTGCCTATCACGACGCCGCCTACGACCCGCCCTTTTCCGATTTCAACCTGGTGATTGATAATCACGGCACCGCAGTGAATGTGACGGTGGCGCAGGCGAGCGTGCGCCTAAAATTCCGCCGCAGCCGAAACATAGACGTCAGCGGCATTGAAGCCGCGGTTCAGGCCGCAGCGAAACGCGCGGGTGTGGAACTGACCGAAAGGCGCGAAGGCACGCCGCCTGAACTGCCTGTGGATCATCCGCTGATCCGCCTTGCGGAAACTGTCACCGGCAAGCCAGCTACCACTGCGCCCTATGGTACCGATGCCAGCGAATTGCAGGATATCGCGCCCTGTGTGATTTTGGGGCCAGGCACCATCGCCACCGCCCATACGCCGCGCGAATGCGTGGCCTTGGCTGATTTGGCAGCGGCGGTGCCGATCTTCCAGCGGATCCTTTCCGCTGACTTTGCTTGAGGGAGCATTCGCCATGTTGCGCAGCATTCTTCTGGCCCTGGATGATACGGAAGGCGCCATCGCCGCCCGCGATTACGCCCTGGCACTGGCACGCCATACCGGTGCAGCGCTGACGGCGGCGGTGCTGATGGACCGTCCCGGCCTGACCGGCGCGCATGAGGCCGTGCCCCCCGGTGCCGCCGCCTTCAAGGAACGGCGCGACGCTGCCCTGCTGCGCCAGGCTGAGGCCGCGGCGGCGGAGGCTGTGGCCGCGCTGCATCAGGCCGCCGATGGGATGCCCGTTGCGGTTGAAACCCTGGAAGCCTCACCTGCCGAGGCATTGCTCGCGGCCGCTGGTGGCCATGACATGCTGGTGGTGGGCCGCGATTCCACCCTGGGGCGCGAAGAAGCAGATGATGGCCTTTCCCCCACCATCGAAGCCCTGCTGCATGACCGCACGCGCCCTTTGCTCGTGGTGCCGCCCGGCGCGTGCTTTGATCCCGCCGCTGCTGCCTTGGTCGCTTATGATGGCTCACCGGGCGCGCTGCGTGCCGTGCAGCTTTTCGCGCTGCTTGGTCTTGGGCGCTGCGGTGCCACGGTCTTGAGTGTGGCGGATGATGAGGCGGAGGCCGCTGCCCTGGCGGGCACAGCGGCAGGTTATTTGCAGCGCCATGATGTGGCGGCGAAGGCGCTGCCGGTGATTGGCACGCATCCGGTGGAAGCGCTTTTGGCGGAAGCCGCCGCGATGCCGGCGGGGATGTTGGTGATGGGTGCTTATGAACACACGGGGCTGCGTGCCCTATTCACCGGTTCCGCCACCAAGCACCTTTTGCGCCGTGCGCCCTGCGCGATTTTCGCGGCGCATTGAGCATTTTCAAGCCAAGTGGCATCACTTGGCGACTCGGAAAATGCGATCAAACAAACGCTTTAGAGCGGTAATTCCTCAGGCAGCGCGCAAATGCGCTGCCGTACCAGCCAAGCAGAAAAGCGCGCATTTGCTGTCAGCATGGCGAAGGGAATGACGCCAAGCAGGCTGATCAGCACTGGCCCCGCGATCAGCAGCGCGGTGAAGGACACCGATGCAAAAACGAGTGTCAGCACAATCCCCGCCAGTGCCGGCGCCCAGAATTGCTTGAGTGCATCGGCAAACCCAATGCCGCGTTCGCTGCGATTTTGTGGCGCCCAGCCC
Source organism: Roseomonas sp. (assembly GCA_044356095.1). Classification (GTDB taxonomy): domain Bacteria; phylum Pseudomonadota; class Alphaproteobacteria; order Acetobacterales; family Acetobacteraceae; genus Neoroseomonas. Next base: position 7,327 of record JBIKWX010000033.1, read on the forward strand.
ATCTTCATGCCAAAGGGCATCGCCAATAGGAACAGGCATTGGCTCATCAACCGCGCGGGCTCCATGAAGGCGGTGAAGACCAGCTCCGCCAAAGCGCCGCGCAGGAATTGCGCGCGCCCGCCATAGCGCGCGGCCAGATCGGGCTTCAGCAAAACCTCGACATAGCCAGCCAATTTCGCCGCATAATGGCAGCACCAGCCGGCCAATAGCAGCGCAACAAGCGCGCCAATCGGCGTGGTATCACCCCCGCCAGCGAGCCCATTCCAGGCCGCGAGCAATAGGATCGCGACATAAAAAGGCGCGCTCAAAAACAACAAAATCGCCTGGATCAATTGCCAGCGCGCCATGGGGGTCAGGCCCGGCAGGCGCAGCAGTGCCAGATACTGCATATTCCCTGCCGCCCAACGCAGATCACGCGTGATGAAATCACTATAGCTTGGCGGATTGCCTTCGCTGCTGCCCGCATCATCAGGCAACACGCGCACCTTCCAGCCAGCCGCATGCAGGCGCGTTGCCTCCACCTGATCATGCGAGAGGATATGCGACCCATCGGACAGGGTTTCCAACCGCGCATGGGCACGAAAAGGCGCGATGCGAATGACGGCGTTATGCCCCCAATAGGGCCCCTCATCGCCTTGCCACCAGGCCTGCCCGGTGGCCCAGGCGCGCATGCCGTGACGCATGCCGAATTGAAACAGCCGCGGAAATCCTGCCTTGGTCGGCCGGCCATGAATAAGCTGTTGCAGGATCGCGAGCTTCGGGTCCGCTTCCATGCAGGCAACCAGACGCAACACGGCATCCGCTGTCATTTCCGAATCCGCATCCAGGCAGAGCATGAAGTCATGCCCATCCGCGTGATGATCCAGAAACTCCATCACATTGCCGGATTTGAAACCGGTATTTTGCGCGCGGCGCCGGTAATGGGTCGCAATGGGTTGCGTGGCCGCAAAGGCGCGGCACGCGGCTTCCTCGGCCACCGCATCGGCGCCTTCGGGTGTGTCTGACAGGAACCAAAGCGAAAAACGCTCCGCCGCGCCGGCGGCCGCCAAGCCCGAGAGCAAGCGCGCGAGTGGCGGCAGCACCAGCGCCATGTCTTCACGGCGGATGCAGATGGCAATGGCGGTGCGGGCTTGCGGCAGCCCAGGGCGCGCGGCGGCGAGTGCGGGCAAGACAGCCGCGACTGGATCGCGCGTGAAAATCAACAGGCCAAGCCCAATCAACGCATTGCCCGCCGAAAGCGCCGCCCAAGGCAGGGTGCCCGCAATGCAGACAAGAATCAGCATTTCCGCGAGCGTCCAGCCACCAGGCGCAAGCGTTGCCCAGGCAAGCAAGAACAGGCCCGCCATGATGGCCAAGGCCAGGGCAAGAAAGGCGATGCGTCGCGGCAGGATGGGCGCTTCGGTCACGGCGCCCGCTTATGCCGTGACCAAAGCCGCTTGGCGATATGCCGGCCCTGTCAGTCTATCTGCGCCCCGGAAGCACGCACCACCGGGGCCCAGATTTCCACTTCTCGGCGCATGAAGGCATCGAAGTCGGCGGGGCCGAGCGGCCAGGGCTCCGCGCCGTAATCGCGCACGCGCTGGGCAATGGCGGGATCATTCAGCGCGGCCACCACCTCTGCCCCCAGCCTTTCGCGAATGGCCGCCGGCACGGCAGCGGGCGCGACGATCCCATACCAGGAAGCGACATCGAAATTCGGCACGCCCTGTTCTTGCAGGCTTGGCACTTCGGGCATATTGCCAGAACGCTGCGCGGTGGAAACGCCAAGCGCCTTCAGCAACCCCCCCAGCACCTGCTGGCGCGATGCCGGCGCGTTATCAATCGCGAACAAGGTCTCGCCATTCATCACCGCCGCCATGGAAGGCGCGGTGCCGCGATAGGGCACATGCGTCACCTCAATTCCCATGCGCATGCCGAACAGCAAGCCGGAAAGATGCGAAGAAGTCCCCGACCCGGCCGAGGAGAAATTCGCCCGCGCCGGATTGGCCTTGCAGAAAGCGACCAATTCCGCGACCGATTTGATCGGGCTATCGCCCTTGATGATCAGCACATTGGGCAGCGCCGCAATGCGCGCCACCCCCGGCAAATCCTTGAGCGGATCAAAGGAAAGCCGCCGATAGAGTGTCGGGCCAATCCCGTGAGACGCGATGTGGTTGATGTAATAGGTATAGCCATCCGGCGCGGATCGTGCCGCAACCTCCGCCCCCACCATGCCGCCCGCTCCGGGGCGCGGGTCTATGATCATCGGCTGGCCGAGCCTTTCGCGCAGCCGATTTTCCATCATGCGGAGGAAGATATCGGAAACCCCGCCCGCGGCGCCGCCGATGACAAAGCGCAAGGGCTTGTCAGGCCAATTGCCCTGCGCCTGCACCGCCGGCGCGGCCAAAAGCGCTGGCCCCGCCGCCATCATGCTTCTGCGCGTGATCATGACTTATCCTCCCAGGTTAGGCTTTGTTGGCATAAAGCCTAACATGAAAGCGCAGCCTGGGAAGCGGAATCAGGCGATGGGCAGCAGCACGGTGAAGCGCGCCCCGGTCACAGTGCCGGTGGCATCGCGGATATTCTCGGCGGAGATGCGCCCGCGCAGGCCCTCCACAATCTGCCGACTGATGGAAAGGCCAAGACCGGAATGCTGACCGAAGCGCTCTCCGCTCGGGCGTTCGGAATAGAAACGCTCAAAAATGCTCTCAAGCTTCCGTTCGGGAATGCCGGGGCCTTCATCTTCCACCACCACTTCCAGCATGGCGCCGGCGGGGCGCGCCATGACCTTCACTGTGCCGCGCTGCGGGCTGAAGGAAAGCGCATTGCCCAGAAGGTTGCGAAACACCTGCACAATGCGCCCTTCAACCCCGCGCACCACCAAGGGGCCTTCGGGCGCTTCCAGTACGACCATCGGGTCATCATCGTCGCGCGTGGCGGCGTGCAAGTCAGAAAGTGCCGCCAGGATGGGCGCGATATCCACGGGCGTTGAGATGGTGCGCGACAGCTCCGCATCCACGCGCGATGAATCGCTAATATCGCCGATCAGCCGATCCATCCTGACCGCATCATCAGCAATGATCGCAAGCAGCCTGTTACGGCTGGCAGGGTCTTCCACACGGCGGAGCGTTTCAATGGCGCTCCGCACACTTGTCAGCGGATTGCGCAATTCATGCGCGACATCGGCGGCGAAGCGTTCATTCGCGTCAATCCGCGCCCAAAGCGCGCGGGCAGAGTTCTGCAAATCCCTTGCCAGCACACCGATTTCATCATTGCGCTTCAGCAGCGCATCGGGGACGGATTGCGCGCGGCCTTCACCTTCACGAATGCGTTGCGTCGCACGCGCCAGGTCAAGCATGGGTGTTGCGATGGTGCGCGCGAGATATAGCGAAAGTGCCACCGTCAGGATCAGCGCGGTTGCAAAAAGCAGCAGGACAGAGGCGCGGATTTCAAAGAGCCGCCGATCCACTTCGCGCGCTTCACGCGTCAGCAGCACAATGCCAACACTTTGCGTGCCCCGCCGCGCCGGTTCCGCGACACTCACCAGCAGGCGGCCATCGGCGCTGCGGCGGATATAGGGGGTGACGCCGCCTTCCAGCGCCATGCGCAATTCTTCCCGCCGATCAGGGCCAAGATCGGGTTGCCAATCGAAATCCGGCGCATCGGGCGCGCTATCCACGACCATGCCTGGCCCACCGCGCCCGCGCAGCAGGGCCGGGAAAAGGCCGACCATCCTTTCATAGATGCCGGCCACGGTGGAGGTCAGCGCGCCGCGCGGTTCCGGCGGCGGGAGAGGTTCGGCAATCACCGCGCCGCCAACACCATCGCGGATGCGGCTATCGGCGACCAATAGGCCGGCCGTATCCAAAAGCCGGGCCTGGGTATTGGGCGAAGGGTCCACCAGGCGCCGCAGCAAAGGCCGCGCCGCTTCCAATTGCAGCACATAGCGTTCGCCTTCCGGCCGCACCGCGGCTTCAGCGATGGCGCCGGCATAGATGCGCGCCTGGGTGCGCATGGCCTCAACCTCCGCGCCCAAAAGCGCGTTCTGATATTGGTCGAGGTAAAGCAGGGAAGCCGCGAGCAAGGCCGGCGGCAGCGCATTCAGCAGCAAAATGCGCCTGAGCAGCGGGGAGAAGCCGCGCTTGGCTTGTTCCGGCGCGGCCTCGGCTTCCGATAGGCGATCGAGCGGCGGGGAGGTATCGGGCACGCGGCTTCCTTAACGCGGAAAGCGCGCCAGGGAAATCACGCCGCGCGGTTCAGCCCCGGCGAATGGGCGGCACGCTGCCCCCGCCCTGAGGCGGCGGCGGCGGTGCGCCCCACCCCCCGGAAGGTGGCGGCGGAGGCCCTTGCGGCTGCCAGCCCCCCGGCGCCTGCGGCGGATAGCCCCCACCGTAACCTCCGGGCGGCAATTCCGGCGCCAGAGGGTCAGGCCCGAAGCGATTATAGCCGGGCGTGCCGCGCAGAAAGCCCGCGACGATGAAGGCCCAAAGCCAGCCGATCAGCGGGATGAAATTCACCAGCACCCACCAGCCGGATTTATCGCGGTCATGCCAGCGCTTGGCCTGCCCGGCGAGGCCCACCCAAAGCCCGGCCAAGGAGGCGATGATGGAAAATGCCCCCATATTCAGATCAGCCATGCCCGACTTATCCGGCAGGGCATTCCTGGCGCCGAAGAACTGCGCATCAAGCGCGCTGGCGGCGATATTGATGCCAATCGGGATCAGAAAATAGAAAATCCACCAGGTCTTGCGGCTGATGCGGCCATTGAAGCTGAACCATTGCGCCAGGGTCATGGGCTTGTTCCTCAATCCTTGGGCTGAAGCTACTGAGGCGACGGCAGGAGTGCAATATTCGTGTCGGGCGGCGCGAGTGGATCGGGGCCGAAGCGGTTGGGGCCGGCGACACCTCGCATAAAGCCGCCGACAAAAATCATTAGGCTGCCCCCTAGTAAGAAAAGGAAAGCCGTCGGGGCCAACATCACAATTGCCAACAAGAATTTCATTGGCTCATACAAGATGGCGATCTCGGTATCCCGGATCACGGCCATGAACAGAAAGAAAAACAGGAAGACCGACATAAATGGTAGGCATGAAATCAATAAAAAGAGCCAGTACCCCTCGGGAACGAGATTAGCATACAAAATGGGTGAGGCCATCAATAAGCTTGGGATCATCGTAAACAAAACGGCCCAGCCAGTTTTGCCTTTATCATGCCAGCGCTTAGTTTGGCCAGCCATTGTCACCCACAGGCTAATGGCTATGGTGGGTAAGAACATCAAGGATGAATGAAAAAAACGCTCCCCAAAAAATTTTATCTGTAGGACAGGATCATCCAATATCGCGGCGCCGACATTGATAACTAACGGCACCAAAAAATAATAAAGCCACCAGGTCTTGCGGCTGATGCGTCCCTTGCAACTGAACCAGGCGCGCAGGGTCATGGCTATCTCTTCTGCAATCCCGGCTCAACCACCGCCCAACAACAACCCTGGCAGTCCCGCCATATCCGCAAACGGCTCTGCCCCATGCGCCGCCAGCACCGCAGCCGGGCTTTCATGGCAAAAACCCATCACGCGGCAGCCTGCCGCACGGCCCGCGCGCACGCCGGGCACGCTGTCTTCAATCACCACGCAATCCTTGGGCGCCGCACCGCAAGCCGCTGCCGCCGCCAGATAGATATCGGGCCAAGGTTTCGGGCGCGGCACATCCTCATAGGAAAAAACCCGGCCAGCGAATATCTGCGCCAACCCCAGGCTTCGCATCTTCGCCGCCAATTCAAACCGCGCGGAATTGGAGGCGACCGCCACTGCCACACCCGCCGCCGCAAAAGCGCGCACCGCTTCCACCGCGCCTGGAATAGCGAGGGTTTCTGCCGCCATGCGCCGCGCGATCAGGGTCGAGATTTCCTGCGCCCAATCGGGTGGTAGCAGCCCGACACGCGCTTCAATACGCGGCAACATATCGGGCAGCGCGAGCCCCAAGAATGTCTCCCGCGCTTCGGCCGCTGTCATGGGCCAGCCGCGCAAGGTCATTTCCTCGGCGACGATGCTATTCACCACCAATTCAGTGTCAGCGAGCACACCATCGCAATCAAACAGGATGGCGGCAGGGCGCTTCATGCCTCGGCTTTGGCGCGCGATAGGTTTTCAACGCGCAGCTTCTCATGCGGGCAATCGCGATGCTGCTTCGGGCATTGCCGCCCGCCACCGAAGGAACAGAGGCTCCGCCCGGAATGCAGCGCGCCGCGCACCAGCCCGGCCAAGGATGCGATGAAAGCCGGATCACTATTCTGCGCCGGCACGCGGAAATAGCCGGGAATGCCGAGATGCTCGGCCTCCTCACGATATTCCACATCCAATTCCACCAGGGTTTCGGAATGCTCCGAGACAAAGGCGATGGGGCAGATCAGGATCGCCACTTTTTCTTCCGCCGCGCGTTCAATCTCGCCTTCCGTGGAAGGCCCGATCCAGACCTGCGGCGTCACGCGTGATTGATAGCAGACAATATGGTCAAGCTCCGGCATCGCCAATTCAGCGACCACGGCGGCGACGGTTTGTTCCACCTGCCATTGATAGGGATCGCCCGCTTTCACAATCGATTCCGGCAGGCCATGGGCGGAGAACAGGACGCGGAGCGGTACTTCCGGCGGCAATTCCGCGCGCGCCTTGGCATAGGCTTCACGCACCAGCCGCGCGGTGGCCGCGGCAAAAGCCTGATCCGAATGCCAGCAGCACAGTGCCGTTGTCGGTACATCAAGGCCAATCTTCCGCGTCGCATCCTGCCAGGCCACCAGGCTTGATCCCGTGGTGGTGGTGGAAAATTGCGGGTAAAGCGGCACCAACAGAATACGATCCGGCGCCCAATCCTTCACGGCACGGGCGCATTCATCACTCATCGGGTGCCAATAGCGCATGGCAACGAAGCAGCGGGTTTCCGTCCCGGCTTCATCGGCCAAGGCGGCTTCCAGGCTGCGCGCCTGTTCTTCGGTCAGTTCCAAAAGCGGCGAACGCCCGCCCAGCACGGCGTAGTTTTCCTGCGCCGGCTTGGTGCGCCGCCAGGCGATCAGCCGGCCAAGCCAGGGGCGCACAAAACCAGGCACGCGCAGAATGGCCGGGTCCGTGAACAGGTTCACCAGGAATGGCCGCACGCTTTCCGGCGCATCGGGTCCGCCGAGGTTGAACAGCACAATAGCCAAGCGCTGGCGGCGCGGCGTTGCGGGCATCATCTGATCCATGCGACCGCACATGACATGCGCGGGCCGGGGGTCAAGGGTTCAAACCGCCCAGGGGAGCGTTTTTTCACCCCCAAGTGGCAGATTCAGGCATTTCCTTGGGCAGGGGCGGCGGCGGCCTGCTGCTGCGCGCGGCGATTCTGCCAAAGTGCCACGAAATCAATCGGCGCCAGCATCACGGGCGGGAAACCGCCATCGCGCGTCACCTCGGCCAGGATATTGCGCGCGAAGGGGAACAATAGGCGCGGGCATTCCACCAGCAGCACGGGTTCCATCATCTCGGGCGCGATGCCGTTCAGGGTGAAAATGCCGCAATAGACCAACTCGGCGATGAAGGCCTTGGTTTCGGTGCCAATCTTGGCTTCGCAGCGGATTTCCAGCGTGACCTCAAAATTCTCCTGGCCTTCCTGCAGGCGGCGGGCCTGGACATCCAGCGCAATGTCAACCTTCGGCGCTTCGCGGAGGTTGATGAAGATTTGCGGCGCGCCCGGCACTTCGAAGGAGAGGTCCTTGGTGTATTGCAGATTGAGCGTAATGGGGCTGGGCGCCATTTGGCCGGGGCCATTGGCGGGCCGAGGGGCGGCGGATTGTTCGGACATGACAAGGCCTTTCGAAGCGGGGGCGGGCAAGACCGCCCATTTGTGCCGCGCGGTAGCACGCGGGGGGCGGGGCAGCAAACCAGGGCCGAACTACCTCCCCCCCGCCCAACCCGGCTCAAAAAACTGCGGATGGTTGAACTGGAACATGCGCGCATTCAGCGCCAGCCCGGTTTCAATCTGCGTCAGCGTCACGCGGGTTTCGCGCCCCTGGGCATCCAGCACGGCCCATTGGCGCAATTCCAGAGGTTCCGGCTGGAAAACCAGGGTCAAGGAGCCCTCGCGCGGGTCATTGGTGCGGAACAGGGTCACGCGCAAAAACCCACCATCGCGCTGGACGCGGCTGATGGTGACATCGCCCGAAAGCCGGATTTCCGGGCGCAGCAGCAGCCCAAGCGGTGTGGCATTGGTCGGCAGCGTGGTCGGCGCCTTCAATTCCCGGTCATAGAGCAGGAATTGGTTGCCATCCGCCACCAGCAGCAGCGGCTCCGGCGGGTCATAATCAAACCGCATCCGCCCAGGGCGAGAGATATAGGCCCAGCCCTGCGCGGACGCGCCATTATGGGCGATTTGCAGAAACCGCGCGCGGAGCGTGGTCAGCCGGTTCAAATAGGCCTCAACGGCCGCGATATCGCGCCGGTCACGTTCGGAAAGCGCCGCCGCCCGGGGCTGGGCCAGGGCGGGAAGCGGCAGCAATAGGGGGGCGGCAAGCAGGGCGCGGCGGAACATACCCCTCATGTGGACCGGCGAAGCCTTCAGGGGAAGGCCCCCGGCGCTTGCCTGATCGCCCCGGCGCGTTAGCTTGCCGCCGCATTAAAGGGGGCGGCCATGACACAACGCGATGATTTGAACCGCTTGGGCAAGGCTGAGCGCGCGGCGATTTTCGGCGCGGGCGAGGCGGCGCTGGCCAATGGCGCGCTTGGCTTTGGCGATCTGATGGCGGAACTCGTCTATGGCACTATCTGGAACCGGCCAGGGCTTTCCCGCCAGGATCGCATGGCGGTGACGCTGGCGGTGCTCTGTTCCCTGCAAAACCAGGCGCAGCTCCGCCGCCATGTTGCGGCGGCGCTGAAGCTTGGCTTGGCACCCCGCGCCATTGTGGAAATCCTGATCCAGATCGGCATTTATCGCGGCTTTGCGGCATCGGAGAGTGCGCTGGAAACGGCACTCGCTGTCTTTGCCGAGGCAGGCATCACGCTTGAAGCCGATACGCCGCGTACCGATACGCTGGAAGCGCTGATGGAACGCGGGCGGGGCTTGCAAGGCGCGCTGCATGCGGAACGCCGGCATGAAGGCCATGCCGCACCAGATAATCCCGTCACGGGCAGCATTTATCCCTTGGTGGTGCAGTATTGTTATGGCGAGATCTGGGACCGGCCAGGGCTGGATCGGCGGCTCCGCGCGTTATGCGCCGTGGCGTCCTTCGCCGCGTTGGATCACGATATTCTGCTACGCAAATTCATCCTGTCAGCGCTGAATATCGGGGCCAGCCGAAATGACATTATCGAAGCGCTGATCCAGGGCGGGCCTTACAATGGCTTTGCCTTCATGCTGAAGGCGCTGAATATTGCGCAGGAAGCCTTTGCCGGTTTGGACAAGGTATGAAGCCTGGCATGCCAAGGATCAGGCTTTATCTGGCGTTGATTTTCACTGTGCTGCTTTCGGCCTGTGCTGTAGCACCGCCCGCACCACGGGAAGCGCCTCTTTCCTACCCGCCACTCGCGCGAGAGAGAATGCTCCGCATCGCCATTGCGGAATGGGAAGAATGGGGGCGGCAAGTGTCAGACCGGCCACCTGGGCCGGCGCAGGAATCGGACCCCGCCGGCTTTCCGCGCCTGCAAGCCTATTGGCAGGTGGTGCCGGAAGGGCGCGCCATCATCACGCGCAATCGCGCCTATTTCCGCGCGGGGTATGCAGGGCAATGGCAGCAGGATGCCTGGTCCGCCGCCTTCATTTCCTTCGTGATGCAGAAAGCCGGAATTGATGCGCGCGAATTCACGCCTTCTGCCGCGCATGGCACCAGCATTGATGGCATGATCGCCGATGCACGGGAATTTCCGGATCAGGCGCCCTTCGTCCCGCATCGCGTACAGGATCGCGTTGCGGCGCCGGGGGATTTGCTTTGCGCCGATAGGTCGCGCTGGCCGCTTGCGCATTGGCGGGAACGCGCCGCGGATCAGGGGCGGTTTCGGCCCATGCATTGCGATATTGTCATCCGCAACCATCACGGCAGGGTGGAAGCGATTGGCGGGAATATCCAGGATGCGGTGACCATGGCGCGCTTCCCGACCGACCGGCGCGGTATTTTGCTGCCCGCCCCCCCTGGCGCGCCGCAATGGTTCGCCATATTCGAAAACCGCCTGGGGCGACTGCCGCCCTGGAACGCTTTGCCCAACCCGGAGGCTTCCCGCCCGTGACTGATCTCTTTTCCCCCCTGACGCTGCGTGGCGTTACCTTTTCTAATCGCATCGGCGTCGCACCCATGTGCCAGTATTCCTGCCATGATGATGGCATCCCGACCGAATGGCATTTGGTGCATCTGGGTTCTCGCGCTGCCGGCGGTGCTGGCATGGTGATGGTGGAAGCCACCGCCGTGGTGCCGGAAGGGCGCATCAGCCCAGGCGATGTCGGCATCTGGTCTGACGCGCATTTGGCGAGCCATACGCAATTGGCATCAGCACTTGCCGCGCTTGGCACTGTGCCGGCCATTCAATTGGCCCATGCCGGGCGCAAGGCAGCGC
>JBIKWX010000034.1:0-17847 GCA_044356095.1 Roseomonas sp.
GCGGCAGGCCATTGGCGGACCCACCCCGGCGGGGTGGCGTCCCTATAAGGAGAGCAGGCGCAATCCGTCAACCTGAAGCGCCCGGAAAAGCGATTGACGCTGGCGGAAAGCGGCCCGCATCATCCCAGAAATGGCTCGGGCGCGGTGGGCTCTGCCGCGCCGCAGGGGGAGGATGGGCATGGCTGAAGCGCCCTATGACACGGTTTTGCAGAATTTCCGCCTGGCCGATGGCGGGCCGCCTGGCCAGCGCCTGGCGCTGAAGGATGGGCGGATTGCGGCCATCCTGCCCGCCGATGCGCCGGCGCCTCGGGCAGGGCAAAGCCTGGATTTGGGCGGGGATTTGCTGCTGCCGGGCCTGGTTGATGGGCATATGCATCTGGACAAGACCCTGTTCGGCCTGCCCTGGACGCCCCATGCCGCCGAGCCCTTCCGCATGAGCCGGATTGCGACCGATGCGAAGCTATTGCCATCCCTGCCGCTTGATACTGCCGCGCGGGCCGGGGCGTTGATCCGCCGCTGTGTCGCCAATGGCACGGCGCATATCCGCACCCATGCCGATATCACGCCCGCCTTTGGGCTTTCCGCCCTTGAAGGCGTGCTGGCGGCGCGGGAGGCTCATCGCGGGGCAGCGACGGTGCAGATTGTGGCCTTCCCCCAGGCCGGCGTGATGCGGGCCGGCGGCAAGCCCATGCTCGATCTGCTGGATGCCGCCATTGGCGCGGGGGCAGAGCTGGTGGGCGGCATTGACCCTTGCGAGGTGGATCGCGACCCGCGCGGGCAATTGGATGGGATTTTCGCCATTGCCGAAAAGCGCGGCGTTGGCGTGGACATCCATTTGCATGAACCGGGCGAGCTTGGCCTGTTCAGCCTGCTTGAAATTTGCGGGCGTGTGCGCGCGCATGGCATGGCGGGGCGGGCCACGATCAGCCATGGGTTTTGTCTGGGCGGCATTGCCGAATCAAAACAAAAGGCGGCGGCAGAGATGATGGCATCCTGCGGTGTTGCGCTGGTGACGCATGGCGCAGGCAGTGCCACCATGCCGCCCTTGATGCTGCTGCGCCGCGCGGGTGTGCGGGTGTTCTGTGGCAATGATGATGTGCGCGATACCTGGAGCCCCTACGGCAATGCCGATATGCTGGAACGCGCATCCGTGATCGGCTGGCGGGAAGATTTGCGCCATGATCCGTTGCTCCTGGAATTATTCAGCATGGTTTCATCAGAAGGTGCTGCGGCGCTCGGCATTGCGGATTACGGCATCGCGTCCGGCAATCTCGCGCATTTCTTCACCATTGCGGCTGAGAATATTCAGGATGCGATTGGCGCGCATCCGCCACGCAAGCGGGTGTTTCACGCGGGGCGGCTGGTGGCAGCGGATGGTGTATGGGGGGGCGCGGCATGACCGAAGAAGCGGGGGTTTTCGATTTTGTTGTCTCGGGCGCCGGGTCCGCCGGCGCGGCGGTGGCGGCGCGGCTTTCGGAAGATGGGCGTTATACCGTGTGCCTGCTGGAAGCGGGGCCGCCGGATCGCAACCCGTGGATTCACATTCCGCTCGGTTTTGCGAAGGTCTATGCCAATACAGCGATCAATTGGTGCTTCGAAAGCCAGCCGCAAAAGCAATTGAATGACCGGAAGTTCTTTGTGCCGCGCGGGAAGACCCTGGGCGGGACGAGTTCCATCAATGGCATGGTCTATATGCGCGGCAATCCGCGTGATTATGATGGCTGGCGTCAGCGTGGCTGCACGGGATGGGATTATGATTCCGTGCTGCCCTTTTTCAAAAAAAGTGAAAACCAGACACGCGGGGCGGATGAGTTTCACGGCGTTGGCGGGCCGCTGACGGTTTCAGACCATGTGGCAACAACGGAATTGACAGAAGCCATGATCAGCGCGGCGGAACAGGCCGGCATTCCGCGCAATCCGGATTTCAATGGCAAGGTGCAGGAAGGCACTGGCTATTATCAATCCACCACGGGGGCCAATCGGCGCTGGAGCACGGCGCGGGCCTATCTGGTGCCCGCGAAGGGCCGCGCCAATCTGGATATTCGCACCAATGCCCATGCGACGCGGGTGGTGATTGAAGGTGGCCGCGCCATTGGCGTGGAATATCGCGATCCTGGTGGGCTGAAGCGCGTGCGGGCGCGGCGGGAAGTGATTGTCTCGGGCGGCGCTTATGGGTCGCCGCACTTGCTGCAATTATCCGGGCTTGGGCCGGCTGAGCATCTGCAGGCCATGGGCATTCCGGTGCTGCGCGATATGCCAGCGGTGGGCGCCAATCTGCATGATCATTTCTGTGTTTATCTGATGTGGCGCTGCGCCAAGCCGCTCACCTTCAATGATCTGGAAAAAAGCTGGCCGCGCAAGATTGCCGCTGCCCTGCAATATGGGCTGTTTCGCAGCGGACCCATGGCGGTGAATGCGGTGCGGACGGGGCTATTCACACGGTCTGATCCAAGGCTGGAACAGCCTGATTTGCAGATCAATCTGCTGGAATGGAGCACGCTGGAACGCTCCAAAAAAGGTGTCATTCCGCATCCGTTTTCGGGTTTCACGCTGAGCCCGGTGCATCTGGCGCCCGAGGGTCGTGGCACTGTCCGGCTGGTAAGCCCTGATCCCTTCGCGGACCCTGCGATTACCTTCGGGTTTCTTGCTTCTGATTACGATATGCGCGCCATGATCAGTGGGATCAAGCTTGTGCGGCGCCTGGTGGAACAGCCGGCATTGAAGCCGCTGGCGCTTAGTGAGGTCGTGCCGGGCGGTGCCATGGAGAGCGAAGCGGATATGGAACGCTTCGTGCGCGAAACCGGGGCGACGAACCATCACCCATCCAGCAGTTGCGCTATGGGGATTGGCAGCAATAGCGTGGTGGATCCTGCATTACGTGTGCATGGCGTGGCGGGGCTGCGCGTGGCGGATGCTTCCATCATGCCATCGGTGGTGGCGGGCAATACCAATGCGCCTTCGATCATGATTGGTGAAAAGGCAGCGGCGATGATTCTGGAAGATGCGCGGGCAGCCGCCTGAAAGGACGGATATGATTTCCCTGCTTGGTACTTGGCAATTGCTCCGCGTGCGCGCCACCGATGCGGCAGGGCAGCCGCTGGAACATCATCAATATGGGCCAGAGCCGACCGGCATTGTCCAATTCGGCCCGAAGCGCATGCAGGCCGCAACGGGTGATGGCCGCGCCATATTGCCGCCCGGTGTCAAGCGCTTCTGGTCCGCCTATACGGGCAATTACAGTTTTGATGGTCAAACGCTAATCACGCGCGTTGATGACAGTAATCTGGCGGAGCGCATCGGCGGCGATCAGGTCCGGCAAGTACGCGCGGAAGGTGTTGGCGTTTGGCTGAAGCCGCCAGCGCGCATGGTGGATGGCGCCATGCAGCAATTGGAATTGTATTGGGAGAGGATAGGCTAAATCTGGCGCGCCATCAGCCGCTTTGCCTCGGCAAGGCAGGCGGTATGATCTGCCACACAGCCACCCGCCATCCAAAACGCCTCGACCCGCGCCAATAACGCACCAAGCGCGGGGCCGGGGGAAGCGCCTGCTGCCAAAAGATCACGCCCCTGCAAGGGAAATACCGGCGCGGCTTCGGCGTGCAAGGTGGCGCGCAGCGCAGCGCGCAGCGGCGCCGTACCATCCCGCGCATCCGCCAACCACAGCGCCGCATCCTGGGTTTCCAACGCCACCGCGGCATGGCGCGCGCGCCAGCAGCGAAATGCGGCGGCATCAATCTCGGCATCTGGTATTGCAGTTTCCTGCAAGAAACGCAGCGCCCGTGCCTCGGCCAGTGAAAACTTCAACCGCGCCGCAAGCCCAGGCGCCGCACCGCCCAAAGCCGCGAGGCGCAGTAGCGGTTCTGCCGGCGCGCCGAGTGCCACCAGCCGTGCGACACATTCAATATCCGGCGCAGCAATTTCCGGCAGAATGGCCGGCAAAACGCCAAGCTCCGCCATCAGGCGTAGCGCCGGCACAGGTTCTGCCACCATCAGGATGCGCTTGATTTCCATCCAGATGCGTTCAACGGAAAGCCGCGCAAGGCCGGGGATGGCGGCGCGGATGGCGCGCAACGCCGCCGCATCCGGCGCGCCCTTGCCGTAGCGTGCCTGAAAGCGAAAGAAGCGCAGCAGCCGCAAATAATCCTCAGCCAAACGTGTCGCGGGATCACCAACAAAGCGCACCACGCCCTGCGCCAAATCCGCGCGCCCGCCGAAGTAATCATGCAGCACGCCATCGGCGGCAAGCGACATGGCATTGATGGTGAAATCGCGCCGCGCTGCGTCTTCGCGCCAATCGGTGGTCCAAGCCACTTCGGCATGGCGACCATCGGTCAGCACATCGCGCCTCAGCGCCGTCACTTCAATTGGCTGATGCTCCCACACCGCGGTCACGGTGCCATGCGCCAATCCGGTCTCAAATACCTTGCAGCCGGCAGCGCTTAATCGCGCGATGATTTCCTCGGGCGGCAGCGGCGCCGCGACATCCACATCCGCAACCGGCAAACCCGCCAAGGCATCACGTACGGCACCCCCCACCGCGCGGCTGCCGGGCAATGCGGCCAAAACCTTGGCGGTAGCGGGCGCGGTCAGAAATGCCGGCAAGGCCGCCAGGCGCTGCTCCGTCGCGCTCATCGGCGCGGTTCCATATGGCCTGGCGTGATTTCCGTGCCGTCAATCCGGGCGGGGATATATTTCGATCCCGGCGCGCTCGCGCGTGATAGCCCATACCAAAGCGCGCCCGCCAGCATCAACGCCGCCCCGCAGCCGGCCAGCACGAGCAGCACAGTGCCAGGCTCGCGTCCCGGATTAAGCCGGCGCCAGATCAAAAACGCCGCGAAGGGCGAAAGGAACAGCAGGGCTTCGATCAGATAGGGCACGGGCTGATGATCTCGCCGCAATCAACAACGCTCAATCTTCGCGCAGCACGGAAGCAAGCGTCACCAGCACGGAAGCGGTCGCACCCCAAATGTAATGGCGCTCATGCGGCCAGACCCAGAATTCCCGCCTCTCACCCCGAAACTCTCGGGATCGGCGTTCGGGCTTCGCGGGGTCGGTCACATGGGCCAAGGGATATTCGAAGGTCTCCGCCACCTCCCCCGGATCGGGTTGCAGCGCAAAGGGTGGGCGCAGCAGCGCCACTACGGGCGTCACCAAAAAGCCTGTGCCCGTCAGCAAGGGCGGCAATTCACCGACAATCTCAGGCAGGCTGGTATGCAGGCCAATCTCTTCCTCAGCTTCCCGCAAGGCTGCCGTCACCGCATCTTCGCCGTCTTCAAGCCGGCCTCCGGGAAAGGAAACCTGCCCCGCATGCGCCTTCAAATCGGCGGAACGTAAGGTCAGCAGCACAGTTGGTTCGGGGTGCAGCACCAGCGGCACCAGCACCGCCGCCGGCGTCATGCGCCCACCGGCGCGCGCGGCACGTTCCACATCTTCCCGCGGTGCCGGGCGATCCGCGCGTAGCCTTAAGGGGTCAGCAATGCGCGCCTGTAATGCGGCAACGGTCAGCGGAAAAGCGAGCGCCCCGCTCACGCTTCCGGCAGATCCAGAATGGGCGCTTCATCTATGGGGAAGAACATCCCCTCACTCCAAACGCCAAGCACCTGGCGGCCATTCAAGGTCTCGGGCTGAGCGAGCGCCACCAATTCGTAGAACACCGCGCGATTGATCCGCGCCTCCAGCCCGGGACGCACGGTGATATAGGGGCGCGGTTCGCGGCTCACGGGATCAAGATGCACGCGGATTGGGTGTTCCGCATCGGCGGTCACCATTTCATCCAGATTGGTGCGGAAGCTCAGGCATTGGCGCGGCGCGCCATCGCCGCAATCACAATCGCGCCAGAACAATTCAACGGCGATGAAGGGCGCGTCCTCAACCTCAATCCGGCCACGCTCCACCGGGGTTTCCAGGATATAGGACCCATCGGTGCCGCGCTTCAGCACCGAACCGAACAGGCAGACCATTTCCTTCCGCGCGATTGGGCTGCCGCGATAATACCAGGTGCCGTCGCGCGCGATGCGGATGGAAAGATCACCGACATCATGGGCCTGCCGGGGTGCGCGCGTTTCCATCACATCGGCATGCGCGTGATTTTGTCCTTTCGCCGCATCCTGGAACGCCATAATCTTCGCCTGACCCTTGCCGAGGGACCCCTTGCCACCCAACCTGATTGAAAGGCGGGGGCGAGTCCCGAAAACGATTTCTGCAATATAGGGAGCCTATCCCGCATGCGTGAAGGTGCTGAAGCCCAGGAAGCGACATTCCTGGTGCAGGAAGTTGAAAAACTGGGCCAAAAGCTGGCCGGCGTGCGGTCCGCCATCGGCGCGGCCATCTATGGCCAGGGCGATGTGGTGGAACAAAGCCTGATCGGGCTGCTCTCGGGCGGGCATGTGCTGCTGGTGGGCGTGCCGGGCCTCGGCAAGACCAGGCTCGTGGAAACGCTCGGTCAGGTGATGGGGCTGGATGCCAGGCGGGTGCAATTCACGCCTGATCTGATGCCGGCCGATATCCTGGGCAGTGAGGTCCTGGAAGATCAGGCCGATGGCAGGCGGGGCTTTCGCTTCCTCAAAGGTCCGATCTTTTGCCAATTGCTGATGGCGGACGAAATCAACCGTGCCTCGCCCCGCACGCAATCGGCCCTGTTGCAAGCCATGCAGGAACAGCGCGTCGCGATTGCCGGGGAAATCCACCCTTTGCCGCGGCCCTTTCACGTGCTGGCGACGCAAAACCCGATCGAACAGGAAGGCACCTACCCCCTGCCGGAAGCACAGCTTGACCGCTTTCTGCTGGAAATCGCCATAAGCTACCCTGATGAGGCCGCCGAACGCGCCATGCTGCTGGCAACCACCGGCGCACCGGAAGCGCCTCCGCCGCAGGCGCTGACCGCCGCTGAATTGATGGCCGCGCAAGCGCTGATCCGCCGCATGCCGGTGGGTGAAAAGGTGCTGGAAGCGATCCTGCGCCTAGTGCGCGGCGCCCGACCTGAGACCGCCAGCCTGCCGATTGTGCGCGAAAGCCTGGCCTGGGGTCCCGGCCCGCGCGCGGCGCAAGCGCTGATGCTGGCAAGCCGTGCGCGCGCTGTTCTGGATGGGCGGCTCTCCCCGTCCCTGGATGATGTGCTGGCTTTGGCCGAACCCGTGCTGCGCCACCGCATGGCGCTGAATTTCGCCGCGCGGGCGGAAGGGGCGAAGCTTGCCGATGTGATCGCCGCGCTGAAGGCCGATCTTGGCTGAGGTTTCCCAGAACGCGTTGACTTCACGCGCCGAGGCACTCGGCGCCCGCCTGCCGCCTTTGGTGGTGAAGGCTGAACGCATTGCGGCGACCGTGATGCAAGGCGTGCATGGCAGGCGCCGGTCTGGCCAGGGGGACGCGTTTTGGCAATTCCGCCCTTATTTGCCGGGCGATGCGGCAAGCCGCGTGGATTGGCGGCAATCGGCGCGGTCTGATCGGGTATTCATCCGTGAAACCGAATGGGAAGCAGCGCAGACCGTCGCCTTATGGTCCGCGCGCGGCCCGGGCATGGGCTGGCGCAGCCGCGATACGCTGCCGCTGAAGCAGGAACGCGCTGAGGTGCTGTTGCTGGCGCTCGCCGCGCTGCTGCTGCGCGGTGGGGAAAGGGTGCGCGCTTTCGGTGCCCCGCGCGCCTTTATTGGCCGCGCGGGGCTCGCACCCTTGGCCGGTTTTCTGCCGGAACAGCCACTGATCCCCGCCGACCCGCGCCTGCCGCGCCATGCGCGCGTGGTGCTGTTCAGTGATTTCCTGGCCCCGCTTGAAGAAACCCGCGCCGCGCTGGCGGGTTTGGCGGCGCAAGGCTTGCGCGGGCATCTGCTGCAAATACTCGACCCCGCTGAGGAAACCCTGCCCTTCGCCGGGCATATCCGCTTTGAAGACCCCTTGGGCGGCGCGCCCGCCCCCATTCCCAGGACCGAGGCTTTGCGTGGCGCCTATCTGGCCGCACTCGCCCGGCACCGGGAGGGTCTCGCGGCCATGGCGCTTTCGCTTGGCTTCAGCTTTGCCACCCATCGCACGGATCAGCCGCCGGAACTTGCCTTGCTCGCGCTATTTCAGCGGCTGGAGGCAGGCTGATGCTGACCCTTGGGCCCATCGGCTTCGCCGCCCCTTGGCTTTTGTTGGCACTACCCGCGCTGCCGGTGCTGTGGTGGCTGCTCAGGGTCACGCCGCCCGCGCCCAAGCGCCAAATCTTCCCACCCACGCGCATTTTGCGCGAATTGCAGCCCGCCGAGGCGACGCCAGCGCGCACGCCCTGGTGGCTGCTGTTGCTGCGGCTGATTGTGGCGGGGCTGATCATTCTGGGCCTCGCCCGACCCATCTGGCAGCCTATGGCCGGCACCGGCCAGTCCGGCCCGCTGCTGCTGGTGGTGGATGATGGCTGGGCCGCCGCGGCGGATTGGGCGCGACGCATGACCCATGCGCAGCGCATTCTGGAAGCTGCCAAGCGCGAGGCCCGCCCCGTGGGGCTGCTGACCACGGCGCCGCTTCAGGGCGAAGCCGATCCTCTGACTTTCCTGCCAGCCGAGGAAGCCGCCGCGCGCCTCGCGGTCGTGCGCCCGAAGCCCTGGACACCGGATCGCGCTGCCGCGCTGGCTTCGGTCACGGCGTTGCGGGCTGGAAACCCGGGCGGGTTTGAAAGCGTTTTTCTGACTGATGGGCTGGATCATGGCGCGGTGGAGCATAGCAGCGCCTTGCTGAATTCCCTTTCCGCTGCCGGGCCGTTGACCCTTATGCAGGCGCCAGCCGAACCAAGGCGCGTGATCGCGCCGCCAGTTTTGGAAGGTGACCGGCTACGGTTGAAATTATTGCAGGCCCCTGTGGCGCTCCCCGGGCAGGTCGCGATCCTGGCGCGTGGCGGAGATGGGGCGAGCCTCGCGCGGGTGGAGCTTGCCCTGCCGGCGGGCGCCGGTAGCGCAGAAGCAGCGCTGCAATTGCCAAGCGAAATCCGCAACCAGGTGGTGCGGCTGGAATTGGAACCGGAAGCCGGCGCGGCGGGGGTTTTCCTGCTGGATGAAAGCTTCCGCCGCCGGCCGGTCGGCCTTGCCGCAGCCGAGGATACCGGGGCGGATGCGCCCTTGATCGGCCCGCTTTTCTATCTGCTGCGCGCACTTGATCCCTTTGCGGAATTGCGTCGCGGCACGCCGGAAGCGCTGCTCGCGCGTCGGCTTTCCGTGCTGATCCTGGCGGATCGCGAATTGGCGGACCCGAAGGAACGCGAGGCACTCGATGCCTGGGTGCGCCAGGGCGGTACGCTGATCCGCTTTGCGGGGCCTCGGCTGGCGGCCAAGCCGGATACGCTGCTGCCCGTGCCCTTGCGCGCCGGGGAGCGCCAATTGGGCGGCATGCTGACCTGGGAAAAGCCGCAAACGCTCGCCCCCTTCCCGGATCATTCGCCCTTTGCTGGGCTGACCCCGCCCGCTGAGGTCACGGTGGAACGGCAGGTCCTGGCCGAGCCTTCGTCGCGCTTGGCGGAACGTAGCTGGGCAAGGCTTGCGGATGGCACGCCCTTGGTCACGGCGGAGACGCGCGGCGCCGGGCGGATTGTGCTGTTTCATGTGACGGCGCAGGCGGAATGGTCGAACCTGCCGCTATCTGGGCTTTTCGTGGATATGCTGCGCCGCTTAGTTTCCCTTTCCGCGGGCGTTGCGGCGGGTGAGGCAGATCAGCCCCTGGCACCGCTTGAAACCCTGGATGGTTTTGGTCGGCTTGGTGCGCCACCCGCCGGTGCTGCCGCCGTTTCCGCCCGCGCCTTGGATGAAACCCGCGCATCGCCGCGCCACCCGCCCGGCTGGTATGGCCCTGCCGGCGCGGCTGGGGAGGCTGCCTATCGCCGCGCGCTCAATCTCTCATCCCATCTGCCGGCGCCGCAAGTGATGGGCGCGCCCCCCGCTTCCGCCCGACTGGAAACGCTGGGCGGTGAGGCAGCGGAGCGTGATCTGGGCCCATGGCTTTTGGCCGCCGCCTTTGCGCTGTTTCTGGTGGAGCTGATCGCCGCCCTTGGCTTGCGCGGGCTATGGCGGCCACGGCGTTTCGCGCTGCCTGCGGCGTTGCTGCTGGCGCTGGTGCCCTTGCAGGCATTTGCGCAAGCGGCGGATGGCAGCGCGGCGCTGGCGACACGGCTTGCCTATATTCAGACCGGGGATGCGGCGGTGGATGAAACCTCCCGCAGCGGGCTCGCGGGGCTGTCTGATTTCGTCAATCGCCGCACGGCGGCAGCCCTGGCGGAGCCGCATGGCGTGACGCCCGGTCAGGATGATCTTTCCTTCTACCCGCTGCTCTATTGGCCGATCCTGCCGGATGCGTCGGCCCCGAGCGCCACAGCGGTGGCAGCGTTGAATGAGTTCATGCGCCAGGGCGGCATTATCCTGATGGATACGCGCGATCAGGGCTCCGGTGAGGGCATGTCACCAGGGGCGCGGGCGGCGCTGAGGCGCGTGACGCGGGATTTGGCGATACCGCCGCTGATCCCTGTGCCGGAAGACCACGTGCTGAACCGCGCCTTTTACTTGCTGAATGAATTGCCGGGACGTTTTGCTGGCGGGCAGGTCTGGGTGGCGCGCGATCAGGACCGCGCCAATGACAGCGTGAGCCCTGTGATCCTGGGCGGGCATGATTGGGCGGCGGCCTGGGCGATGGACCGCAATGGCCAGCACCCGCATGCGACGATCCCCGGCGGGGTGCGGCAGCGTTTGCTGGCCTATCGTTTCGGTACCAATCTGGTGATGTATGCGCTGACCGGCAACTACAAGGGCGATCAGGTGCATGTGCCGGCGATATTGGAGCGCTTGGGGAATTGAGGGGGGTTTTGTCACCCCCCCTTTCCACTTCACCTAATCGGCGGCGCATACATCAGCCCGCCACGCGTCCACAAATCATTCAAGCCACGCGGCAGGTTGATCGGTGAGCCCTTGCCGAGGTTGCGGTCAAAAACTTCGCCGTAATTGCCGACCGCCTTGATGGCGTTATAGGCCCAGCGCCGGTCAATCCCCATCAGCGGCCCGTGATCACCCGAAACGCCCAGCAAACGCCGGATGGAAGGGTTCGGGTTGTTCAGCATTTCATCCACATTGGCTTGCGTGACGCCCAGCTCCTCAGCCTCGATCAACGCAAAAACCGTCCACCGCACAATATCGAAGAACTGGTCATCGCCATGCCGCACCGCGGGCGCCAAGGGTTCCTTTGAGATGATATCGGGCAGCACGATATGTTCGGCGGGGTTGCGGAGCGCGCTGCGAATGCCGGCCAACTGCGACGCATCGGTGGAAAACGCATCGCAGCGGCCATTGTTATAGGCGTTGCGCGTTTCCTCATTCTGTTCGAACACCAGGGGCTGGATGCGCGTATTGGTGCTGCGCGCCCAATCGGTCAGGTTCAGTTCATTCGTGGTGCCGGCGGTGACGCAAATCGTGGCACCTGCCAGGTCAGCCGCGCGCTTGGCACCGCTTGCCACACGCACCAGAAAACCCTGGCCATCATAGAAATTGACGGCGGTGAAATTGAGCCCATTGGCCGTGTCACGCGTATGGGACCAGGTGGTGGTGCGCGACAGCATATCCACCTGACCGGATTGCAGGGCAGGCAGGCGCGCCTGCGAAGACAGCACCACCCAGCGCACCTTATTCGCATCGCCCAGAATGGCGGCGGCCACCGCGCGGCAGGTATCGGCATCAAGGCCGCGATTGACGCCTTGGCTATCAATCACGCCAAAGCCAGGCGCACCCGGATGCGCGCCACAAATCAACGCATCGCGCGCGCGAATGGCGGCAACGGTCGGGCCTTGTTGCACAGGTTGCGCGAAGGCCGGCAGCGCGGCGAGCAGCCCGGCGGCAAGCAGGAATTTGGCTTTCATGTTTCTTCCCTTTGGAATGGTAAATTTCATGTGGGCACAGGCTTGCTGAGGCGCTGCCACAGGGCAACGCCAAACAGCACCCCAAGTGCCAGTAACAAACGCTGCGTATCGGGCAGCAGATGCAAAAAGGCCGCACCCAAACCGGCAAGCCCCATCGCCCAGCGCAGGATCACGCCCATGGGGCGCAGCAAATACCCGGCATAGGATGCGGTGATCAGCGTCAGCGCCGTGATCTGAATAAGCGTGGCCGTCGCGATATCAAACAGGCTGCCGCGCAGCATGATGCCTGGATCATAAATGAAGGCGAAACCCACGGTGAAGCCGGCAATACCAAAGCGGGAGGCATGCACACTCGCAATGGTCGGGCTTGCCTTGGCGATGGCGGCAGCGGCGAAGGCAGCTGCGGCCACGGGCGGAGTCGCATCCGCAATCACCGCGAAGTAGAAAACAAACAGATGCGCCTGCAGCACGTCAATGCCGAGCGGCCGGCCCAATTCCAGAACCTGCGGCACACCAATCGCCGCGGCGATGATGTAGGAAGGCGTGGTGGGGATCCCCAAACCCAGCACAAGCACCGTCACACATAGCAGCACCAGCAACAGCGCCAGATTGCCCGCCGACAAATCCTTGATGATGCCGCCAAAGGCCACCACCATGCCGGTGGCGGTGAGTGCCGAGACCACCACGCCAGCCCCCGCGATGGAAACCGCGAGCGGCGCCATGGTGAAGCCGGCATCCGCCAGGCTATTCAGCACAGCACGCCAACCCATGCGCGTACGCGCGCGCAGCAAGGAAACACCCACCATGGCAAGGGTTGAACAAAAGGCAGCGAAATTACCGCTCCAGCGTTCGGTCATCAGATAGACAAGCAAGCCAATCGGCAGCACCAGATGCGCGTCCTGCAGCACTTCGCGCCAGGCGGGAATATCCTTGAGCGCCATGGGCGCGATGCCGAGTTTTTTCGCTTCAAAATGCACGGCGGCCAGAATGGCGAAGTAATACATCACCGCGCCAATTGCAGCGGCCACCAGAATATCGCCGTAAGGGATATTGGTGATCTCGGCCATCACAAAGGCGGCCGCGCCCATCACCGGCGGCATCAAGGCGCCGCCCACGGAAGCGGCACTTTCAATGCCGGCAGCGACCGCCGGGCGATAGCCCACGCGCATCATCAGCGGAATGGTCATGGCCCCGGTGGTGATCACATTGGACACCGAAGACCCGCTCATGGTGCCGAAAAGTCCTGAGGTGACAACAGCAACCTTGGCCGGCCCGCCAGTATAGCGCCCGGCCACGGCAGCCCCCAGATTGGAAAACAAACGCCCCGTGCCGCTGCCCTGCATGAAGGCGCCGAACAGGATAAAGACCGCAATCGTCGTCGCGACAATGCCCGTGAGCGGGCCATAAACCCCGCCTGCGGTCGGCACCAGCCAGGCGGCTTCAATGATCTCGTTCAGCTTGAAATTGCGCGTATTCAAAACGCCCGGCAGATGATGGCCGATGAACATGTAAAGCAGGCAGCCCGCCACCATCCAGGCAAGGCCCGGTTCCACCGCGCGGCGGATCGCTTCCAGCATCGTCACCATACAGATTATGCCAAGCGTCAGCATCAGCGGCGTGAAGGGGTCCACATATTCCATGCGGTCATTCACCGCGCCCGCATTCACAAACACCCATAAATGCGGCGCGGCGGCGGCGATGGTCCAAAGCCAATCAAACAGGCTCGGGCGCGTTTGCGGCGAGTGTTTCTGAAACGCCGGATAGAGCAGGAAAAGTGGCGGGGTGAAGACCAGCAGATGGAGGCTCCGCATTTCGATCGGCTCCGGAAATCCGAAGCCGCCGAAATAAAGATGCAGCGCCGCCCATCCCGCCATCCAAAGCGCGATGGCGCTTTTCAACCACCCATCAAGCGCGCGCATGGCGTGCCCCCCTTATTTGCACGCGCGATAGTATGATCAGGCCGGCGGATTGGCGCCGGCTTCGCGGAAGGCACGCACCGCACCACCCGCCAGCGGCACGCCGCGATAGGCAACGGATGCGGTCGGGTCCCAGGCGCCCATGCTGGCATGGATGGAAACCAGCCTTGGCCCCTTATTGCGGATCAGCGTGCGGGTGATCTTGTAGGTCACGTCATCCGGCACGCTTTCATGCACCAGGATGACGCTATCCATCATGGTCACCGGCACATCGCCGGTCATCAGCGCAGGATAGGTGGCGCCGGGCAGAATGCCCTGCGCATAGGCATATTCCTTTTGCAGATGGTCGCGCACATCCTGCGGGAAGGCGACCATGGCACCACCGCGCCGGCCTTGCGCGATTTCGGTGAAAATCGCTGCCGGGCGTGCAAGCGCGGCGTAAAGATAGTCCACCTGGCCATCATTATAGGCCGCTGCGATATCGGCGTAGGAACCATTCAAATAGCGCCCGCCTTCCGCCCTGATCTTGTCCGGGCTGGTGCCAAGGAACTTCAGAATGCGCTGCAACGTCATTTCATCCGTGCTGCTGCGCTGGGGTGCGGCGATTTTCAGGCCGCGCTGCGTCAGGATGGCGCGCATATCCTCAGGCCCCGCGCCCTTGTGGCGCAGGAAATGGTGCTCGGTCGGCGAATAGCCGGTGCCAAGGCAACGCAGCTTGTCGTGCTTGGCGTTATAGGGCTCGATCCCCTGCACGGCAGAGGCGGAAAAGGCATCAATCCCCCAGCCGATCTGCGATTGGTTGTTGTTGATGCGCGTGGAATTGGCCAAGCCCCCGCCGGGGACGACGCGGATTTGCAGATCGGGGTTTTCTTCCCGGATCAGGGAGGAAAGCCCCGCCGCCATGGTGTACCAGCCGCCGCCGACTGACCCTGCTACCCATTCCAGCGTGGTTTGCGCGGACGCGGTGCGGATGAAAGGGGCGGCAAGCCCAACGCCAAGCAGCAGGCGGCGCGATGATTGAATCGTCATGATGATCTCTCCCTGTTCGAAACCAGCGGGCCGGTTTCGGTCAAACCCCGATGAAGGCTGGCATGCGGGCGCGGGGCAAGGCAAGCGCTGATCGCGGCCTGCGAGCGCTCCTTTTGGTCGGATTCCCTGAATTTGGTGCGATTCAACGCTTGCGATTCCCGCGCAAAGCGCCCAAAAGGCCCGGAAGGAAGAGGGGGTTGGCAGCGTCCCGCAAAAGGAGGCCTCCGGCCATGACCATAGCAGCAGTTCTGCGGCAGAAAGGTAATGCCGCCATTTCCGTAACCCCTGAGACGCCGGTGGTGGAAATCGCCCGCATCATGGCGGCGCGGCGCATCGGCGCCGTGTTGATCGTGACCGCATCCGGTCAGGTCGCCGGGATTTTGAGCGAACGCGATATCGTGAAATCAGTGGCTGATCGGCGCAATGGCGCGCGGTGCCTCGCCGCTGAGGAAATCATGACCCGCGAGGTGATCATGATCGGCCCCGATACGCCCGTGGAAGCGGCGCTTGAGATCATGGATCAGGGCTATTTCCGCCATTTGCCGGTCTGCGACGCGGACGGCACGTTGCTTGGCATTGTCAGCATCCGCGATCTGGTCAAGTTCCGCTTCGCCAAGCAGGAACATGATGTGGAAGCGCTGAAGGCCTATGTGACGCGGAGCTTCATGCACTAACAAGCTTCTGCCTTGAAGCGCCGTGTCGGCGCGGTGATTTCCGCCTGCGCCGCCACCACCTGCAATTCCCGCGCGCCGGCGGCCAGGGTTTGGCTCAGCAGGCCGAAAATGCTGGAAGCAGCGGCTTCCAACGCCGGTGCTGCCGCACCGCTATGCAGGCGATGAAACAGGAATAGCGCGGCAATCGCATCCCCCGCGCCATTCACCGACAAGGGCAGCATGGGCGTGCTGAGCCGCCAGAAGCCACCGCCTTCGGCTGCCAGCAATTCAATCTCCTCCGCCCCGGTCGCTTCGGTGCGGAGCGAGGTCAGCAGCACAATCCTGGGCCCCTTGGCCTGCAGCGCGGTGATGGCGGCCTTGGCGGCCTCAAGGCTTGTGATGGTCTGGCCGGTCAGCCATTCCAATTCGAATTGATTGGGGGTTGCGATATCGGCCGCCGGCAGCGCCTGGTCGCGCAGGAATTCCGGAATGCCGGGGCACACAAAAACGCCCCGCCCAGTATCGCCAATCACCGGATCGCAGCACCAAAGCGCCTTGGGATTGGCCGCCTTCACCTTGAGCGCCGCATCCCGCACCGCCGCCCCGATCTCGGCCGAGCCCAAATAGCCCGACAGCACGGCATCGCAGCGCGGCAGCACGCCCCTTTCTGCAATCCCGGTGACGCATTCATGGATCAGATCGGCGCCAAAAACCTGGCCGCGCCAGGCGCCATAGCCGGTATGGTTGGAGAATTGCACCGTATGCACCCCCCAAACCTCGGCCCCCAGGCGCTGTAGGGGGAAGATGGCGCTGGCATTGCCGACATGGCCATAGGCGACCCAGGATTGGATGGAGAGGATATTGAGGCTCACGCGCGCCGTACCTTTGCGGTTCCTGGGCGAAACCTCTGGCCCTACGCGCGGCCCCGGTCAACCACTGGCTTGCGCGGGCGGGGCCGATCCCCTATAGCCCCCGCTCCCTTGGCAGCCGGTCGGTATCGGCGGCCCAATTTCTGCGAGCATGCGCCATGAAGTCCGATATCCATCCCGATTATCATGAGATCAACATCATCATGACCGACGGGACCGAGTACAAGACCCGTTCCTGCTACGGCAAGCCGGGCGATACCATTCGGCTCGACATTGACCCGAAGTCCCACCCGGCCTGGACCGGCCAGCAGCGCATTATTGATACCGGCGGACAGATCGCGAAGTTCAACAAGCGCTTCGCCGGCATTGGTGCGCGCAAGTAGGACTGAGACGCGCCGGGCCGTCAGTTTCGGCCTTTTTTCAGAAGCTGGATTTTTTGGCCCGCAGCCCTTGATTGGCTCGCGGGCTATTTCCATTTCAGCTCCACCAGGGGCGCCATTCGGGCCCCTGGTGCGGATTAATCCTCTGCCGCCCAGATGGGGGCAATTCAGGATCAGTTCGCTGGCCTCAACGGACCTTGCTTTGCGAAGGAGTGTCCCTGCTATGAACGCTATTGATTTCTCCCCCCTGTTCCGCACCGCCATTGGCTTTGATCGCTTGGCGCGACTGATGGATACGGCCCGGACTGGCGCCGATGCCGGGGGTTACCCGCCCTATAATATCGAAAAGACCAGCGATGACAGCTATGTGCTGACCATGGCCGTGGCCGGTTTTGCCGAGGCTGATCTGGACATCACCGCCCATCAGAACACGCTGACGGTGGTGGGCCGCGCCCAGGCCGCGCCAGACGAAACCCGCCGCTTCCTGCATCGCGGCATTGCCGGCCGCGGTTTTGAGCGCCGCTTCGTTCTGGCTGATCATATCGTGGTGAGCGGCGCCAAGCTCGAAAACGGCTTGCTGCATATCGCGCTGCGCCATGAAGTGCCGGAAGCGCTGAAGCCGCGCCAGATTCCGGTGCAGGGCAGCCGCCCGGCGGCCCTGCCGGAAGCGGCACCTCAGGCAGCGTGATTCTAACCCTGCCCCGCCCGGCAACGGGCGGGGCCTCACCCCTTCCGAAAAAACGCCTCCGCCGCGGCACGCTGGGCATCACGCGCGCCAATCGCTGCCTCGGCCCGGCTGATTTCGGCCTGCAACGCCTCGATATATTCCCGGAGTTGCGCCACATCCCAGCCGTCAAACACCATGGGCTGGAAGCGCGGCGCGTGCCGGGGCCTTTCTTCTTCCTCGATCGGGGCCATTTCTTCCTCCTTCCGCGGGCGGGTTTTGACCCTGGCCGCGCCTCTCTCTATAGGAACCGCAACAAGGCGGGGGTTTCTCTCGCCCGCCCGCCCCTTGAGGTTATGCCATGAACCAGCCCTTGATGCCCAAGGCCACCGCCGTGTGGCTGATTGACAAGACCGCGCTTACCTTTGACCAGATCGCCGAATTTGTCGGCATGCACCCGCTTGAAATCCAGGCCATCG
>JBIKWX010000035.1:0-17711 GCA_044356095.1 Roseomonas sp.
AGCGGATTACAACCTGGCGCTGCGCCATGATCCAAATTACGCCGATGCCTATGAAAGCCGTGGCCGCGCCTATGCCGCCAGGGGCGAGCAGGATCGCGCCATTGCGGATTACGACAGGGCCATCGCTTTGCGCGGCGGCACCTGAACCCTACCCTGTCCAAGGCGCGCGCCTCGCGCTAAACGCGCCTCATGCGCTTCGAACCCACACCCCGCCCCGCCCTTGCTGAAATCCCCGGCTCGCTGATCCGCGAGGTCTCCGAAGTCGGGCGCTATATGCAAGATGTCATTCCACTTTGGTTTGGGGAGCCAGATACCGTCACGCCGGATTTCGTGCGGGAAGCAGCGAAGCTGGCGCTGGATGAAGGCAAAACCTTCTATGCGCCCAACCCAGGCATTCCACCGCTGCGGGAAGCCATCGCTTCCTACCTCACGCGCAATCATCGCAATGTCGGCACGGCGCGCGTGGCGGTCACGGCATCGGGCGTCAATGCGCTGATGCTGGTGGCGCAGGCGCTGCTTTCGCCAGGGGATCGCGTGGTGATCCCCACCCCCGCCTGGCCCAATATGGATGGCATTGCGCGGGTGATGGGCGCGGAAGTCACCGACATGCCGCTTCGCCTCATGAACGGTATCTGGCGCGCGGATTTGGATGAATTGCTGGCGGCCATCACGCCCGAAACGAAGTTGCTATTCCTGAACAGCCCCGGCAATCCGACAGGCTGGACGCTGACGGCTGAAGAACAGCGCGCGATCCTGGCCAAATGCCGCCAGACCGGCACCTGGATTCTTGCCGATGATGTCTATGAAAGGCTCTATTTCGCGGGCGATGCCGCACCGTCCTTTCTGGAAATCGCCGATGAGCAGGACCGTGTTGTCTCGGTCAATTCCTTCTCCAAATCCTGGGCCATGACAGGTTGGCGCTTGGGTTGGATTGTGGCACCGCCGGCGCTGATGGATGCGATCGGCAAGCTCAATGAATTCAACATGTCATCCGCGCCCACCTTCATCCAGCATGCGGGTGTGGTTGCCTTGGACAAGGGTGATGCCTTCATCGCGGAAACCCGCGCGCGGTATTTGAAGGCGCGCGATATCGCCCATGCGGCGCTGTCTGCCGTGCCCGGTATCACCGCGCCGCGCCCGGATGGCGCGATGTATCTGTTCCTGAAGGTGGAAGGCTGCACGGATAGCCTCGCTCTCGCGAAATCCCTGCTGCATTCGGCGCGGGTTGGCATTGCGCCGGGCGCGGCCTTTGGTGCCGGCGGGGAGGGCCATTTGCGCCTCTGTTTCGCGCAAAGTGAGGCTCGCATCCGCGAAGCGAGCGCGCGCCTCGCGGAAGCTCTGTCCCAGCGCTGATCAGGCGGGTCGCCGCAACTCGCCAGCGAATTCCAGGATTTCGCGAGACCGCGTGACGCGGCTCCCCCAAACCCGATCAAACTCCGCGATCATGCCGGAAAGCGCGGGGGAGCCCGGCAGCGCCTCGGCCGCCGCCACGCTTGGGAATTCGTAGAAGGCGAAATGGAGCGATGGGTCCGTCTTGCTCCAGCAGCGCCAAGCATGGGCAACGCCAAAGGCCGCCAGCGCATCGGGCAGATGTTCCTTTTCATACCAGGTGTCGAAAGCGGGCCGATCCGCCGGGTCTGCCACCACGGCGCGCACCATAAAGAAGGCCTTGGACATGCGTGTTCTCCTGAAAGTGGCGCGGCAGCTAATGACGCCATCCTTTGTAAGGGTAAAGCAAAATCCGTGTTGATGGAATCGCTGGTTTGAATATGGCCCTGAGCGCCAGGCTCAGTGTATTGACGCCTTGCAGGGCTTACTCTTTTGCCTGCGCACGAATGGCCATCAGCGCAGCGATGGTGTTGCGGATATCCTCCTCACCATGCTCGCTTGACAGAAAGAACCTTAGTCGCGCCGCCTTTTCGGCAACCGCCGGATAGACAATCGGTTGCACATTAATGCCGCGTTCCAGCAGCTTCTGCGAATATCGAGCGGCCGCAATCGAAGACCCCAGGATCACCGGTACAATGGCATGTGCCGTGGCCGTCCCGGTATCGAAGCCGGCCGCCCGCGCCAGCTGCAAGAATAGCGCTGTATTTGCCTGCAAACGCGCCACTCGCTCAGGCTCTGCTTCCAAAATTGCGAGGCTTTCCATGGCAGCTGCCGCCAAGGCGGGTGCCAGACCCACGGAATAGACAAAGCCCGGTGCTGAATGCTTCAACCAATGAATCAATTCATGATTGCCGGCAATATAGCCGCCGCAGGCCGATAAGGTCTTGGAAAGCGTCCCCATCCAGATATCAACCTCATTTGGGTCAATACCAAAATGCTCATGCACGCCATGTCCATGCGCGCCGACCACGCCGAGTGCATGTGCCTCATCCACCATCAGCCAAGCATCATGGCGGCGCGCGATCGCAATAAAGTGCGGCAGATCAGGGATATCACCATCCATGGAATAATGCCCCTCGATCACCAGTAGCGCGCGCCGCGCGCCGCGTCGCGCATCGGCAAGGGCGGACTCAGCCGCGCGCCAATCATTATGGGCGAAGGAAATCCGCTTGGCGCCGGAAAGTCGCGCACCCTCCGTGCAGGAATTATGGATCGCTGCGTCATGCACAATCAGATCGCGCGGCCCCATCATATGCCCGATCACCGTGACATTGGTGGCATGGCCTGAAACAAACACAAGCGCTGCCTCTGCCTGGTAATGCGCCGCAAGTGCTGTTTCCAGCGCACTGTGTAAAGGCCTTTCGCCCGAGACCATGCGCGACGCCGAAGCCGAAACCCCATGCCGATCAATCGCCGCCTTGGCGGCTGCCTGCACACGCGGATCACCGTTCAGGCCGAGATAGTTGTAGGACCCGAAATTGATCACCTCCCGCCCCGCAATCACACTATGGGCGGAAGCAACGCCTTCATGGGCGCGGAAGAAGGGGTTTTCCAATTCAAGGCTGGCCGCCGCTTCACGGATCAGCGCCATTTCGCGCTGACCAGGCAATTCGCGAAATCCGCGCGGCGCTTCTGGTGTTGGCGCATCCTCACGCCGCCGCGTCAACCGCGCCAGCAACGCCGCACGCGCAGTGGCGGAAAGGCCAAAGCCGCTGCTCATTTCACGGCTGCCGGTTCATGAGTTTCCATCAATGCCTCGGCCGTCGCGATATCCACATCCTCCTTGAACAATACGCCTGAAACGCGCTGCACCAGAATTGCCAGCGTCAAATCCTCGGTCACCGCGGTGAGTGGCACGCTGATGCCAAGCCGGCGTTCCAAAGCCATGCGCAATTCAATGCCACCAAGCGAATCAAGCCCAAGCCCTGGCAATGGCTGATCCACGCGCACCGCTTCCGGCGGCAGGCGGAGAATGCGCGCCATTTCGTCGCGTGCCAATGCAAGCACCTCCGCCCGCGCCGCATCTGGTGGCAGGCTCAGCAGCCTCGCGCGCAGAGCCGCGCCATCAGCATCGCGCACCACCATGCTGGCGCCGAGTGCCGCATAGGCCGGCTCAGCAAGGATCGGCAGTGCGGCCTGCATGCCCGCCCAATTCATACGCGCCAAATGGATCACAGGCGCGCCTGCGCCAATTAGGGCTGGCAGGGCGGCCAGCGCTTCCTGCGCTGCCATGGCTTTGGCACCGCTCAGGCGTTCGAGCTTTTCCGCCGCGGCACTTTCGCGCGTCAGCACACCGGCATCGGTGATCGGTCCCCACCCAACCGCAAGCGCTGGCTTGCGCTCGGCATGGCGACGGCGCGCGAGCCCTTCCAAAGCGGCATTGGCGGCGACGTAATTCGCCTGGCCGGGATTACCGAAAACTGTGGTCGCTGAGGAGAACAACAAAAACAAATGCAGAGGATCATCTGCGGTCTGTGCTTCCAAAGCCTCTGCCGCCAGAAGCTTCGGCGCCAGCACGCGCGCGAAACTCGCCTGATCCTGTCGCGCTGCGGCGCTATCGGCGAAAACGGCCGCTGCCTGCACCACTCCGCGAATGGGCGCGCCTTCTGCACGCAACGCTGCCAGAACGGCGCCAAGCGCTTCGCGATCCGTTGCATCACAGGCATGAGCGCTGGCGCGGGCGCCGAGTGACGCCAGAACGCGCAGCGCCGCATCCATTCCGGGCGTGGCCGCGCCACGGCGGGAAACCAGTGCAATGCGCCTTGCTCCCGCCGCCGCCAGCCACTTGGCGCATTCCAGCCCGAAGCCCTGCGTGCCGCCCAAAACCACATAACATCCGCCCTCATCCGGCTCCCACGGTGCAGTGCTGGAATTGCTTTCCAGCGGCGGGCTGATCACGAGCTTGCCGATATGGGACGATGCCTGAAGCTGGCGAAATGCCGCTTCCGCTTCCTCGGCCGGGAAGGCACGATAGGGCAAAGGTAGCAGCGTGCCATCGGCAAGCCGTGCGGCGATATCGCGCAACAACGCCTCAGCCAAGGCAGGGCGCGCGCGCGGCAGGGCATCCGCATCCACGGCGAAATAGCTGATATTGCGGCGGAAGGCGCCAAGCCCAGCGCGCCGGCCTTCGGCAAAATCGCGCTTGCCCAATTCAATGAAGCGGCCAAAGGGCGCCAGCAGCCCAAGGCTTCTTTCCATCGCCTCACCCGCAAGCGAATTCACCACGACATCAACGCCATCAGGCCAGGCAGCGCGGAGCGCATCGGCAAAGCCGGCATCACGGCTATCCAATACCAGATCAGCCCCAAGCTGGCGCAGGAAGGCGCGCTTTTCCGGCGTTCCAGCGGTGGCTGCCACCAGGGCGCCAGCGGCCTTGGCGATTTGCAAAGCAGCCAAGCCAACGCCGCCTGCACCGCCATGGATCAGCACGCGTTCATTGGGCCGCAGCCTCGCCAAGGTTTCCAGGGAATAGGCTGCCGTAATGAAGGCAACCGGAATGGTGGCCGCCGCTTCAGGCGTCATGCCATGGGGTAGCGGCTGCAAGGCCTCTGCCCGTGTCAGCGCATGGGTCGCGAAGGCAGCGGGCGCAAAGCCGAATACCTTGGTGCCCGGCTTGAGCCCAACCCCAGCCCCGGCTTCTTCCACAATGCCAGCGCATTCCATGCCAAGGCTGGGGCCCGCGAAGCCATCCATCAGCATGTCTTCCGGCAAAAGCCCCTGCGCCCACATCACGTCGCGGAAATTGAGGCCCGTAGCCGTGATACGCAGCCTGACCTCTCCTGGGCCGGGCTTTGGAAGAATACCGAGCGACCTCCAGACAAGGCTGGCCAATTGCCCAGGCTGACCAATGGCAAGACGCGCCGGAAACTCCGGCACTGCGGTCGGCAAACCGGGTCTCAAGGCAGGAACGAAGCGCCCGCTTGATGAGAGGTTCACCTCCGGCGCATGGCCATTCCATTCCACCAGTAGCCGATGAGCCGCTTCTTCAGGCGTCATGCCCGGCGTAATCGTCACGCGGCTTGGCTTCAGGCCGGGCAGCTCATTGGCCAGCACACGACCAAGCCCGATTACTGCTGCCGCGCGCGCTTCTTCGGCTGCAGCCACCAACATGATCCGGCGCGCTGCGCCCTCGGCAGCCGCCGCCAAGCTTGTCAGATGGGCAAGGGCCGTTGCGGGTTCCGCTAAGCCGGTTATCGCCAGAATATCGGCGCCGCGTAGCGCCTTGGGGGGCAAGATATCGCCAAGTGGCAGGATGGTGGGCCGCCCTGCTGGCGTCAGCCTTGCCGCCACGGCCTCTGCCAGCGATAGAACCTCGGCATCGGCGAAGATCACGCTGGGTCCTGGCAAGATACCGATACTATCCGTGGATTTTTCTATTGGATTTTGGCCGGACAGCAGCAGCGCAGGCCAGGGCGCCGCCCCAAGCGCCACGACGTCCGCCCCCTGCCACCCCGCTACACCGAGCGCGGTGCGCCATACGGCAGCGTCAGGCAAGGCGCCTTCCGGATCGTCCCGCCACCAGGTGTGATCCTGCCCCAGGGTGGCGTTCCAAATGGCACCGGGTGAAGGCTCGGCCAGCAATAGCGCGGCGCCGGGTGCCGCTTGGTTGATGAGCTCTTCGAGAATCGCGGTCCCCGTCCGTGCAAGCGCCGCTGGCGCCAAGCCAATCACAACATCCGCCCTATCCGCGGGCTTCGGCGCGCTTTTCAGGCTTTCCCAATCCTCCCAGCGGAGGGCGATCATTTCCGACATATTGCCCATGGTGCCGGCCTGGGCGGTTCCGATCGCCCTATAGGCGATGCTGAGGCCAGTTTTGCTGAGCAGAGCAAGGGCGCCGCGCGTCAGTGCGCCGCCCGCACCGAGTTCCAGCACCCTGAGGGGCCGATGTTGCGGCCAGGATTCTGCCAGGCTGCGCAGACCCGTCAGTAGCGGTTCGGTGAGCGCGCGCATCGCACCGCCCAAGGCCGGCGGAGGCGCCGTGATGATCGCTTCACCTTGCAACGCTGCCCTAATCTGCTCTCCGGCCTCAGCCAGCCAAGCCAAGTCAAGCGCCAGTGAAGGTTGCTCGTTCAGCACTGCGCGCCAGATCGCCTCAGGCGGCGGCAGGGGCTGATCTTCAATGATCTTCCAGCCCTCGGCCTTGGGTTCCGCTGCCCCAGCCAATGCCAGGATACGCCAAAGTGCGGCGCGATAGTTGCTGGCCGGTGCCGCATTGTCGCGCAGCGCCGGTAGCACCAGCGCGGCTAGATACGCTTCCAGCAAAAGCCCTGCCTCGGTCAGTGACGCTGTCTGATCCTGGGCGCGAATGGCGGCGATGATTGGCGTCAGATCAATTTCCGCGGCCGCACCTTCCACGGGCAGGCTGGGTGCGGGATCAAGCCGGAAGGTAAGGTTTTCCAGCTTCTCCCGCCCTGGTCTTGGCACGCGCTGGAACCAGATATCCTCGATGATGGCGGTGATCCCGCCGGCGCTATCGCGCAACGTCAGGCTTGCGGCGAAAAGCCTGGCGCCGCGCCGGCCAGGGATGATTTCCGCCGAGGCAATCGGCGCGGCATCGCGCCGGGCACAAAGCCGGCCGATCCGGACAGGAATAACGGCTTCGTCAGCGCTGAATTCTTGGCCCAGCAGCAATCCAAAAAGACCCTGGAACGCGCCATCCAGCAAAGCCGGGTGCAGGATGAAACCGGCATGATCCGGCGCGGTGTCCGGCAGGCTGAGACGCACCAAGGCACCCTTGGTGCCATGATTCCGTGTCACGCTTTGCAGAGTATGAAAGGCAGGGCCGTAATCAAGGCCATGCCGCGCGGCAAAGGCGACCACTTCGGCCCCTGTGATCTCCGTCCCATCGGTCAGCGCGCATTGCGGGCGGGATGGCAGGCGCGGCAATGCGGCAAGACGCGCGCGGGCAAAAAGGGTCAGATCATCTTCGGTGAGGCGCGGCCGTGACCGCAACGTAAAGCCGCCTTCGGCATCGGCGGCATAGTGCAATTCCACTTCGCTCTCCTGGCTGAGCGTCACTGGGCGGAGGATGGCAAGATCGCTCACTTCAAGCACCGGCGCCTCGGGATGGGTCAAAGCGGCGGCTGCCAGGGCGGCTTCCAGCATGGCGGCAGCGGGCAGTACCGCCTCACCAAACAGCCGATGATCGCCGAGCCAGGGCAGGGCGGTGGTATCCAGCCATTGCGTCCA
Organism: Roseomonas sp.; assembly: GCA_044356095.1. Taxonomy (GTDB): domain Bacteria; phylum Pseudomonadota; class Alphaproteobacteria; order Acetobacterales; family Acetobacteraceae; genus Neoroseomonas. The sequence goes on from JBIKWX010000035.1 coordinate 7,579, forward strand.
TTGTGCCGGGGAGCGCCCTTGCCGAAACCCCAGCAGCGGGTGATCAAATTCAGGGTTGGTCAATCGCGCGCTTTCCACCGAAGTCGGAAACCAGATGGCGCGCCGCGCAAAGGGCGTGCGCGGTAATGCCCGGCGCTCCGCAGTACCCTGGAAAATGGGCGCTTTGCGGGGGTCGGCCCCTGCGGCAATCGCGCGATCGGCGATGGCGGGAAAAGGATTGCCCGGCCCATCCTGACGTTTCAGGCTTGCGAAGGTCGCACTTTCCACCGCCTCGGCGCGTAGTGTTTCGCGCAGATAGTTTTGCAAAACAGGCGCTGGCCCGATTTCAAGAAAAAGCCTTGCCCCTTGGCGTACCGCTTCGATTATAGCAGCCTGAAAGCGCACCGGTTCGCGCAGATTGCGCCACCAATACTCGGCGCCAGCTTCTGCACCGGGCAAGGTTTGACAGGTCACCGACGAAATCATCGGGGAAGTGCTTTGCTTGGTATTGAGCGATGCCAAATCCCGCAACAGCCCCTGACGCACCGGTTCCATCGCGGCGCTATGAAAAGCGTAGTCCAGATCAAGCGGGATCGCGACCAACCGCGCCGCTTCCGCCCTTTGGCAAAGCCGTGCAATCGCTGCCGAGGGCCCCGCGACGGTCAGCGCTGCCGGCGCATTGATCGCGGCGATTTCAAGCCCTGGGCCGCATTCTTCGAGTAATGGCGCAATGGCTTCCGGCGTGGCACCAATCGCCGCCATGCGCCCGGTGCCTTTGGTTGCGTGCTGATGCCGGCTGCGCGCCACGATCAGCGCAGCCGCCTGATCGAGTGAGAGTATTCCCGCCGCTTGCGCCGCCGCCACTTCGCCGACGGAATGGCCGATCACCAGATCGGGGATGATGCCTTCCGCTCTCAGGGCCGCCAGAACACCCATCTGCACAGCGAAAAGCAAGGGCTGGGCGAGATCCGTCCCGACCAAGGTGGCATCGCTGACGCCAGCCTTGATCAAAGCAGCCGGCGAAACCCCAAGCCGCGGCGCCAGCGCTGCATCCGCAGCGAGCACCGCACGCCGGAAGTCGGACGAGGTGCGAAACGCCTCGCGTGCCATGCCAGCATGTTGCGCGCCATTACCACTGAAGACAAAGGCGATGCGCCCGCTTGCGGCGATACCATGCGCGACGCTGGCCTCGCGTTCCTCTGCTGCCCAGGCGGCTAAACGCGCGGTCAAGGCTGCGCCATCAGCCCCGCGCAGAACCAGCCGATGCGGCGCGAGATCACGATGCCGCGCCTGCCCGCGGGCAAGTGCGCAAATGCGTGCGCCATCGGCGCCTGCCAGCGCATCACGCCAGGCGGAAACCGAAAGCCTAAGCGCTTCGGCAGAGCGTGCCGAGAGAATAAGTGGCGGCGCCCCTTTTGCCGACGCGCGCCGTGGCACGCGTGCCAGGGGGGCGCGGCCCAAAATCGCTGCGGCATTCGTGCCGCCGAAACCAAAGGCATTCACGCCAATCACAGCATCATCGGGTGTCACAATATTTTCAGTCGCGCGCGGCACACTCAGGTTCAAATCTGTGAAATCAATCGCTGGATTGGGGTTTTCAAAATGCAGCGCGCGGGGAATAAAACCCTGCTCCAGCATCAGCATGGCCTTGAGCAGCCCAGCCATGCCAGCGCCAGCTTCCAGATGGCCGATATTCGCCTTTGCGGAACCCATCAGCAGCGGCGCGCTGCGATGCTGCGCGATTGCCTGCCCAATCGCCCAGGCCTCGGCAGGGTCGCCGGCTTGAGTACCAGTGCCATGGGCTTCAAAGGCCATGAAGCGGTCCGGATGCACCGCGCTGCTCTGTAGAAGGGTCCTCAGCAATACCGCTTGCGCTTCACGATTGGGGAGTGAAATGCCAATGGTGCGCCCGGCCGTATTGCTTGCGGTGCCAAGCAGAAGCGCGCGAATCGGCTCCTGCGCTGCCTTCGCATCGGCAAGGCGGCGCAGAATGACGACGCCAGCCCCTTCGGCGCGCACATAGCCATCTGCGGCGGCATCAAATACCTGGCAGCGACCGCGCTGCGAGAGCATGCCCGCGCGCGAAAAACCCATAAAGGCATAGGGCGAGAGCAGCAGATTGACGCCACCGACCACGGCTGCTTCGAGGGTAGGATCATCGGCCAAGGCCCGCGCCGCCAGATGCAGCGCCACCAGCGAGGATGAGCAGGCAGTGTCAATGGTCTGCGCCCCGCCGCGAAGGTCGAATACATGACCGATGCGATTGGACAGGATGGAAAGCGCATTACCGGTCATGTGGAAGCGATCACCGGACGCAGGATCATCCAGGCGCAATTCGCCGAAATCGGTGGATGAACCGCCAATGAAAACGCCAATATTGCGCCCCGCCAAAGCTTCCGGCCTTAGTCCCGCATCTTCGAAGGCATCGCGTGTCACTTCCAGCAAAAGGCGTTGCTGGGGATCGGCTTCCGCGATCTCCCGTGGCGAGAGGCCAAAGGCTTCCGCGTCAAAGCCTCTGATATCGCCGATCGTACCGGCAGCAAAACTATAGCTGCGCCCCGCAGCGCCTGGGCGAGGGTGATACCAGCGCGCTTTTTCAAAACGATCCTTCGGTACTTCCGTGACCGCATCCACCCCCTGGCGCAACAAGGCGGCGAAGGATGCAAGATCAGCCGCGCCTGGAAGCCGTGCAGCCGCGCCGATAATGGCGATCGGCTCCTGCGCGGCGCTCCTCTGTCGAAGCGGGCGGGGGCGGGGCATGGGTTTAGCCATGTGACGGCGTTTGGGATGCCAGTGCCTGCGCGGCGCTGGCCGAGATGGCGGCAGTCAGCGCGCGGTCTGCCCATGGGCGCGGCTCAGTTCGCGCCAGGTTTTCCAGCCAGGGGTCCACCAAAGCGAAATGGTCTCGCCAAGTCGGCGCGGTCCAGCCAGCCAGGCGTGTCATTTGTGCCTGCCGAGCGGGGCCGTGATCTGCAGCGTAGTCCAGGATCATGCGGCGCCAGCCAGCGCCGTCCAAGGGGTCCAGATATTCCGGTGCCATGCCGCCCACTTCGCGCAAGGCCGATAAATCCGAGCAGATGGCGGGTACGCCGCGCGCGAGTGCCTCCGCCAGCGGCAGACCGTACCCTTCCGCGAAGGAGGGGAAAAGCAACGCCCTGGCCCCTTGCAGCAGGCGCGCCACGGCAGCATCAGACAGCCCCGCATGCTCTGTCACACTGTCCGCAAGTGCCGGGCAGCGATCCAGCATGTCGAGGATATTCTCATTCTCCCAGCCGCGTCGGCCAACCAGCACCAGCTTTGGCGCCGCAGCGCCAAGGGTTTCGACCAGATCGCGCCAGAGATGAAGCAGCAGCAGGTGGTTCTTGCGTGGTTCAATCGTGCCAAGACAGACGAAATAGGGCGTCTCAGGGCAAGGGAATTTGCCATCGGCAGGCACGGGATCAACGCCCAGCGGCGCGGGTAGCACTGGGATGGGACCATGCCTTGGGGCTTCAGCGAGAAAGGGCGCCAGGCTTTCAGCCGTTGCGCCGGAATTGACAATGATGCCATCGGCCAAAGTCGCGAAGGTCTCAAGCCGGCGGCGATGCTGCAAGGTGCTGCGCGGCGGCGCATATTCCGGATGGGTGATCGGGATCAGATCATGCACGAAGGGAATGAAGCGCGCGCCTTGGCGCTTCAGGGCCATAATGGGGCCTGGCCGATCTGCCCCGCGATGGGAGACCAGCAGATGCAAAACGGGTTCCCGCGCCGCCAGCGCATCCCTTAGGAGGCCGCGGCCACGCCCAAGCCAGTGGCGGGTTCGCGCCTGATGGGCGAGCCTTTGGGCCTCCTGCCAGGCGGCCTCGGCGCCCTGGGCTCCCTGCCATTGGGTTTGTAGCGCTGCGAGCAGCGCTGCCACCAAGTCATGCGGCAAGGCTACCATGGGCAGGAAAGGCCCGCTCATCAGAAAGGTCAGCCGGGCCGGGTCATGGGCCAGGAAATGCCGGGCATAGGCATGCTCCACGCGATCAATGCCGGTGGGCGCGGGACGCCTTGTGCCGGAAATCAATCGCGAAATATCGAGCAGAATGCGCAAGCGCCGGCCTTTGGCTTCGCGGGCATCCTTGCGCCGAAGGCGCGCGAAAGGCCCAAGTGATGATGCTCAATCTTATGACAAAACATGAAAGTTTCAAAGGTTGCAGCGCCGCTGGACGAAGCACTGGGCCGAGAAGGCCTTCCCTTCCGGGGGCCGGGCTGCGAGAAGCCCATCCCCTGATAGGCAATTGAAGGTCCCGCCATGAGCATCTGGAAACGCCCCGCCACGCCCGCCGCCATCGAAGCCCGGCTGGCCAATAGCCTGCCTGGCGCCTTTGGCATCCACATTCTTGAGGTCGGGACCGATTTCCTGCGCGCCGAAATGCCGGTGGATCGGCGGCATGTGCAGCCTTATGGGATTTTGCATGGTGGTGCTTCAGTGGTGCTGGCCGAAACGCTCGGCAGCATCGCGACCACCCTGACGCTGCCCGAGGGCCAAAATGCGGTGGGGCTGGAGGTGAATGCCAATCATGTGTCTGCGGTGCCTGAGGGGGAGATTGTCACCGCCCTTTGCCGCCCGCTGCATCTGGGGCGCCGCACCCAGGTTTGGCAGACGGAAATCCATCGGCCCAATGGCAAGCTGGCCTGTGTGTCGCGCCTGACCACGGCGGTGCTGGACCGCAAGGCGGATTAGGCTTGGCGTGCGGCACGGCCCATGGCGGAATCCGGCAAAACAGGTCACGCTACCGCCATGACAGCGAAGGCGCGGTGCTTGCCGGCTTATGCGAAGGAGAGTTGATGACCATGGATGAGATGCATGCAAGGCTGCAGTCCGCAGCGCCAAAGGTGCCGGCATGAAGCCGCGTGTTGCCGTGATTGGCACGGGTGGCACCATTTCCTCAATGGGGACCGGGCCGCTTGATATCCTGGATTATCTTGCCAATGGTTCGATGCTGGATGTGAACGGGCTGCTTGCGCGCATTCCCGAGGCCAATCTGGTCGCGGAGGTGCTACCGGTCCCCTTCCGCGCCATTCCCTCCACACAGTTGGCCTGGCCGGAATGGAAGGATTTGCTCGGGCTTTGCCATAAGCTTGCGGCGGAAGACCCGAAGCTTGCCGGCATCGTCATCACCCATGGCACCGCAAGCCTTGAGGAGACGGCCTATTTCCTCTCACTCACGCTGAAGATCAGCATTCCTGTTGTGCTGGTCGGCGCGCAGCGTCCGGCTTCTGCGCTTTCCGGCGATGGGCCGATGAATATCGTCAATGCCATTCGTGTCGCAGCCGATCCGGGCGCGCGGGGGCTTGGCGCGCTCGTGCTGCTGAATGATGAAATTCAGGCGGCGCGGGATGTGACCAAAACCTCGACCCTTCGGATGCAAACCTTTCGCACGGCGGATTTCGGCGCGCTGGGTCACGCCGATGGCGATATGATCGCCTGGTACCGCAAGCCCATCCGCAAAATCGCACCTGATACGGAATTCGATGTGCAGGGCCTGGAGGCTTTGCCGCGCGTTGACATTGCCTATTGCTATGCGGGCGCGGATGGCGCGGCGATTGATGCCTTTGTCGCTGCTGGCGCCAAGGGCATTGTCACCGCGGGCTTCGCGCCTGGCTATATCACGCCGGCCATGGTGAAGGCCGGTGAGGCGGCTGTCGCTGCCGGGGTGAAGCTGGTGCTTTCCAGCCGCGCCGGATCGGGGCGCACATTTCGCACTGAGCGCGCGGACAAATCGGGCTTCATCAGTGCCGATAACCTGACACCGCAAAAGGCGCGCATTCTGCTTTCGCTCGCGCTCACCAAGGGGCTTGATCATGATGGCATCAGGCGCGTCTTTGCGACTTATTGAAAATGCCCGCACCCAGCCTTGGCCGCGCCTGGGTGCGGTTGCCATCCGGGCGGCGGCTGGATTTGCTTTCCCCGACACCCTTCGATTGGACGGATGAGGATCTCGCCACCGGGCTTGCGCGCACCTTTCGCTGGGGCGGGCATTCCATCTGGCCGGAGCCGCTTTCAGTCGCGCAGCACGCGCTTTTCGTCTTGCAACTCCGCCGCCAGCGCACGCGCCATTGGCTGACGCCGCCTGAGGAATTGCGCGAATTGCTGCATGATGCGGATGAAGGGTTGATCAATTTCGACTGTATCTCTCCGCTTAAGCCCTTTTTGGGGGAGCGGTTCGCGGCCTTGCAGGCAAGCCTCTCGGCGGCGGTGGCGTTGCGTTACCGATTGCCGGCTTGGGGTGTTGAAGACAAACGCGCGCATAAGGCCGCCGATATCGCGGCCGCAGCGGCGGAAGCTGTGCATATTGCCGGTTGGACGGAAGCTGAAATGCGCGAGACGCTAGGCATTCGCGCGGCGGTTTTGGCGCGTGATCCTTTGGTTGCGCGCTATGGTGGGGAGCCCTGGCGCCCCTGGCCACCCGCGCTGGCGGCGGCACGGTTTTTGGCAGAGCTCACAGAGCTTCAGGCGAAGGCAGGATAGGCAATTTTTTTAAACACGCCCGATAAACCGCTGCTGGCTTGGTAGGCGCCGTTATGGTTGCGTGATCGGAAATTACTGGGGCTATGTGCCGCGCCAAGCGAAGGATCGAAGATCTGGTTGGCGTGATCCTTAGCCTGGGATCACGCCATTTTTGGCCAAAGTTGGCGGGCCGTCAGATTTCCTCGTCGCCCCAATCGGCGCTGGCGTCATTGCCGTAATCTGCAGTCGCATCCGGCTGAGCATCCCCGCCCCAGGGCGAAGATGAGGGTACGGCTTCCTGCGCGAAACCACCGGATGATGCGGCCTGTGCCGCGCCACCACCGCCAAGCGCACTCATCAGCATATTGCCGAGCATGATGCCGCCCGCCACACCGGCCGCAGTGGCAAGCGCGGTGCCAAGAAAGCCCCCACCTTGGCGCTGTTGCAGCGCCTGCGGGTTATGGCCGGGGGGGTAATAGGGCTGCGGGCGCGGCGGCATGGGGGCCGGGCGATTGCCGCCGAACAACCCGCCAAGCATGCCGCCTTTCTGCGCCTGGCCTTCGCGTCGCGCGGCTTCGGCTTCCCATTCCAATTGCTGCATCCGGTTATTGGCTTCGATCAGCGCCGCTTCCTGCGCGAAAGCCGCCTGGGTGATGCGGTAGCGCGCTTCCGGATAGCGGGTGAAAAGCTCCGCGATCAGGCGATCCGCTTCCGGGTCCATGGGTGGCAGGTTCGGCTTTTGCGCCGCGCTTGCGCCCCAGGGGCCAGCGGGCGCACCGGCGATCGCCGCATTGCCGCTCATGCGCTCGACAAAAGCGGTAATGATCCGCTTTTCCTCATCATTCATGGTGAAATCCTTCTCCCGACATTGCTGGTGCCGACGGTTTCAGGCCGCTCTCAGCACCTGGAGGGCAGGTGGCTTGTGGGGGGGTGCCTTTCAAGCGGTGCGGCACGCGTTTGGCGGTGGGCGCCTGGCGCCAGGGGCGGCCAGAACACAGGCAAAATATTGATTTGAAGGAATCTTGTGTGGGCAACGGTCGTGATGTGGTGGCTTGTTACAATTTAATTATTCGCGCGCTGCCATGGCAGGTGGAAGGCCCGCAGGGGGGCGCTGGACCCTCGGTGCGCTTCATCCAAACGGCCTCGCTGGAGTCGCTCCTGGCTCCGAAGAGTATTGCAAATTTGCCACAGTAGGTGGCTGAAGCGACACGGCAGGTGCCGGATGGTCATTCCGATGTCGCATGCGCCGCGAATCATGCTAACAAGCCCATGCGGATTTTTGGGCTGCGACAGCTTCGTGTTTGCGCCCTGAAACAGAGATGAGGAAAGACAATGAGCTTCAAAAAGACCCTTTTGGCCGCTGCGGCGGTGGTAGCACTGCCGATGCTGGCGCAGGCCCAGCCGGTGAGCGGGATTTATCTTGGCGCGGGGATTGGCGGGAACTACCTCGACAAGACCGATGTTACTGGTTCTTCGGCCGCCGACAAGGCGTTTGTCGGCAGTGGTCTGTCGGCTGAGTTTTCTTGGGGCTACGTTGGTGTTCTCAGCCTTGGCTGGGGCTTCGGCAATGGTTTGCGTGCGGAAATTGAAGGCAACTATCGGTCGAATGACGTGTCCGACTTCAAGGTGCCTGGCGTTGCAAGCTCGGGCAAAGGCACGGCCACGAGTTATGGCGCGATGGCCAACCTGCTCTATGATATCAATCTTGGCGGCGCTTTGGGCGGCGTAACGCCATATGTTGGTGCCGGTGTGGGTTACATCTGGCACGATTATGATGCGGTAGGAAATCAGTTCAATACTATCACGGGTGACAACGGGAACTGGGGTGGTCAAGCCATTGCTGGTCTGTCCCTGCCAATTTCTGCTGTGCCTGGCTTGGCGGTGACCGCCGAATACCGCTTCATGATGACGTCTGGTCATGAAATCTCCACGAGCCTCTCAGGTGGTGCCGAAAAAGCTAGCATTGACGTTGACAACGTGAACCACTCCTTGCTGGTTGGTCTGCGCTACGCTTTCAACGCCGCCCCGGTGGTTGCTGCCGCCGCGCCTGTGGCTGCGGCCCGTACCTTCCTGGTCTTCTTTGACTGGAGCAAGGCGGACCTGACGGATCGTGCGCGTCAGATCATCGGTGAAGCGGCGTCTGCCCGCGGCGCTGGCGTGACCCGCATTGAAGTGAATGGCTTCACGGACCGTTCCGGCCCGGCGGATTACAACATGCAGCTTTCGATCCGCCGCGCCAATGCGGTGGCGGCTGAACTCGTGCGCCGTGGCGTGCCGCGCAATGAGATCGTGACCCGCGGCTTCGGCGAGGAAAACAACCTGGTGCCGACGGCCGATGGTGTGCGTGAACCGCAGAACCGCCGCGTGGAAATCATCCTGAAGTAATTTGGGAAAATTCCGATCGGGAAAGATCAGGGGCGCCGCAAGGCGCCCCTTTTTTGTTGAGTGGCATGATCGCTTTCCGAAATGCACCTTTATTGAGTAAGGGTCGTCGGGGGGGGTATTGCCTGAGCTTCACGTCAAAACCGTGCTGAATGATAGAAGATTGTTGAGAAATGGTCCGGGCCGCACAAAAGCCTTCTGTTTATGCTTGACTTTTCACGCTTTTGCTTTGACAGACTAACAGTAATGGAGGGATCCTCATCGGTGGGGGTTGCTCAGGAGGGGCAATGCGCTACAGGAATTTGCAGCTCTTAGCGGCTTCTTTTGTTGCGCTGTCAACATTGGCAGAAGCGCAACCGGTCAGCGGGCCTTATGTTGGTGCTGGTCTGGGCGTTAATTTTCTGCAGGACACTGACATCACAGGCACTTGGCGCCAAGATCGAACACGGCTGATTGGCGAAAGCAACTCATTTGACACAGGCTATGTCGGGGTACTCAGCTTTGGCTGGGGTTTCGGTAATGGTTTGCGGATCGAAATTGAAGGTAGCTATCGTCGCAATGATACTGATGGGCATACCCTTACCAATAAGTCGCGACAGCCGCCGGTTGGGACAGCCTCAAGCTATGGCAGTATGGCGAATATCCTGTTTGATTTTGACCTTGGTGACATTTTTTGGGGTTTGAGGCCGTATATAGGTGCAGGGTTAGGCTATATTTGGCACAGCTATGATGACGTCGGCTACAAGACGAGTGCGACGCGTGAAAATACCTATAACAGCTCCTCGGGCGCACCCGGTTCCTTTGCTGCACAGGCAATCGCCGGGGTCGCCGTGCCAATTTCTTCGGTACCGGGCTTGGCCCTGAGTGCGGAATACCGCTTTCTTGGGACGAATGGGCACAATTTTGACCGCAATAGAGTGAATGGCATTACCTACCTGGCAGATGCTGAGGTGGATAACTTCAATCATTCCATTCTGTTTGGTCTACGTTACGCTTTTTCGGCGCCGCGCGCTGTGACCTCGCCAGCGGCGACCCCGGTTGCTGCCGCCCGAACATTTCTTGTCTTCTTCGACTGGAGTTCTGCTGATCTGACTGATCGCGCGCGTCAGATCATCGGTGAAGCGGCGACCGCGCGAGGGACAGGCGTGACCAGAATTGAGGTGAGTGGCTTCGCAGACCGTTCCGGGCCGGCTGAGTATAATATGCGCCTATCAGTTCGCCGCGCCGATGCTGTTGCGGCGGAGTTGGTGCGACGTGGGGTACCACGGAATGAAATCGTGACGCGCGGCTTTGGCGA
>JBIKWX010000252.1:0-5294 GCA_044356095.1 Roseomonas sp.
GCGCAGGCTTTCGCATAGGAAGGCACAAGCCTCGGCCGGGTTGGCTGGGTCTTCGGCGCCATGCAGCAGCAGGATGGCGGCGCTTTTATGCGACAGGGCGAAGCCAGGCGCGCCGCCTGAGACATTATAGTTCCAGGCATATTCTGCCGGACCCACAAAGTCGCGGATGCCGGCTTCGCCTATCCAGGCGACGCGACGGGCCAGCGGTGCGGGTTCAACCGCGATCGCCATTTTGCGCGCTCCGGCCAGGGTGCCGCAGCCGGGATAGAGCAAGGCGCGCGCTGCGGTGCCGGGCAGTTCCAAGGCCAAGCGGGCACCTGTACCGAAGCCAAGTATGCCAAGCCGTGCCGAGTTGATGCGCGGATCGGCTGCAAGTGCTGCAAGCGCAGCGCCCGCCGCCGCGGCATCTCCTTCGCGCAATTCCAGCACGGCAATATCCGCGCCCAGCAAGTGCTCGGCATAGGAAGCGGCCCGGCCATCAGCGCCCGAGGCATCATGCAGGATCAGCACCGCTGGGACTGGGTGATGGGCCGCGGCTTCCGGCATATCGAAAACGCCCGCGCCACCGGCCAGTTCCACCGCGAAGGACCGAACGCCGCCGCGTGCCTGGGTGATGGGCAGGTTGGCGGCGCGGATCGCAGTATCGGGCACCAGCGCTTCGGCCGCGGCACCGCGTGGCGAAGCAGCCAGCATGCCGGTCCCAAGGCCAAGAACCGACAGCAGCCAAAGGGCCAGGACAGTTTGCCCTATCTTCGCCGGCGTTGTTGCACATGAGGCTGTCGCCACCATAGCGGGCTTGGCGGGCACAAGCTTGCGCTCACCGGCCGCTTCGGGCCGCGCCAAGCAAAGCAGGACGGCACCGAACAAGCCGGCAAGGCCGCAGACTAGGATCGATACCTCATAGGCGCCGAAGAAGGCGATGCCGGCACACATCAGTGGCAGGCCCGCCAGCAATCCCACGCCTCGGCTTGTGTAAAGTGCGCCAATCAGGCCGCCGATTGCGCGCCGACCAAAAACATCCGCGGTAAAGGCGGGCAGCAACGCGAGAAAGCTACCCTGAAGCACGCCATAGACCAGGGCGAAGGCACCAAGCGACCAGGCATCGCGCGCCGCAGCCCAGGCAAACATGACAAGGCCAAGCGCAAAGCAGATGACCAGGAAGCTGGGGCGCCGGCCAAGACGATCCGCTGCGGCACCCAGGATGAAACGCCCAGCGAGTGAACCAGCGCCGACCAGCCCGATTAGCCCAACCGCTTGCTGCTGGCTGAGCCCCCTTACTTCTGCCGAGCCAACCAACAACATCAGCGGCGCCGAAACAGGGATTGAGAACAGTAGCGTTCCAAGCAGCGCGTATTGGAAACTGCGGCTGCGCAAAGCCTGGCCAAGGCTGAGGCCCTCTGCCGGACGCGGAGCGCTTGCCGGGTTGAGCCGCGTGCCATCCGGCCCCATGCCATGTTTCTCAGGTTGCGCATCCAGCAGCAGGGCTCCGGCCAAGCCAACCAGAACGACAAGCGCGGCGCAGCAGAGGAAAATGGCGCGCCAATCGCCAAAGCCGGAGAGAAGGTCCTTGAGGATCGGCACCAGGACGGTACCTACCCCCATGCCTGCCGAGGCAAGGCCAGTGGCAAGGCCTCGCTTCACAAGGAACCAGCGCTGCACTGCGGCCAGGGCCGGAACATTGGCCAAGCCAACCCCAAGTCCCAGCAGCAGCCCGTAGCTCAGGAAAAGTGTGATTACGTGCTGTACCAGCGCTGCCAGGGCCAAGCCGGACGCAACAAGGATCATGCCGAATACGGCAAGCGGGCGCGGCCCAAAGCGATCTGCCAGCGATCCGCTCATGGCGCTGACCAGGAAGCTTGAGCCCAAGCTCAGCCCCATCACCAGATCGGCATCCGCGCGATCCATGCCGAGGCTTGCTGCAATCTCAGCCGAGAAGGCAGAGCTTGAGTAAATTGCACCGAAGCCAACAACCTGGATAAGAAAGGCGCCCAGCACGACCAACCAGCCGCGATGGCGGAGCCAGGGGGAGATCGGGGACATCACTCACCCCCTTTCGCGGGCGCACGGGCAGCGAGCTGCGGCAGCCCCCTTTCTTCCGGTAGGGCGGCGGCGGTGATGGGGTTTTGCTGGTCAATGCCCTCACAGGCGGAAACCAGCAGCGTCTGGTCCGGGCGAAGCCCAGCGCGCAGCCAGGCTTCGGCCGCCGCGCAGGATTGATGCGTCATGCGGCCTTCCTCGCAAAACATTTCGGTCTGGCCGCAGAGGAAGAAGTGCATAAGGAAGGCCGCGGTAATCATGACACGCGGGCTTCAACAACGGACCTAGGGCTGGTCTGGAGCGACTGATTGAGCTCGGAGAGCTCCCGAATGGCCACGCGGGCCGAGCGGAAAGCCAGGAGAAGCCCAAAGGCGGTAGCGAAGGCAAGTATGGCCAAGACCGCGCCAAGCAGCGCGTGGCCCAGAAGTGCCGAGGTGATTTCGTGATACATGGTCTGAACCCCCTGAAGGCCGGCTTGTTCCGGCAGGGGGAAAATGCCGCCGCCTCTGGGGCGTAGTCCCGAGAATGGGCTGAAACTTACCCGAAAGATTTCCGAAATCAGGGGTTGAACTGGGGCGTTTTAGTGCGGTCGCCCGGAGCCAAGCTTCGGATATCGGGGCGTTTGAAGGCGCAGAGACGGTTGCCTTCACGGTTCCCTTTCCTACGCCACTTCCCCTTACGCAAACTTGCTCTCAGCCCTGAGTGGGCTTTGAAACTCCCGAGTATTTGCGGGCTTTTCGCCAGAAATCTTGATGGTGCAGAGGCGGAATGGTCGGGCTTTTTCCCTGCGAATCGGGGGTTCTCTCCAAAGCTTGAGGGTTGGCTGATTTTTCCAACAAGGTCTTAAGCATTGATCTGAGTGGATTTTTATGCCGCGGCGCAGCATAGGTTGGTGAAACAGATGCCTGGGGGAATGGAACTGGGAGCAGAAAAATGAGGCTGAACCCCAAGGTTTCGGCGCCTGTCGCCGTGCTGAGTGATATGTTTCCTGGGGTTCTGCTGCGACGGCTTGAGGGTTGGAGGACGCAACTACGCCGGAAATTACTCTCCGGAGCGCCCAAATTCTCCCGAGCTTGAGCGCTGCTTCCCTTGTACAACCTGTTGACGCTGCCCCGGTATGCCTCACACGGTCACCTTTGGCGATGTCGCGGCGCTGCGCAAAGCCTTGTGATTACTCGGACGATTGCATCCAGGCTGGAATGTCGCCCTGGCCATGCAACACGCGCCACACATCAAGCGCGTCCGGCCGCTCGATATAGAAAACCAGATAGGGAAAGCGCCGTAAGGGCCACGCCCTGAACCGCCCCGGTTTTGCCGAAGGCTATTTTGTTTAAGTCATGCTGCCATGGCTGGTTGATCCAGTGAGGCATATTAGCGTTCTTCGGCTCAAGCGGGCGGGATATAGCCGATTGGGTCCAGCAAGCGCCTGTTATTGAACCAATCTACCCATTCCAGCGTGGCGAATTCCACGGCCTCGAAGCTGCGCCACGGCCCGCGGCGATGAATGACCTCGGTTTTGTAAAGCCCGTTGATGGTCTCGGCGAGTGCATTGTCGCCGCACGCGCCGACACTGCCGACAGAAGGCTCAATCCCGGCTTCCAGCAGCCTTTCTGTATATTTTAACGAGGCATATCGGCTGCCCCTGTCGCTGTGATGGACCAGGCCGCCGCGATGCAGGGGCCGCCTTTCATGCAAAGCCTGCTCCAGCGCATCAAGCACGAACCCCGTATGCGCGGTACGGCTGACGCGCCAGCCGACAATCCGGCGCGAAAAGGCATCGATGGTGAAAGCGACATACACAAAGCCAGTCCAGGTTGATACGTGAGTAAAGTCAGAGACCCAAAGCCGGCTCGGCGCCGCCTTATCGGAAAAGGTCGTACGCAGAGGCTTCCCGCGAACCGCCCCTGCAATCCCATTCGCACGCATCAGGCGCACAATGGTACAACGCGCGACACTGAAACCTTCTCGACCTAATTCGCACCAGAGCTTCTGCACGCCATAGACGCTGAAATGGGCCTTATGCACACGCCGGATTTCCGGTAGCAGGAAAGCATCCCGCTTGGCCCGATCAGACAGAAGATCAGGATCGGCGCGCTTGGCTTGGTGATCGAAATAGGTTGACGGCGCAATCGGCAATACCCTGCAGATCGGCCTTGATCCGCTTTGCAGCTCAAGCCGTGAACATCGCGCGTTTCATCAATAAAGGCGATCGTGGCTTGAACCGGCGGTCGAGCTCCGTGTGGGTGAAACGCGCTGCGCGCAAGCAAAATAATCCAACCCCTTGCGCAAGATCTCATTGGCCTGGCGCCGCTCCCGGTTTTCACGTTCCAGCGCTTTAAGCTTTTCAGCCATGTCGCTCGGCACGCCAGCCCGCTTGCCGCTATCAACTTCAACCCGCTTGACCCAGTCCAGCAGCCTATGCGCCGCATAGCCAATCTTGGCCAAAATCGATAACGCCGCCGCCCAGCGAGAGGGGTGCTCCGCCTCGTGGTCCAGCACCATCCGCACCGCTCGGGCACGGACTTCAGGAGAGAATTTATTCGTCGTCTTGCTCATAAGGGCTCCATCCTGTTTGGAAGTTTGAACCTCCGGCAAAATCGGGGCGGTTTAGATATAAAAACAAATGAAATCAGATGCTTGATCCAAAAATCTGAATTTGTGTCAGTTTGAGTTTAGCCGCTTGACGAGTTGAGTGGGGGTGTATAGAAGCCCGTCCACCGTGAGGTTATTGGTGATTAGGGGTTGACTGGCTAGTTTGTTTTGGCTAGTTTGTTTGCCCTGCCGATGATTGGTATGGTTGAGGGGGCCGGCGAAGTGGGATGCCGTAAGGCGTTCTGTTGCTGGTTCTTTTTTTGTTGTTTGACAATTGCATCTGGTTTTTTTGGAAGTTGATGGTGCTTGGCTATCTTTGGATGGTTGGGTGCTGGGCTTTTGCTGTGTGTTTTGCCTTGTTGCGATGAGTGGCGGGGTGGGATGCGCGGTCGGCGCCTGGGCGGGTGTTCTTTTTTGGATATCTGTTTTGGGTGTTTTGGCTTGGTGCTTGGTTGTTTGGGGTTGGCTGAGATTTGTTTGGTGAGAGTGATGAGCCTTTGGAAGTTCGTTTGGGTGTTGCTGTGGGGCTTAAGTCCTGTGGTGATGCTTGGATGAACCTGAGAGTTTGATCCTGGCTCAGAGCGAACGCTGGCGGCATGCCTAACACATGCAAGTCGCGCGGTCAGCAATGGCAGCGGCGGACGGGTGCGTAACGCGTAGGAACG
>JBIKWX010000036.1:0-17649 GCA_044356095.1 Roseomonas sp.
GCATGCATGCGGTCATTTTCTATGATGACCTTTCGAAGCAGGCCGTTGCCTATCGCCAAATGTCGCTGCTGCTGCGCCGTCCGCCGGGCCGCGAAGCCTATCCAGGTGACGTCTTCTACCTGCATTCACGCCTGCTGGAGCGTGCGGCGAAGATGGGTGATGAAGCCGGGAATGGTTCTCTGACCGCGCTGCCGGTGATCGAAACCCAGGCGGGTGACGTCTCAGCCTATATTCCGACGAATGTGATTTCGATCACGGATGGTCAGATCTTCCTTGAAACCGAATTGTTCTTCAAGGGCATCCGCCCTGCGGTGAATGTCGGTCTGTCGGTGTCCCGCGTGGGTTCCGCCGCGCAGGTCAAGGCGATGAAGCAGGTGGCCGGCAAGATCAAGCTGGAATTGGCGCAGTATCGCGAAATGGCGGCCTTCGCGCAATTCTCCTCGGATCTTGATGCCTCCACCCAGGCGCTACTGGCGCGCGGTGCGCGTTTGACCGAATTGCTGAAGCAGCCGCAATTCAAGCCGGTTGCTGTTGAAGATCAGGTGATTGCGATCTTTGCCGGCACGCGCGGTTATCTGGATCGCCTGCCGCTCAATAAGGTGGGTGAATTCGAAAGCCGCCTGCTGGGTGAATTGAAGTCAAGCGCGCCGGATATCGTGGCCGCCATCCGCAATGATCGTGAGATCAAGAAGGATACGGAAACGAAGCTGGTTGCCTTCCTTGATGGCTTCGCAAAAAGCTTCGCCTAAGATTGGGCCTGCGGGAGAGTAAGCAATGCCCAGCCTGAAAAGCCTCCGCCTGCGGATCAATAGCGTGAAATCCACGCGCAAGATCACGCAGGCGATGAAGATGGTGGCGGCGGCCAAGCTGCGCCGTGCGCAAAGCCAGGCCGAAGCCGCCCGCCCTTACGCTGAGCGTATGGAACGGATGCTGGCGTCCCTTGGAGCATCGGTTGCCGGCACGCCTGATGCGCCGAAGCTGCTGGTGGGCACTGGCGCGGATAAGGTGCATTTGCTGGTGGTGGTAACCGCCGAACGTGGCCTTTGCGGCGGCTTTAACACCAATGTCGGCCGCTTCGCCCGTGCCCAGGTGCGCGCGCTGGAAGCCGAAGGCAAGACGGTTAAAATCGTCACGGTGGGCCGCAAGGGTGCTGTTTATCTGCGGCGCGAATTCGCCAACCGCATCGTTGAAGAAATCAGCTTCGCCAATAAGAAGCGGATTGGCTTCGAAGATGCCGCGGAAGTCAGCGCCAGGATCAGCGAAATGCTGGATGGCGGCCAATTCGATGTCTGCACGCTGATCTATAACCGTTTCCGGAACGTGATCAGCCAGACGCCGGTAGGCCAACAGCTTATCCCCGCGCCGCTGCCCGAAGTGGCCGCCGATAGCGGTGCGCAATATGAGTTTGAGCCGGCCGAGGAAGAAATTCTGGCGCGCCTGCTGCCGCAGAACCTCGCCATTCAGATCTATCGCGCCCTGCTGGACAATGCCGCCGGCTTCTATGGTAGCCAGATGACGGCCATGGACAATGCCACGCGCAATGCGGGCGAAATGATCAACAAGCTTACGCTGAATTACAATCGGACCCGTCAAGCCAACATCACCCGTGAGCTGATTGAAATCATCTCCGGTGCTGAAGCGCTTTAAGAAGGAATCACTGCCATGAAGAATAATGTTGGTCAGGTGACGCAGGTGCTTGGTGCCGTGGTGGACGTGCAGTTCCCCGCCGAGCTGCCCGCCATCATGAACGCGCTGACGCTGCAAATCGGCGAGCAGAAGCTCGTCCTTGAAGTGGCGCAGCATTTGGGTGAGCGTACCGTGCGCTGCATCGCCATGGACACCACGGATGGCCTGGTGCGTGGCACCGAAGTGGTGGATACGGGTGCAGGCATTTCCGTGCCGGTGGGCCCCGGCACGCTCGGGCGCATCCTGAACGTGATCGGTGAGCCGATTGACGAACGCGGCCCGGTGCCCGCCACCATGCATTACCCGATCCACCGCGAAGCGCCGGCCTTTGATGAACAGGCCACGGCGGCGGAAATTCTGGTGACGGGCATTAAGGTTATTGACCTGTTGGCGCCTTATCTGAAGGGCGGCAAGATCGGCCTTTTCGGCGGCGCCGGCGTGGGCAAGACCGTGACCATTCAGGAACTGATCAACAATATCGCCAAGGGCCATGGCGGCGTTTCGGTGTTTGCCGGCGTGGGTGAGCGTACGCGCGAAGGTAATGACCTCTACCACGAAATGATTGACGCGGGCGTCATCAAGCTTGGCGATGGCAATACCGATGGGTCCAAGGTGGCGCTGGTTTATGGCCAGATGAATGAACCGCCTGGCGCGCGTGCGCGCGTGGCGCTTTCGGGCCTTTCCATGGCGGAATATTTCCGCGATGAGCAGGGTCAGGACGTGTTGTTCTTCATTGACAACATCTTCCGCTTCACCCAGGCCGGCGCTGAAGTCTCTGCGCTGCTGGGCCGCATTCCCTCCGCGGTGGGCTATCAGCCGACCCTTTCCACGGATATGGGTGCGCTGCAGGAACGCATTACCTCCACCAAGAAGGGCTCGATCACCTCAGTGCAGGCGATTTACGTGCCTGCGGACGACTTGACCGACCCGGCGCCAGCGACGTCCTTTGCGCACTTGGATGCGACCACGGTGCTCAATCGTTCCATCGCCGAACTTGGGATCTTCCCGGCGGTTGACCCGCTCGACTCCACCTCGCGCGCCATGGACCCGCGCATTGTGGGCGTTGATCACTACAATACCGCGCGTGAAGTGCAGAAGATTCTGCAGACCTACAAGTCGCTGCAGGACATCATCGCGATCCTTGGCATGGATGAGCTTTCGGAAGAAGACAAGCTGATCGTCGCGCGTGCGCGCAAGATCCAGCGCTTCCTGTCCCAGCCCTTCCATGTCGCGGAAGTCTTCACCGGCACGCCGGGTGTCTTCGTGAAGCTGGAAGATACCATCCGGTCCTTCGCGGCGATCTGCCGTGGCGATTACGACCACCTGCCGGAAGCGGCCTTCTACATGGTCGGCACGATTGAAGACGCCGCGAAGAAGGGCGAAGAACTGAAGGCGGCGGCCTGATCATCATGGCGAGTTTTCAACTCGAACTCGTCTCACCGGAAAAGCTGCTGCTCTCCCGCGCGGTAGAGATGGCAGTGATCCCGGCAGCGGAAGGCGAAATGGGCGTGCTGGCTGGCCATGCGCCCATGATCGTTGGCTTGCGCGGCGGGGTGATTTCCGTGCGTGAGGGCGGCCAGGTGACGGAACAGCTTTTCGTTGCCGGCGGCTTTGCCGAAGTGGCGCCGGACCGCGTGACGATCCTGGCTGAAGAAGCAACCCCGCTTGCTAATCTCTCGAAGTCCGAAGCGCAGCTCCGGTTGAAGGAAGCTGAGGAGGCGATGGCGGCGGCGGCGAATGAAACGCTCGAAAAGCGTGAAGCCGCCATGGCGCGGGTGCTTTCGGCGCGGGCCATGATGGACGCTGCGACGGCGCCCTGAAGCCTTATCAAAATACAAGTTTCAGCGGGCGGTCCTTGGGCCGCCCGTTTCTTTTTGGGTGGGTTGTGCGCCTGTCTGCCTTGAAACCGCCGCATCTTGGCACAAAAACATAAACAGGAAGGGTCGCTAGGGCCCATCATGGCAAGGCGCTCGGGGCAGGCTCATGAAACATTGGCATATTGATGAGATTGGCTGGGATCGGTTTGATCCTTCCAAGGTTGATCCCGAAATTGTGCCGCTGATCAAGGCTGCTGCGATGGTGGAACGCAATGCGGCGGATTACGTGACTTACCTCACGCGCGTTTTCGCTGATGATCCGGATTTTTGTGCGGCGGTCCAGCATTGGGGGGTTGAGGAAACCCAGCATGGCGATGCGTTGGGCCGTTGGGGCATGTTGGCTGATCCTGCTTGGGATTTCGCCGCGGCGTTTGAACGCTATCGCAACGGGTATCAGATTCAACTGGATGCGGAAGCTTCCATTCGTGGCAGCCGCACCGGCGAATTGATCGCGCGCTGCATGGTGGAAACCGGGACCAGCAGCTATTACTCTGCGCTTGGCGATTCCACGGAAGAACCCGCGCTGAAGCAGGTCTGCCGGCTGATCGCCGCTGATGAATACCGGCATTTCAAGCTGTTTTACGATCATATGAAGCGCTATCTGGCGCGGGAGAACCTCTCCTTCGCCAAGCGGCTACGCGTGGCGCTCGGCCGCATTGGGGAGACGGAGGATGATGAGCTCGCCTTCGCCTTCCACAGCGCCAATGAGCCCGAGGGCACGCCCTATGACCATGAACGCTGCACCACAGCCTATATGGGCCGCGCGATTGGGTTTTATCGCTTTCGGCATATCGAACGCGGCATGGGGATGATCTTCAAGACCATTGGGCTTGACCCGCGCGGGCGGGTTTCAGACCTGGCGGCCAAGGCTTCCTGGCGGCTGCTGCAATGGCGTCGGGACAAGTTTAGCGCGGCGCTGGCGAAATACGCCGATGAAGGTGCTATGCCCTTGAAGCGGGCGGCCTGAACGGCGCCACACCCAAAGCCCATAAAACGCGAGCCAGATGCATTCAGCATCTTGTCGGCAAGCGCAAAATAAAGGAATGAACGGGGCTTGTTCGCCCTTGGGGCCGCGCATGTTCCTGATACATGGCTGGCCCCGCAAGGAACAATTCGGGCGAAAGCCTGCGCAGCAAAGGAGAAACGGCAGATGCGCGTTTACTATGACCGCGATGCGGATGTGAATCTGATCAAGGCCCGCAAGGTTGCGGTCATTGGCTTTGGCAGCCAGGGCCATGCCCATGCAATGAATATGCGCGATTCCGGCGTGAAGGATGTCGCGATTGGTCTGCGCCCCGGTGGTTCCGCGCAAAAGGCGGAAGCGGCTGGCTTCAAGGTGATGTCACCCGCGGATGCGGCGAAATGGGCCGATGTGGTCATGGTGCTGACGCCGGATGAAGGCCAGGGCGACCTTTATCGTGAAAGCCTGCACGCGAACATGAAGCCGGGTGCCGCGCTTGCCTTCGCGCATGGCTTGAATGTGCATTTCAACCTGCTCGATCCCCGCGCGGATATTGATGTGTTCATGATCGCGCCGAAGGGCCCCGGGCATACGGTGCGCAGCGAATACCAAAAGGGCGGCGGCGTGCCCTGCCTGGTTGCCGTGCATCAGAACCCTTCGGGCAATGCGCTGGAAATCGCGCTGTCCTATGCGTCTGCCATTGGTGGTGGGCGTTCGGGCGTGATTGAAACCACCTTCAAGGAAGAATGCGAAACCGATCTGTTCGGCGAACAGACTGTGCTCTGCGGTGGCCTGGTGGAATTGATCAAGGCTGGCTTCGAAACCCTGGTGGAAGCCGGCTACGCGCCAGAAATGGCCTATTTCGAATGCCTGCATGAAGTGAAGCTGATTGTGGACCTGATTTATGAAGGCGGCATCGCCAACATGAATTATTCCATCAGCAACACGGCGGAATATGGCGAATACGTCACGGGTCCGCGCATCATCACCAGCGAAACCAAGGCGGAAATGAAGCGCGTGCTGGAAGATATCCAGTCCGGCCGCTTTGCACGCGATTGGATGCTGGAAAACAAGGTGAACCAGGCGAGCTTCAAGGCCACGCGTCGCCGTCTGGCTGAACACCCGATTGAAGAAGTGGGCGAAAAGCTCCGCGCCATGATGCCCTGGATCAAGAAGGGCGCGCTGGTGGACAAGAGCCGGAACTGACGCAATGGCGGCCTTTCTTGTGAGAGTTGCGAGAGAGGCCGACCATGACGCCTTGCTGGCAACTACCTTTGCGCTGAACCGGTTCGAGCATGACATTACCGGGGACCGCGCAATTGATGTTGCCAGCGCAGAGGCCGTGCTGGGGCATTTCATTCGCCGCGTCGGCAGCACAGGACTTATGCTTGTAGCCGAGGCAGAGGGGCGGGTCTTTGGCCATCTATTCCTCGCGCTGGATGAAGCGCCACCTTACCTCGCCCCTGAATACCGTCGTGAAGCTTGGGTTTGCGATGCCTTTATCGAAGAGGCTTGGCGTGGCAAAGGCGCCTTCCGCGCCATGTTTGCGCAGGCTGAGGCCCATGCCCGGGCGGCTGGTTGCAGGCGGCTTCACATTGGTGTCCTGGCCGGCAATGATGAGGCTGAACGCATTTATCGCAAGGCCGGCTTCCGGAGCTATGCGATTGAGATGGTGCGTGAACTTGGTCCGGCGTGACAATACTGGTCGCACCTGAATGACGTGTCGGTTGGTTCGCCCGTCATTGGGAAACGCAACCATACCGTAAAAGGCCGAAGCTATCTGATCTTTTGATCTGCCCAATTGGTCAGGCTTCGTGCATTGGGTCAGCCAAATGCTTGCCATTCGTTTGACCATCCTGGCAGGCAGCTATCCTGTTCTTGAAATTGAGGATCGGGTTATGGCGTGGGTCTATTTACTGCTCGCAGGGCTTTGTGAAATCGGCTGGCCGATTGGCCTCAAGCTTGGGTGGGCTGCGGGCGGTTTGCGTTATGGCTGGTTGGCCTTCGCGATACTTTGCATCATCGCGAGTGGCGGCTTGTTGCTGCTCGCTTTGCGGGAAATCCCTGTTGGCACCGCCTATGCCGTTTGGACTGGCATCGGCGCGGTGGGCGCCTTTCTGGTGGGCATTACGCTATTCGGCGATGCGAATACTGCGCTACGCTGGGCTTCCGTGGCCTTGATCACCGCGGGCATTATCGGGCTGAAATTGGCGTAGGAGAAAGCGCGACATGACCGACACTTCGCATATGATGGCAGCGGATACCGATTACCCGCGCGATTTTCTGGGCTATGGCGCCAATCCACCCGACCCGAAATGGCCGAATGGTGCGAAGCTCGCGCTTTCCTTTGTGCTGAATTACGAGGAAGGCGGCGAGAATACCGTGCTGAACGGCGATTCCGGCAGTGAATTGTATTTGCATGAAGTGCCGGGCGGTTCACCGATATTGGGTGAACGTAATCGTACCGTGGAAAGCCAATTCGATTACGGTGCGCGGGCCGGCGTGTGGCGCATTCTGCGCGCCTTTGCCGCGCGCAAACTGCCGCTGACCGTCTACGGTGTGGGCCGCGCGCTGGAACTGAACCCAACGGTCGCACGCGCTTTCGCCGATGCGGGGCATGAGGTTGCTTCCCATGCCTGGCGTTGGATTGATTATCACAATATGGATGAGGCGACGGAGCGCGCGGAAATCGCCCGTTGTGTGGAGGTGATTGAACGCCTGACAGGAACGCGACCGGTTGGCTGGTACACCGGGCGCATCAGCCCCAATACCCGCCGCCTGGTCGCGGAACATGGCGGGTTCTTGTATGATTCTGATTCATATGCGGATGATTTGCCGTTTTACGTGACGGCAGCAGGAAAACCGATGCTGATCATCCCCTATACGCTCGATAATAATGACATGAAATATGCGGTGCCGCCCGGCTTCACCGCGCCGGATGGGTGGGAACAGTATATGACCGATGCATTTGAAACCTTGCTCGCGGAAGGCCGCGCTGGTGCGCCGAAAATGATGTCAGTTGGTTTGCATTGCCGGCTGATCGGGCGGCCAGGGCGCGCGGCGGCGCTGGCGCGGTTTCTGGATAAGGTGGCGGCGACGCCGGATGTTTGGGTATGTCGCCGCGCCGATATTGCGCGCCATTGGTGGGCGCAGCATCCGCCGAAAGCATGAGGGAAACGCCATGTCCTATCCTTTGGAAAAGCGCGAATTGATCGCCGAAGCGCCGGGGCTTCGCATGCAGATCCTCACCTTGGCAGCCGGGCAGGAAGTGCCCTGGCATTGGCATAGTGAGGTGACGGATACTTTCTGGTGCATGGATGGGCCGATGGTGATTGAAATGCGCGCGCCGCGCGAAAGCGTGGAATTGGCGCCGGGCCAAATGCATGCGGTGCCTGCCAAACGCGCGCATCGCGTGACGGGCAAGGATGGCGGGCGCTGCCGCTTTGCCATTCTGCAAGGGGTTGGCACCTATGATTTCCAGCCTGTTGGTGGTGCGTGAATTTCAAACCTAGAAGAAGGAAAAATCCCATGCTGCAACGTCGTGCCCTATTCGCGCTGGCCGGAAGCGCCTTGGCTGCCCCTGCTTTGGCGCAAAGCCGCTACCCGTCGCGGCCCATTCGCGTGATTGTGCCCTTCGCTGCCGGCGGCGTGATTGATGTGGTGGCGCGCATTGTGACCGAGCCTTTGCCGCGCGTACTCGGCCAGCCAGTGGTGGTGGAAAATCAACCGGGTGCCGGTAGCACTATCGGCGCGCGCAGTGTCGCTCGTGCTGCGCCGGATGGGCATACGCTGCTGCTGAATGGTGCCGCGCATAGTGTGATCCCCGCGCTTTATCCGGATGCCGGGTTTGATTCGATTGCCGATTTCATCCCGATTTCGACGCTGGGCGATCAGAGCTTTTTGGTGGCGGTGCATCCATCGCTGCCCGTGCGTGATGTGCCGCAATTGCTGGCCTGGCTGCGGGATAAGCGCGGGGAGGCAACCTTCGCCACCACCGGCATTGGTGCCGCTTCGCATCTTGCCGGTGAATTGCTCAAGAAACTCGCAGGCGTGGATTTCACGATTGTGCAATATCGCGGCACGCCGGCGGCGGTGACTGATTTCATGGCCGGCCGCGTGGATTTCGTGATTGATAGCCAAACCCTGCTGGCGCCACTGGTGCGCGATGGCCGGGCGCGCGGTCTGGCGGTGACTACAACGCGGCGTTCGCAATTATTGCCGGATTTGCCAACACTCCAGGAAGCCGGCGTGGCAGGTTACGCGGCTTCATCCTGGCAGGCGCTTTACGCGCCGGTGGGAACGCCCACTGAAATCATCGCCACGCTTTCAACGGCGGTGACGGCAGTGCTGAATGATCCCGCCATTCGGCAACGCTTCGCCGATGCCGGTGTTGATCCGCTGCCAAATGATCCCGCCGCATCCGCGCGCTTCATTCGTGCCGAGACCGACAAATGGGTGCCGATCCTGCGCGCGACGGGGGCGAAGCCGGGCTGAATTTACCCGGCTTCGGCGGCGGCGAATTGGATCAGGATTTGCCCTTCGCGCACCGTCTCACCAACACGGCAGGAAATGGTCTCAATCCTGCCGGCGCGTGGCGCGGTCAGGCGAAACACGGTCTTCATCGCTTCCAGCACCACCAGCACATCGCCGCGCGCGACTTCCTGGCCTTCGCTCGCCAATAGCTGCGTGACCTGACCTGGCAGGGGCGCCAGCAGCCGGTCATCGCCGCCTTCTTCCTCTCCCGCACGCGCGATGGGATCAGGCAGGCGGAAGCGCCAGCTTTGCCCGGCATGGCGCAGGCTGATCGCCTCATTCGCGCGATGGATGGAAGCTGAAAGCCTCATGCCATCCAGCAGCGCATGAATACGGCCATCTTCAAGCTTGGCGTGCCGCGCGATGATTTTCGTATCGCCCGACGTGATGCGCCAACCATCCGTAGCAGGCGAAAGCGTGATGGCATGCACGGCATCTTCAAGATGAAAATCAAACACGCGGGATGGCCGTGTATTGACCCACCAATGATCGGTCGCGTGCCAAGGCGAATGCGGATCGGCGCTATTCGCCGCTTGGGCACGCGCGACATCTTCTTCCAGCGCGATCACGCCAAGCGCGGCAAGGGCCAGCGTTTGCGCGGAAGGGTGCAGCTTCGGCGTCAGCAATGTTTCGGCATTGCGTCCGATGAAGCCGGTATCAATGCCGCCCGCAGCAAAATCAGGATGGGCCAGAATGCGGTCCAGCATATCAAGATTATGCGCAACACCGATGATATCCGAATGCGCGAGGCCAGCGCGCAGCCGCGCAATCGCCTCCGCCCTGCTGGGTGCATGGGCGATCATTTTCGCAACCATGGCATCGTAATGGATGCTGATGCGATCGCCAGCGACGAAGCCTGAATCAATCCGCAAGCCCTGATCGGCAAGCCGGAAAACCTGCAGCGCACCAATGGAAGGGGCGAAATCCCGCGCCGGGTCTTCGGCGTATAAGCGAAGCTCCATCGCATGGCCTTGGGCGCGGATATCCTCCTGCCGTACCGGCAGCGCTTCACCAGCCGCCACCCGCAATTGCCATTCAACCAAATCAAAGCCGGTGATGGCTTCCGTCACCGGATGTTCCACCTGCAGGCGCGTATTCATTTCCAGAAAATAGAAGCCGCCATCCTGCGCGATGAATTCCACCGTGCCCGCGCCCTGATATTGCACGGCCTTGGCAGCGGCGACGGCTGCGGCGCCCATGGCGTCTCGCATTTCAGCGCTGATGCCAGGCGCGGGCGCTTCTTCAATCACCTTCTGGTGGCGGCGCTGGGCGGAGCAATCGCGTTCGAACAAATGCACTGCATTGCCGTGGCTATCGCCAAACACCTGCACTTCAATATGGCGCGGGCGTTCCAGATAGCGTTCGATCAAAACGCGATCATCACCAAAAGCCGACGCGCCTTCCTGTCGCGCGGCACGCAGCGCATCTGCGAAATCACCGGCGGCACGCACCACGCGCATGCCGCGCCCGCCACCGCCAGCAACAGCCTTGATCACCAGCGGAAAGCCGATGCGCTGCGCTTCACCCGTCAGGAAATCTGCATCCTGTTCCGTCCCGTGATAGCCAGGCAGCAGCGGCACGCCAGCCTTTTCCATCAACGCCTTGGCCGAGCCCTTGGACCCCATGGCACGCATGGCGGAAGCAGTGGGACCAACAAAGATAATGCCCGCCTCCGCACAGGCTTCTGCGAAGGCTGGATTTTCCGACAGAAAGCCATAGCCAGGATGGATCGCATCCGCCCCCGCACGCTTCGCGGCGGCGATGATGATTGAGATATTCAAATAACTGTCGCGCGCCGGTGCGGCGCCGATATGGATTGCCTCATCAGCCATTTGCACATGCTGCGCGGGCTCGTCTGCATCCGAGAATACGGCGATGCTGCGCAGCCCCATGCGGCGCGCGGTCTGGATGATGCGGCAGGCGATTTCACCACGATTGGCAATCAACAGGCTTTGAAACATGGCTACCCCCTACATCCGGAACACGCCGAAGCGTGTCTGTTCAATGGGTGCATTGCAGGCAACCGCGAGAGACAAGCCCAAAATGCGTCGCGTATCGGCAGGGTTGATGATGCCATCATCCCAAAGCCGCGCGCTGGCGTAATAGGGGTGACCTTCGGTATCATATTTGGCGCGGATCGGGGCCTTGAAGGCTTCTTCCTCCTCAGCGGGCCATGGCTTGCCTTGCGCTTCCATATTGTCGCGGCGGAGTTGCGCCAGAACACTCGCCGCCTGTTCGCCGCCCATGACGGATATCCGCGCATTGGGCCACATGAACATGAAGCGCGGATCATAGGCGCGCCCGCACATGCCGTAATTGCCGGCGCCATAGCTGCCGCCAATCACGACAGTGAATTTCGGCACGCCCGCGGTCGCAACCGCCGTCACCAGCTTCGCGCCATCCCGCGCAATGCCGCCCGCTTCATATTTCCGCCCCACCATGAAGCCTGAGATATTCTGCAAAAACAGCAAGGGAATGCCGCGTTGGCAGCAGAGCTCAATGAAATGCGCCCCCTTCAAGGCGGATTCCGAAAACAGAATGCCGTTATTGGCGAGGATGCCGATGGGATAACCATGGAGATGCGCAAAACCGCACACCAAAGTGGTCCCATAAAGCCGCTTGAATTCATCAAACTCACTGCCATCCACCAGACGCGCAATCACTTCCCGCACATCATAGGGGGCGCGGATATCGGCGGGCACCACGCCCAGCAATTCGCGCGCATCATAAAGCGGTGCGCGCGGCGCGCGGAGTGCCAATGGCGGCGCAATGCGTGGCCCAAGCCCGGCTACGATGCGTCGACAAATTGCCAAAGCATGGCGATCATCCTGCGCGTAATGATCCACCACGCCGGATTGGCGCGCATGCACATCAGCGCCGCCTAATTCCTCGGCGGTGACAACCTCACCAGTTGCGGCGCGCACCAAAGGTGGGCCGCCAAGGAAGATGGTGCCCTGCTGGCGCACAATGATGCTTTCGTCCGACATTGCGGGGACATAGGCGCCACCCGCGGTACAACTGCCCATCACCACGGCGATTTGTGGAATGCCTTCCGCCGACATATTCGCCTGATTAAAGAAGATACGGCCGAAATGCTCTCGGTCCGGGAAAATCTCATCCTGCTGTGGCAGAAAAGCGCCGCCGGAATCCACGAGGTAAATGCAAGGCAGGCGATTGGCGCGGGCGATTTCCTGCGCGCGCACATGCTTCTTCACCGTCATCGGGAAATAGGTGCCACCCTTCACCGTGGCATCATTCGCGATGATTACACATTCACGCCCCGAGACACGCCCAATGCCGGAAATTATCCCAGCGCAGGGAACTTCGCCGCCATAAAGCCCATGGGCCGCAAGCTGAGACAGTTCCAGAAAAGGCGAGCCCGGATCGATCAGCGCATGCACCCGTTCGCGCGGCAGCAGCTTATTGCGCGCCAGATGCTTGTCCCGCGCGGCCTTGCCGCCACCCTGTTCGGCAGCAGCGACAGTTTTTTCCAAATCCGTAACCAGCGCCGCCATGGCAGCGGCATTGGCGGCGAAGCTTTCGCTCCCTGTATCGAGCGTACTGCGCAGAATGCTCATGCGGTTTCGCGGAACAATTCCCGCCCAATCAGCATGCGCCGAATTTCTGAGGTGCCGGCACCAATCTCATAAAGCTTGGCATCGCGCAGCAGCCGGCCTGTTGCGTAATCATTGATATAGCCATTTCCGCCGAGGCATTGAATCGCTTCCAGCGTCATCCAGGTGGCTTTTTCGGCAGCGTATAAAATGGCGCCGGCGGCATCCTTGCGCGTGGTCTGGCCACGATCACACGCCTTGGCGACCGTGTAGATATAGGATTTCGCCGCATTCATGGTGGTGTACATATCAGCGATCTTGGCCTGCATGATCTGGAATTCACCAATCGCCTGGCCGAATTGCTTACGTTCATGCACATAGGGCAGCACGATATCCATGCATGCCTGCATAATCCCAATCGGCCCGGCAGCGAGCACAGCGCGTTCATAATCAAGCCCACTCATCAATACGCGCACGCCGCCATTAAGCTCACCGAGCACATTCTCAGCCGGTACTTCGCAATCCTGGAATACCAATTCGCCAGTATTTGAACCGCGCATGCCAAGCTTGTCGAGCTTTTGCGCGCAGGAAAAACCAGGGAAGTTTTTCTCTACCAGAAAAGCCGTAATGCCCTTGGGGCCGGCCGCTGGATCGGTCTTGGCGTAAATCACCAGCACATCAGCATCCGGGCCATTGGTGATCCACATTTTCGTGCCGTTCAGCACATAGCGATCACCGCGCTTTTCAGCGCGCAGCCGCATGGAAACCACATCGGAACCGGCGCCTGGCTCGCTCATTGCCAGCGCACCCACATGATCACCGGAAATCAGCTTGGAGAGATAACGCCGCTTCTGATCTTCCGTACCGTTACGCCTGATCTGGTTCACGCAAAGATTGGAATGCGCACCATAGGAAAGCCCGACCGAGGCCGAGGCGCGGGAGATTTCCTCCATGGCGATGACATGTTCCAGATACCCCATGCCGGCGCCGCCATATTCTTCCTCAACGGTGATGCCGAGCACACCAAGATCACCGAATTTGCGCCAAAGATCGGCGGGGAAATCATTGGTCTTGTCAATCTCCGCGGCGCGCGGCGCGATTTCGGCGGCGGAGAAAGCGGCCACCTGATCGCGCAGCATATCGGCGGTCTCGCCCAGATCGAAATCCAGCCCTGGAAGGCGGTTTGGAATAATGGCCATGCTCAACCCGTCACGTTTCTCAAAATTGTTGCACCCAGGATAGGCGCAGGCGCCACCAAGGCCAAGCGAATATTGCAAACTTGCCCCCACCCCGCCAAGATTGCGTCAATGCCCAGGGAGAATAGGAATGACCAGCCCCGCCCTTAGCTATGTGACCGGCCAAAGCAGCCAAGCCTTGATCGGTGAGACCATTGGCCTGAATTTCGACCGCACCGTTGCCCAATGGGGTGATCGGCCCGGATTGATCGTACGCCAGCAAGGCATTCGCTGGAGCTACGCTGAATTGGGCGCGAAGGTGGATGCTTTTGCTGCCGGGCTTCTGGCGCTTGGGCTGCAACCAGGTGATCGCGTTGGGATCTGGTCGCCCAATAATGCCGAATGGGTGATTACGCAGTTTGCCACCGCAAAGGCGGGGCTGGTGCTGGTGAATATCAATCCGGCCTATCGGCTTTCTGAATTGGAATATGCGCTGAACAAGGTTGGCTGCCGCGCGCTGATTATCGCGACACGCTTCAAGACATCCGATTACGTCGGCATGGTGAATACGCTGGCGCCTGAATTGGCGCGTGCCTTGCCAGGCCGGCTGACGGCAGAGAAACTGCCGAAGCTGGAGATGGTGGTTGAAATCAACGCCAGCCCCTCACCGGGCATGATTCCTTTCAACAGCATTCTGGAAATGGGGGCGGCAGCACATCATGAACGGCTGCGCGAATTGGCCGGCAAGCTGCAATTTGATGATCCCATCAATATCCAGTTTACCTCCGGCACCACAGGCGCGCCGAAGGGGGCGACGCTGACGCATCATAACATCCTCAATAACGGCTTCTTCATCGGCGAAGCGATGAAGCTGACGCCGCAGGATAAGCTGTGCATTCCCGTGCCGCTCTATCATTGCTTTGGCATGGTGCTGGGCAATCTGGCTTGCACCACGCATGGCACGGCCATGGTCTATCCCGGTGAGGGTTTTGATCCGCTGGCAACGCTGCAAACCGTGGCAGAGGAACGCTGCACCGGCCTGCATGGCGTGCCCACCATGTTCATCGCGCAAATGGAACACCCGCAATTTGCAAGCTTCGATCTTTCATCGCTGCGCACCGGCATTATGGCCGGCGCGCCTTGCCCGATTGAAGTCATGCGCCGCGCGGTGGACAGCATGAACCTACGCGAAATCACCATCGCTTACGGCATGACAGAAACCAGCCCGGTCAGCTTCCAGACCAGCGTGGATGATCCGCTTGACCGTCGCGTTTCCACCGTGGGGCGTGTGCAGCCGCATCTTGAAGTGAAGATCGTTGATGGCGAGGGTCGTATCGTGCCGCGCGGTATGCCTGGCGAGCTTTGCACGCGCGGCTATGCGGTCATGCTGGGCTATTGGGAAGACCCCGAACGCACCGCGCAGGCGATTGATGCGGCGCGTTGGATGCATACCGGCGATCTAGCCACGATTGATGACGAGGGTTTTTGCAATATCGTCGGTCGGATCAAGGATTTGGTCATTCGCGGTGGTGAGAACATCTATCCGCGTGAGGTTGAGGAATTCCTCTATCGCCACCCAAAGATCGAAGATGTGCAGGTATTCGGCGTGCCGGATCAGCGCTTTGGTGAGGAGCTCTGCGCCTGGATCAAGTTGCGCGCGCATGAACATCTGACCGCAGATGATGTGCGCGCCTTCTGTTCGGGGCAGATTGCGCATTACAAGGTGCCGCGGCATATCAAGTTTGTGGAGAGCTTCCCCATGACCGTCACGGGCAAGATGCAGAAATTCATCATGCGCGATGAAATGACGCGCGAATTGGGCTTGCAAGAAGCAAAGACGGCATAAGACAATGAGCAGCACTCTTTTTGCCCCCGGCTTCAAGACCAGCCCCTGGTGGTGGGAAGCAGCCGAACCGCCGAAACGCGACAATACCCTGCTGGATCATACGCCGGTTGCTGTGATTGGCGGTGGTTATGCCGGGCTTTCGGCCGCACTCAGCCTGGCGCGGCTCGGCCATCAGGTAACCGTGCTTGATGCGGAACGCATTGGTTGGGGTGCATCGTCGCGCAATGGCGGCATGGTCTCCGGCGGGCTCAAGGTCGCAAGCACGGCAC
Organism: Roseomonas sp.; assembly: GCA_044356095.1. GTDB lineage: Bacteria > Pseudomonadota > Alphaproteobacteria > Acetobacterales > Acetobacteraceae > Neoroseomonas. Next base: position 15,902 of record JBIKWX010000036.1, read on the forward strand.
TCAAGGAAAAGCTTGGCGTGCAACAGGCGCGCAATATCGCCATGGCCGCCGCCGCTTCCTTTCCCTTCATTGAAGAAACCATCGCGCGCGAGGGGATTGATTGCGATTATACGCGCTGCGGGCGTTTTGTCGCGGCCTGGACGCCCAAGCATTATGACATGCTGGCGCGGCAATCCGATTACATCGCGGAAATTACCGGCCTGCCCACGGAAATGCTGCCGCCATCGCGCCAGCATGAGGCGCTGGGATCAGACCATTATCGCGGCGGCATGAAGGCTGGGGCGACCGGCAGCATCCACCCCGGCAAATATGCGCGCGGGCTTGCGGCGGCAGCAGAACGCGCCGGCGCCAGGCTGGTGGATGAAACGCGCGTTTCTGGCATTCGCGCTGATGGATCAGGCTTTCGCGTTGCGACCAATCGCGGCGAATTGCGCGCCGATGCCGTGCTGGTGGCCACCAATGGCTATTCGCGCGGCTCTGATGGCCAAAGCGCCATGCCTTGGCTCGCGCGGCGCATGATCCCTGTTGCGTCCTACATCATCGCGACCGAGGAATTACCCGCAGAGACGATGGATCGGCTTTTCCCGGGCCGGCGCATGATCAGCGATACCAAGCGCGTACTGAATTATTTTCGCCCGGCACCCTATGGCAATCGCATTTTGTGGGGCGGTCGCGCACGCTTCGGCCCCAATGCGCCGGAAGCCGCCGCGCCGCAGTTGCACAGTTTCATGACCGCAGTATTTCCTGAATTGAGCACGGTGAAAATCACCCATGCCTGGACCGGCAATGTCGCTTTCACCTTCGATTTCCTGCCGCATATCGGCGTGCAGGATGGCATTCATTACGCAGCAGGTTGCCAAGGTTCAGGCGTTGCCATGGCAACCTGGCTTGGCCATAACGCCGCGCTGAAAATCGCCGGTGCTGCCAATCAACGCTTCGCGCTTGATGGTTTGGAATTTCCAACGGTTGCGCTTTACAACGGCAACCCGAATTGGTTCCTGCCCATCATCGGCGGTTGGTATCGCCTGCGTGATCGGATTGATCGGCTCGCCGCGTGATGCGCGGCGTCACGTGAATTCCGCCAATACCGGCAAAAGATAGGGGCGAAGTGCGGCGTAATCCTCGCTCATCGGGAAGTGGCCAAGGCCCTTCATGATTTGCACCTTGGCGCCTGGGATGGCGGCGGCGGTTGCCTCCGTATCCTCGGGCTTGCAGGAATAATCATAATTGCCGGTCAGCATATGCACAGGGCAGCGCTTGGTATCAATGCGCGCCAGCTTCGGGCGCAAATCGCCCTCACCCTTGTAGAAATGCAAATCACCGCGAAACACGCCTGGCCCGCCCTGCATATAATGCCAGAGCGTTTCCCAGCGCGACGCTTCCGGTGCATGCGGGCCAATCAAGCCGGAGACAATGCCGCCACACACCTCACCACCATGCACTTGCGGGTGATGCAGCCAGGATGTATCGTAATAGGGTGAGAGAAACGCTGCCGATTGCAGGCCGATCACGCCGCGCAATTCATCTGCGTGTTCCGCTGCCAAATCCAGCACAATGCGCCCACCAATCGAACACCCCATCACCACGGGCCGATCAAGCCCAAGGGCGCGCGCCACCGCCATGGTCATGCCCGTGTAGCGCGCGGTGGTGAGCTGATAGGTCTCACGCTCCCAGCCCTCGGGCGGGCTGGATTTGCCATGCCAGGGCATGTCGAAAGTCACGCAGCGAAAACGCGCTGTCACTTCCGC
>JBIKWX010000037.1:0-17569 GCA_044356095.1 Roseomonas sp.
GCCACGGCCATAACCGCCGGTCGCCACCAAGGCATGGGATTTCTCGCCACGATCCGGCGGATGCAACGCTTCAGTGTAGCGGTGAATGCCAACCATCAGCGTATCGGTCAGCGCTGCCAACCAGCGCGCGGCAGCCAAGCCCGATAATTCGCGCGCTTCAAAGGCTTCCTGTACACGCGCCTGAATGCGCCCCAAATGTCGGCGAAGCAGCGCCAGCGCTGCATCGCGCGGAATGGGCTGCCCTTCCGGCAGTAATTCAGTCAGCAAATCCGCCAGTACCAAGGGCTGTTCAGAAACAACACCAGGGTGCGGCGATCCACGCCGATGCGGCGCAGACGCGATGTCGGGGGTTGCCTGGGTCAGACTCATCCCTGTCACACTATCGTGTCCGGCGGCGCTGCAACAGTCTCCAAAAGCGATTTAACGCGGTAGAGAAACTCCTGCGCTTCTCGCGGGCTGAGTGTATCGGGGTCGAGTGTTGCAAGCGCTTCCAGCGCGGGATGGGATGGCGCGGCGGCAGGGCCGGGGCGCGCGAAAAGCGGCAATTCTTCCGCCAGGGGATCAAGCCCCTTGGCGCGGGCTTCAAGCGAGGCCAGCACAGCCTCAGCCCGGCGCAGCACCTCACGCGGGACACCGGCGAGCTTCGCCACATGCAGGCCCCAGGATTTCTCGGCGGCACCGGGACCCACGCTATGGCGGAAAATCACCTGCCCGCGCCATTCGCGCACCTGCATGGTCGCCAGCGTCAGTTCCGGCAATTTCGCGGCCAGTGACGTCAATTCATGGAAATGCGTGGCGAAGATGGTGCGGCAGCGGATGCGATCATGCAGGGCTTCCAGCACTGACCAGGCAATCGCCAACCCATCCCAGGTGGCGGTGCCGCGCCCGACCTCATCCAGCACCACCAGGGATTGCGCGCTGGCCTGGTTCAATATCGCCGCCGTTTCGGCCATTTCGACCATGAAGGTGGACCGCCCGCCGGCAATGTCATCCGCTGCACCCACGCGGGAGAAAAGCCGATCCACCAGGCCAAGCCGCGCGGCCTCCGCAGGCAGAAAAAGCCCGGCTTGGGCCAAAATCACAAACAGCGCGTTTTGCCGCAAATAGGTGGATTTGCCAGCCATATTGGGTCCGGTCAGCAGGCAAAGCCGCTGCCCCGCCGATAGATCACAATCATTCGGCACAAAGGCCGGGCCGCGCGCGCGGGCAAGGGCGGCTTCCACCACCGGATGCCGGCCGGCCTTGATGGTAAAATCCGGCTTTTGTGTGATTTCCGGTCTGCACCAGCCACCGCCTGCCGCCAATTCAGCGGCGGCGGCATGCACATCCAATTCCGCCATCGCCGCTGCTGCCGCTGCGATGCCGGGCGCGGCATTCAGGCAGAGCTTGCGCAAATGCTGCGCGACCATGCGTTCCCGCCGCGCCGCCTGATCGCCCGCTTCCGCCACCTTGCGGTCAAGCTCGGCCAGCGCCGGGCAGGTGAAGCGCATGGCACTCGACATGGTCTGGCGATGGATGGGGCAATTGGGGCCTTCCGCGATGGCGGCGCGGAGCAATTTCTCGCCGGCAGCCAAAGGCATTTCCGCAAGAAAGCCGAATTGCTGATGATGGCGGATACGCAAAGCCGCGACGCCCCATGCCTGCGCCAAATCCAATTGCAGCGCCGCAATCTGGTCCCGCCCGCCATCGCGCAATCGCCTGAGCGCATCCAATTCGCCGTCATAGCCAGCCGCGATCAGCCCACCATCTTCCAGCCGCGCCGGCAGGGTTTCCGACAAAGCGCGCTGCAATTCCGCCTGAGGTGAGGTTTCCGGCACCAGCGCGCCGCGTGCGGACTCTATCAAGGCGGGTTGCAGGCCACCTGCCGCGTCAAGCGCCGCCGCCATCGCCTCAGCCCGCGCCAGCCCATCGCGGATCGCGGCCAGATCACGCGGCGCGAAGCGATCAAGCGATAGCCGCGCCAGCGCCCGCGCCATATCGGGCGAGCCCTTCAGCGCGGCCCTCAGCGCGGCGCGTTCGGAAGGTGCGGCCAGCATCCAGCCCACCGCCTCATGCCGCGCCAGGATTGGTGCGGCTTCCGCCAAAGGCGAGGCAAGGCGCGCCGCCAATTCCCGCGCCCCGGCGGCGGTGACGGTGCGATCCACCGCGGCGAGCAGGGAGTGGCGCGCCTCCCCCCTTTCGCTTTTCAGGATTTCCAGGCTGCGCCGCGTCGCCGCATCCATCTGCAAAAGGCCGCGCCCACCCATGGGGCTCGGCGGCGCCAGGCGCGGCAAGGCACCCGCCTGGGTGGCCCGCACATACTCCAAGGCCATGGCTGCGGCGGCGAGTTCTTCGGTGCTGAAACTGCCAAACCCATCCAGGGTTGAGACATCAAACGCCTCGGCCAGTCGCCGCGCGGCATCGCGGGGCGGGTCCAGCGGCGTGATGCGCGCCGCCACTTCGCCTTCGAATACGCCTTCCGGGGCCAGGATTTCGGCAGGCTCGAGCCGCGCTAGCAGCGCCTGGATATCTGCGCGTGGCAGGGTTTCCGTGCCAAAGGCGCCGGTTGAAACATCCAGCCAGGCGGCGCCCACCCGATCTTCCGAAGGCGCCAGCGCCAAAAGCCAGGCCGGACGCGCCGCTTCCAACAGGGTTTCTTCCGTGACGGTGCCGGCTGTGACCAGCCGCGTGATGTCGCGCCGGATGGTGGGCGCCTTGCGCGCCTTGGCCTGTTCCGGCGTTTCCATCTGGTCGCAAATGGCAACGCGAAAACCCTGACGGATCAGCCGCGCCAGATAGCTTTCATGCGCATGGGCCGGCACGCCGCACATGGCGACCTTCTGGCCGCGATGCTCCCCCCTGAAAGACAGCGCGATATCAAGCGCGGCGGCGGCAGCTTCGGCATCGGCGAAGAACAGCTCGTAGAAATCGCCCATGCGGAAGAAAACCAGCGCATCCGGATGCGCGGCCTTGGCGGCGAACCATTGCGCCATGGCGGGCGTCGCGCCACTGGCATCGGGAATCGGGCCTGAGGGGGCTTGGGCAGGGGGCATGCCGGGGCAGGATACAGGCGGGCCGCGCCCAAGCCAAACCCTGGGCTGGCGCATTGGCGCGAGAGGTTCCAGACTGAGCGAAACAAGACCTGACAGGGAGGAACTTCCAATGACAGCACCCGGTATCAGTCGCAGGTCCATGCTCGCGATGGGCGCCGCAGCGGCCTTGCCCGCGCCCGTTGTCGCCCAGGATATGCGCGCGCAAACACTGCGCTTCGTCCCGCAAGCGAATCTGAGCGTGCTGGACCCGGTTTTCACCACCGCCACCGTCACCGGCAATCATGGCTGGCATGTGTTTGACACGCTTTATGGTGTGGATGCGGAGCTGAAACCAAAGCCGCAAATGGCCGAAGGGGCGGAAGTATCGGATGACGGCAAGCGCTGGCGCATCACGCTGCGCGCCGGGCTGCGTTTCCATGATGGCGAACCAGTGCGCGCACGCGATTGCATCGCAAGCCTCAAGCGCTGGTGCGCACGCGAACCTTATGGGCAATTGCTGATACGTCAGGTGGATGAATGGCGCGCCGTGGATGACCGCACCATCGAAATCCGCCTGAAGCGCGCCTTTCCCTTATTGCTGGATGCTTTGGCGAAGCCCGATTCCGCCGTGCCCTTCATCATGCCCGAACGCCTGGCGGAGACCGATCCCAATCGTGGCGTGACGGAGATGATCGGCTCCGGCCCCTATCGCTTCATTGCCGGCGAATATAATTCCGGCAGCCGCGTGGTTTATGAGAAATTCGATGCCTATCAACCGCGCCAGGAAGCGCCTTCCTGGACATCCGGGGCGAAGATTGCGCATTTCCGGCGCATTGAATGGCATATCCTGCCCGACCCCGCGACCGCAGCGGCCGCCTTGCAGAATGGCGAGGTTGATTGGTGGGAAAGGCCGCATCCGGATTTGCAGGCGCTTTTGGCGCGCGCGCGCGATGTGCGCCGTGAAGTGTCAGATACGGGCGGGCGGCTTGCCGTGCTACGCATGAATAACCTGCACCCGCCCTTTGATGATGTGCGCATCCGCCGCGCCGTTCGGCTTTCCGTTTTGCAGGAAGATTACATGCGGGCATCGAGGGGCGATGACCGTACCGATTGGGATCTCTGCCGCAGCCTTTGGCCGCGCGAGACGCCGTATTATGAGGATTTGGGTGAGGCGATGATGCCAGGCAGCCTGGACCGCGCGCGTGCCGCACTGCGTGAAGCGGGCTACGCCAATCAGCGCGTTGTCGTGATCAATCCGACGGACTTCCCGGATATCGGGCCGCTTGGGCAAGTGACCGCGGATCGGCTGAAGCGGATCGGCATGAATATCGAATTGGCGGAAAGCGATTGGGGCACGGTAGTGCAGCGCCGCAGCAATCGTGAGGCGGTGGATCGCGGCGGCTGGTCCATCCTGCATACCACGGGTGGGGCGACGGCCTGGGCCAATCCTGCCGTTTCCTTCCTGGTGCGCGGCCAAGGCACGGCGGGCTGGTTCGGCTGGTGGAAAAGCGATGAGGCGGAGGCCATGGCGGAAGCCTGGCTGTTTGCGCCGAATGAGGCCGAGCAGAAGCAGATCGCGTCCCGCCTTGGCCGGCTCGCTTTGGAAGACGCCGCCTTCATCCCGCTTGGCCAATTCAGGATCAGGACCGCCTTCCGCCGCAATATCACAGGGATTTTGAAGGGATCATCGCCCTATCCCTGGAATGTCCGGCGGGTCTGAGGGGGCGCTTTGCTGCGCCTGCGAAGCGGGGGCCTCGCGGTGCGTGGCACAAAGCGGCATGATGGGGTTCGATTGAGGGGTAATGACAAGAATGGATGACGCGAAAAAAACGCCGGTTGAGGATACGCGCACGGCGCGCGTCACCGCCGAAGAAGCGCTGGCGATGCACCGGGAAGGCCGGCCCGGCAAGCTTGAAATACGCCTGACCAAGCCGCTGATCACGGCGCGGGATTTGAGCCTGGCCTATTCGCCTGGTGTGGCGGAGCCCTGCCTGCATATCCATCGCGACCCGACGCTTGCCTATGACTATACCTCCAAGGGTAATTTCGTCGCGGTGATTTCCAATGGCACGGCAGTGCTGGGGCTTGGCAATCTGGGCGCCTTGGCATCAAAGCCGGTGATGGAAGGCAAGGCCGCGCTTTTCAAGCGCTTTGCTGATGTCGATTCCATGGATCTTTGCGTGGATACCGAAGACCCCGACGCTTTCATCAATGCGGTGCGCTATCTCGGCCCGACCTTTGGCGGCATCAACCTGGAAGACATCAAGGCGCCGGAATGCTTTGTGATTGAACAGCGCTTGCGCGAATTGATGGATATTCCGGTCTTTCATGATGACCAGCATGGTACCGCAATTGTCGCCGCCGCCGGCCTGATCAATGCCTGCCATTTGACCGGGCGCGATTTGAAGACGACGAAGCTCGTGATCAATGGCGCGGGGGCTGCTTCCATCGCCTGTGCCGAGCTGGTCAAGGCCATGGGCATGCGGCCCGAAAATGTCATTTTGTGCGACACCAAAGGCGTGATCTGGCGTGGCCGTCAGGAAGGCATGAACCAGTGGAAATCAGCCCATGCGGTGACGACTTCCGCGCGGACGCTGACGCAGGCCCTTGATGGCGCGGATGTATTCTTTGGCCTTTCCGTGAAAGGCGCGCTGACGCCCGAGATGATCCGCGCCATGGCACCGAAGCCGATCATTTTCGCCATGGCCAATCCCGATCCGGAAATCACGCCGGATGAGGCACGCGCCGCGCGGCCCGATTGCATCATCGCGACCGGGCGTTCGGATTACCCGAACCAGGTCAATAATGTGCTGGGCTTTCCCTTCATCTTCCGTGGTGCGCTTGATGTGCGCGCTTCCACCATCAATGACGCGATGAAAATTGCGGCAGCTGAATCGCTTGCCATGCTGGCGCGCGAAGATGTGCCGGAAGAAGTCTCTGGCGCGGGTGCGGGCAAGGCGCTGCGCTTTGGGCCGGAATATATCATTCCCAATGCCTTTGACCCTCGGCTGATTTCGCGCGTTTCGCCAGCGGTCGCCAAGGCTGCGATGGAAAGCGGCGTCGCGCGGAAGCCCTTGCCGGATTTGCAGCGCTATGCGCGGGATTTGGCGAATAGGCTGGATGCCACCGTAGGCGCCTTGGAAGCGATTGCGGAAAGCGTGCGGCAGCACCCAAAACGCGTGGTGTTTGCGGAAGGCGAGGAAGAAAAGGTGATCCGCGCTGCCATTGGCTTCCGCAATGCGGGCTATGGCACGCCCATTCTGGTGGGGCGAGAGGACCGCATTACGGCGGTTGCCAATGCCATCGGGATTCCTCTCCCTGCCGGCATTGAAATCCAGAATGCACGGCTTTCGGAATCGACGCGCCGTTATGCTGAATTCCTCTACGAAAAACGCCAGCGCGATGGCTTTTTGCAGCGCGATTGCCAGCGGCTGGTCAACCAGGACCGCAATGTCTTCGCCGCCTGCATGGTCGCGACCGGTGAGGCAGATGCGGTGGTCACGGGCACCACGCGTTCCTATTCCGCCGCGCTTGAAGGCATCAGCATGGCGATTGACCCCGTGCCGGGGCGCGTTGCCTTTGGGGTTTCCATCATCATCTCACGCCAGGCGGGAACGGTGCTGGTAGCGGATACCGCCATTCATGAAAGGCCAGATGCCGCAACGCTGGCAAGCATCGCGCGCGGATCGGCCGCCGCTGCAAGGCGCTTAGGGATGGAACCACGCGTTGCGTTTCTTTCCTTCTCGACCTTCGGCGACCCGCGCGGCACCATTCCGGGCAGCATTCGTGAAGCGGTGAAGCTGCTGACCGAACGCGGCGCGGATTTTGAGTTTGACGGCGAAATGGCGGCAGATGTGGCGCTGGACCCGAAGCTGCGCGCTTCGCTCTATCCCTTTTGTCGCTTAAGCGGCCCGGCAAATGTGTTGATCATGCCCGGCATTCATGCGGCGCATATTCTGACGCGTGCCGTACCGCAATTGACCAGCAGTACGGTGATCGGCCCGCTGTTGACCGGGCTTTCGCATTCGGCGCAAATCGTGCCTATGCAGGCGGGCGTCAATCAGATTGTGGATGTGGCCTGCCTCGCCGCCCATGCTGCGGTGCCGCGCGGATAGGGATGCCTGCGCTTTTTTCTTGACCTGAGCGCAGATTTCGGCAGCCTTCCTAGTGGTCCGATCGCCGCTGTCGGTTCCCGACAGCGGCGTGAATCGGCCCACGAAATATACGGCTAGTGGTGCGCGGGGGCTTTTTGGCCAAGGGAAGGGCCAGCACGAATCGCACCATTAGCAAAGATGCGGCGCAAAACCCGCATCAATCAGGAGGGAGCGCCATGTCCAAACCAAGCCTTCCGCGCCGCGCCGTTTTGGCCGGCGCTACCTTGTTGGCCTTGCCGAGTATCGCCCGCGCGCAAGCGGGTGACTGGCCGCGCCGCCCGGTGCGCTACATCAACCCCTTCCCCGCCGGTGGTTCCACCGATGTGCTGTCGCGCATCTATTGCGCGCGCATGTCGGAACTGACGGGGCAGAGCTTTGTGGTCGAAAATCGCGGCGGCGCGGGCGGCAATGTTGGCGTGGATACAGTCGCGAAATCAGCGCCTGATGGCTATACGATTGGGCTTGGTGGCATCGCTTCCCATGCGATTGCACCAACACTTTACAGTAATTTGAATTTCGATCCCGAGAAGGATTTCACCTTCGTCACCGGGTTGTGGCAATTGCCCAATCTGCTTGGCGTTAATCTCGATCTGCCGGCGCGTAGCGTGCCGGAATTGATTGCGCTGTTGAAGGCCAATCCGGGCAAGTATTCCTTCGGCTCCGCCGGTTCGGGCACCACGCTGCATCTCTCAGGTGAGATGTTCAAGCAATTGGCCGGTGTGAATATGGAACATGTGCCGTATCGTGGCGCAGCGCCTGGGCTTGTTGATCTGATGGCCGGGCGCATTCACATGATGTTCGACAATATGCCCTCCATCCTTGCGCTGTCGCGGCAGGGCAAGGTGCGCGCGCTCGCGGTAACGAGCGAAAAGCGCAGCCCGATTGAGCCGGATTTGCCCGCCATTTCAGAGTTTCTGCCAGGGTTTGACGTGATTTCCTGGACCTGCGTTTGTGCGCCGGCTGGGCTTCCCAAGGATGTGACCGATAGAATGTCGCATTTCAGCAAGCAGGCGCTGGAACATCCTGATCTTGTGAAATCCTTCCGCGAACAAGGCGCCATGGCCTGGTACACCAGCATGGCGGAGATCACCGCCTTCCGCGCGGCGCAGCAGGCGAAGCTGGCACCCCTGATCCGCGCATCCGGGGCGAAGGTGGATTGAAGCACAAGCCTTGCCGGTAGCGCCGTTCTTCTGCGACAAGGGTGGCAGTATTCTCTTATCGGAACCCGTATGAAGTCGGCGCTGCCAGAAGACACGCACCCACCCAAAGGCGCCGAGCGCTTGGATCATTTCATGGCGCGCGCTGCTGCTGCCTATTATGCGGCGCGTGATCCGTTTCAGGATTTCACGACATCGCCTGAGATATCTCAGGCTTTTGGAGAATGCCTGGGACTTTGGGCGGCAGTGACATGGCAAGCCATGGGGCGGCCCGATCCGATATTGTTGGTGGAATGCGGGCCAGGGCGCGGTAGCCTGATGGCGGATGCGCTGCGCGCGATTGCTGAAATGATGCCGGATTTTCGCGCCGCCCTGCGCGTGCATTTGGTGGAGACATCGCCGCGCTTGCGTGACGCGCAGGCGGCGAAACTTGCTGGTTTGGATATCACTTGGCATGCGGATGTCGCCTCGCTTCCCGATGCACCAATGATCCTGCTGGCAAATGAATTTCTTGATGCGCTGCCCATCCGCCAATTCAATCGCCGAGGCACTTCATGGTGCGAACGCTTCGTGATGAATGGCGAATTTATTGAAATTCCCAGCGATGTCGGGTGGGGTCACAATGCACCGGAAGGTGCTGTGCGCGAGGTGAATGAACCCGCGCTGCGCTTCGCGGGCTGGCTTGGTGCGCGGCTTGCCCGCCACGGCGGTGCTGCCTTGTTGATTGATTACGGGCCGGCGGAAAGCGCTTTTGGCGACAGCCTGCAAGCCATGCGCGCGGGCCAGCCGGTTGATCCGCTGAGCGCAGCTGGTGAGGTGGACATTACCGCACATGTTGATTTCGCGGCCTTTGCTGCCGCCGCGCGTGCCGCAGGTGCCGTAACGCATGGGCCGCTGCCGCAGGGCGTATTCCTGCAAAGGCTTGGCTTCATGACACGGGCAGCGATGCTCGCCCGGCTTGATCCCGCACGCGCTCAGGCGCAGCTTGCCGCGGCGCATAGGCTGACAGCGCCCGAAGCCATGGGCCGTCTATTCAAGGCACTGGCCCTATGCGATTCAAGCCTGCCGATACCCGCCGGATTCGAAACCGCATGAGCGCTGAATTCCTGACCGCCAATCCCTTGCAGCATCCGCGCCTGAGGCATGGGTTTTTCACGCGCAATGGCGGCGTTTCAACCGGCGCTTTCGCATCGCTGAATTGCTCGCTCTCCGGCAAGGATGATGCGGTGGCAGTGCGCGAAAACCGCAGCCGCGCCGCTGCAGCGCTTGGGCTTGAACACCAGGCGCTTTGGGGGCTCACGCAGGTGCATGGCAAGCGCGTGGTGATAGCGGAAGATGCCTGGCCAGAAGACCAACGCCCCGAAGCGGATGGTGTGGTGACACGGCGTGCGGGCCTGGCGCTTGGCATCATCACCGGCGATTGCGCGCCCGTGCTTTTCGCGGATCATGCCGCCGGTGTGATTGGCGGCGCCCATGCCGGCTGGCGCGGTGCGGTGGCTGGCGTGCTGGAAGAAACCGTATTTGCCATGGAAACGCTTGGCGCCGCGCGGCGCGATGTTATCGCCGTGGTCGGTCCCTGTATTCATCAGCCATCCTATGAGGTAGCGGCCGATTTGCGCGATGCGGTTCTAGCGCGTGATACTGCCGATGCGCGGTTTTTCGCAACCGGCAAACGCGAAGGCCGCTGGCAATTTGACCTTCCAGGCTATTGCGCGGCACGGCTGGCGGCGCTTGGCGTTGCGGTCAGCATCATGCCTCATGATACGCTGGCGGATGAGGCGCGATTTTTCAGCCACCGGCGCAATACACTGGCCGGTGGTGGACCAATCGGGCATCAATTATCGGCGATTGCGCTAAGCGATTGAAGGTGCTGACAGCACAGAGGAGCCACCATGGATCAAGCCTTCATCCCCGCCATTTTCATGCGCGGCGGTTCCAGCAAGGGTGTGTTTTTCCACGCTCGCGATTTGCCGCAAGATCGCGCGCAACAGGATGCGATTTTTCTGGCAGTGCTGGGCAGCCCTGATCCCTATGGCCGGCAATTGGATGGCATGGGCGGCGGTATTTCTTCGTTATCCAAGGCCGTGATCATCGGCCCGCCAACGCATCCCGATGCGGATGTGGATTATCTGTTTGCGCAAGTGGCGGTGGATAAGCCCGTGGTGGATTGGTCCAGCAATTGCGGCAATCTTTCCTCGGCTGTCGGCCCCTTTGCGGTGGATGAAGGGCTAGTGCGCGTCGCGGATGGTGAGGCGCTGGTGCGCATTCATCAGGTGAACACCAAGCGCATCATCCATGCGCGTTTTCCGGTGCGCAGCGGCAAGGCGGTGACCGCTGGCGATTTCTCCATGGCGGGCGTTTCAGGTTCCGGTGCGCGCATCAGGCTCGATTTTCTGGCGCCGGGCGGCGGTGCGACCGGCCGCCTGCTGCCCACCGGGAATGCGCGCGATATGCTGCATCACGAAGGGCGCGCTTATGCCGCAAGCCTGATTGACGCTGCCAATGCCTGCGTGTTTCTGGATGCGCGTGATCTGGGCCTGACCGGCAGCGAAAGCCCCGATGCGATTGAAGCGGACCCTACGCGCATGGCGCTGCTTGATACGCTCCGCCGTCAAGCGGGCGTAATGATGGGGCTGGCGGCAACGCCAGAGAAAGTTGGCCTTGCCTTGCCGAAAATTGCCGTGGTTGCATCCCCCGCCGCCTATCGCGCCTTGGATGGCGCGGCCTTCGGCGCTGACACGCATGATATCGCGGTCCGCATGATTTCCATGGAACGCGCCCATCGCGCCGTACCGCTGACCGGCGCCATGTGCCTCGGCGTTGCCAGCCGCATTCCCGGTAGCGTGCCGCATCAATTGGCTGGCCCACCAGCGCGGGCGGATGAAACGCGCGTTGCAAATCCCTCCGGCATTCTCTCGGTAGGGGCGGAGGTACGTGAAATTGCCGTCGGCTGGCATGCGGAAAGTGCTGTCGTCTATCGCAGCGCGCGGCGCCTGATGCAGGGTGCGGTTGCGGTGCCTGCGGCGCTGGGTGATTAGGGCCATGATGCGCAAACCAGCCTTTATTGTGCCGCGCGGTGCTTGCGATACGCATGTGCATATCTGGGGGCCGTTTGATCGCTTCCCCCTGGCCAAGGGCGCACCCTATGCGCCGCCAGAGCGCACCAGCAATGATTTGGTTGCATTGCATGAAAGGCTCGGCGTGGATCGCGCCGTGATTGTGCAAACCACCGTCTATAAATCCGACAATCGCGCCATGCTGGATGGTATTGCGCAGAGCAATGGCCGCTGGCGCGGTGTGGCCCTGATTGATGAAAGCTTTGACGATGCCGCGTTTCGCGCCTTGCATGAAGGCGGCGTGCGCGGGGTGCGCTTTGGCTTTGTGAAGCATCTGGGCGGCGTGCCGGATTTGGCGCTGGTGCGGCGCACCGCCGCGCGCATCGCGCCCATGGGTTGGCATTTGGTGCTGCATCTGGATGCCGGGAATATTCCAGAGTTTCTCGATTTCTTCAGCGAATTCGGCCTGCCGGTGGTGGTGGATCATATGGGGCGCGTGCCGGTGCGCGATGGCCTGGACCAGACCCCGTTTCGCCTTTTGCTTGAATTGCTGAAGCGCCCCAATTGGTGGGTGAAGGTATCCGGTGCCGAACGCATTTCCGAAACTGGCCCGCCCTTTGCCGATGCGATCCCCTTCGCACAACGGCTGATCGCAGCAGCGCCGGATCGGGTTCTATGGGGCACGGATTGGCCGCACCCCAATGTGCGCTGGGAACCGGATGAGGCTGATCTAGTGGATTTGCTGCCGCGCTTCGCCGATGCCGCCGCCTTGCAGCGGGTTCTGGTGGACAACCCCGCGCGGCTTTATGGATTTTCATGACTGGGACAAGGGAAGTGCAAGACCAGATGAACGGACCTCTCTCAGGTATTCGGGTGCTCGATCTTTCCTCGGTGGTGGTTGGGCCTGTCTGCACCGGTGTTCTCGCGGAACATGGTGCGGAGGTGATCAAGCTTGAAAGCCCAGGCGGCGATTTGCTGCGCCAGCTTGCCGGCAAGGGGCGTTCGCCCGGCATGAATGGGAAGTTCCTCAATTTCAATCGCGGCAAGAAATCCATTGCCCTTGATCTGAAAGCACCGGCCGGACTTGCCGCGCTCAAGCGCCTCGCAGCCACTGTGGATGTTTTTGTCAGCAATATCCGCCCGGATGCGCAAGCACGCCTTGGCGTGGATGCGGCGAGCCTGCATGCCATCGCGCCGCGCCTCATTCATTGCGCTATCACGGGCTTTGGCTCAGGCGGGCCCTATGCCGGCAGGCCAGCCTATGACACGGTGATCCAAGGCGCTGCTGGTGTGGCGGGCTGTTTTGAAGCCTCCACCGGGGAGCCGCGCTATGTGCCGATGCTGGTCGCGGATCATACGGTTGGGCTGATTGCCGCACAGATGATTGGCTTCGCGCTTTATCGCCGCGAGAAAACCGGTGTGGGTGAGGCAATAGAAGTGCCCATGTTCGAAAACATGGCAGCCTATGTGATGATGGAACACCTGGGCGCCATGTCCTTTCGCCCCGCGCTTGGCCCGCCTGGTGATCACCGGGTGCTCAGCCCCGATGCACGGCCCTTGCCAACTTCTGATGGCTATATCTGCATCTCCGCCAATACGGATTCGCAGGCGCATGCGTTTTTTGATGCGATTGGCCGACCTGAATTGAAGACCGATCCGCGTTTCGCCACCATCGCTGGCCGCACCGCAAATACGCGCGATTATTTCGCCATTCGCGCCGGCGGGTTGAAGGGCAAAACCTCGGCGGAATGGCTGGAGATTTTTGATCGGCTTGATGTGCCGGCCTCGCCCTATAACACCATCGCGGGCTTGCTGGATGATCCGCATTTGCGCGCGGTTGGCATGGTGCAGGAAGAAGAACACCCGACCGAGGGTGCAACCTTCGCCATCGGCCAACCCAATCGTTTCTCTGGCGGCAATGCGGCGCCCGGTCGGCCAGCGCCGCGGCTTGGGCAGGATGGCGCGGCGCTATTGGCCGCTGCCGGCATGACCGAAGCTGAGATCAACACACTCATACGCGATGGCGTTTTGCTTGAAGCGCCCAAATGAAAAACCAAGGAAACACCCATGACCCGTCCCTTTGAAGGCATCCGCATCATTGACGCGACCCATGTGCTGGCTGGGCCCTTTGCCGCCTATCAGCTTGGCCTGCTGGGGGCGGATGTGATCAAGATTGAACATCCTGAAGACCCGGATCAAAGCCGCGTCAGTGGCGGTGATTGGGATCTCAATCGCGCTGGCATGGGCAGCTATTATCTGACCCAAGGGTCAAACAAGCGCAGCATGACGCTTGATCTGAAGCAGGAAGAGGCGCGCGAGATTTTCCGCAATCTGATCGCGGGCGCTGATGTGCTGGTCGAGAATTTCCGCCCCGGCGCCTTCGCGGCTTTGGGCCTGGGCTATGAGGATTTGCTGAAAATCAATCCTCGCCTGATCTATTGCTCGATTTCGGCCTTTGGTCATGGCGGGCCACGCGGCGAACAGACCGCTTATGATCACGTTATCCAAGCCACATCGGGCATCATGGCCTGCACCGGCACGCCAGAGGTGAACCCGATCAAATTCGGCGCACCGGCGATTGATTACGCCACCGGTACCATGGGGGCTTTCGCGCTATCAGCGGCGCTGTTCCAACGCGAAAAAACCGGACGTGGTCAGCATATTGATCTTGCCATGTTGGATGTCGCGATGATGATGATGGCAAGCCATGTCACATCCTATGCGCGCAGCGGCAAGCCTGCACGGCCACGCGGTAATGACCATGAATATGCAACGAATAGCTGCTATCAAACCGCCGATGGGCTGGTGATGATTGGCGCCAGCAATCTCCGCCAGCAAAAGCGGCTATGGAATGCGCTGGGGCGTCCCGATATGGCGAAGGACAGCAATGAAGCGCGCCATGCCGACCGCGCGCATGAAGCCGCGACGCTGGCCGAATTGTTGAAGGCCAAGACTGCCGCTGAATGGGAAAGCTATTTGCAGGCGCGCCATGTGCCTGCTGCACGCGTGCGCAATTTGGCGGAATCGCTTGCCGATCCGCAGATCAAGGGGCGCGGCGTGGTGCATCACTTTGAAGGCGCGCCAGGTGTGACGGGATCGTTCTCTGTCCCCGTCGCCGCTTTCGGCTTTGCGCATGGCGGGCCGCGCGTGGATACGCCGCCGCCACCACTTGGCGCTGACAATGATGCCATCCTGGCCGAGCTTGGCTATGATGATGCCGCGCGCGCCAAGCTCCGCGCTTCTGGCGCCATTTGAAACAGGGGGAAACCATGGCCCAATTCACCTTCGACCATATCCATCTCCGCAGTCCTGATCCGGAAGCGACCGCGGTTTTCTATGAACGCATGTTCGGCGCCGAGGTGCTGCGTTCCTCGCAACAGGGCGAACCGCGCGTGGATATCAGGCTTGGCGGGCAGATCATTTTCATAGCTCCCATCAAGGGCGATAACGTGGCGCCACCGCCCAGCATGCCCTATCGCGGGCTGGAACATATCGGCCTTGCCGTGACAGGGCTTGATCAGGTGGTGGCGGAATTGAAGGCCAAGGGCGCGGAATTCACCATGGAACCAACTGCGATCCGCCCCGGCATTCGCATTTGTTTTCTGCGCGGGCCGGAAAATGTCGCGATTGAATTGCTGGAACGCAGCGCCTGAGCGTTCTGGTCATTGGCGCCGGCCCCGCCGGCTTGATGGCTGCGGAGACCGCGGCGCAGGCAGGTGCCGCAGTGGTGGTGGCGGATCACATGCCATCGCCCGCGCGCAAGCTGCTGATTGCCGGGCGAGGCGGTCTCAATCTGACGCATTCGGAAGCGCTACCGGCATTTCTGAAGCATTACGCAACGGCTGAAGCGCATCTGGCCCGCCATATCCGCGCCTTTCCGCCTGAGGCACTGATCGCCTGGGCAGAGGGCCTGGGCCAGCCTTGTTTCATTGGTTCATCCGGTCGCGTATTTCCGCGCGCGATGAAGGCGTCGCCGCTGCTGCGTGCCTGGATGGCGCGACTATCCGCACTTGGCGTGCAATTGCGTACGCGCCATCGGTGGCTTGGCTTCGCACCGGATGGTGCTGTGCGTTTCGCGACGCCGGATGGCGAAACGCAGATCAAGGTTTCAGCGACCGTGCTGGCGCTCGGTGGTGCTTCCTGGCCGCGGCTTGGGTCGGATGGCACCTGGCCCGCGCTTCTGCCCGGCATCGCGACGCGTCCCTTCGCGCCTTCCAATATGGGCTTTGCCATTGCCTGGTCTGATTATCTGCGCGCGCGTTTTGCCGGCACGCCGCTCAAGCGCATTGCGCTTTCCTTCGGCGGCATCACGCAACGTGGCGAGGCAGTGATAACCGAGGCCGGCATAGAAGGCGGCGCGGTCTATGCCTTGAGTGCTGCCATACGCGATGCGCTTGAACAGCATCACAACGCCACGCTGCACCTCGATCTCCGGCCCGATCTTGGCTTGGCCGACCTGGCAGCGCGGCTGGCAGGGCGGCGTGGTAGCCTTTCGCTTTCCAATCATTTGCGACGCAATGCGGGGTTGCCGCCGGTGGCGATTGCGCTGGTCCAGGAAGCGCTGAAATCCAGCGTCGCAACACCGGACCTCGCCGGCCTGATCAAGGCGCTGCCACTCAGGGTGACGGGTGCCTTTCCAATCGCGCGCGCGATAAGCTCGGCCGGCGGGCTTGCCTGGGCGGAATTGGATGAAAACCTGATGCTGCGCCGCTTGCCGGGCGTCTTTGCCTGTGGCGAGATGCTGGATTGGGAAGCACCGACAGGTGGCTACCTGCTGCAGGCCTGTTTCAGCACGGGCCGCGCGGCTGGCTTGGCGGCGGGGCGCTTGGATGTTCTTGAAACTTAACAACAGGGGATGATCATGGCGGAATTTGATCTGGTGGTACGTGGCGGAGAGGTTGCGACCGGTTTCGGCACCACGCGCTGCGATATCGGCGTGAAGGATGGGCGCATTGTGGCGCTTGGCGAAAAGCTTGCCGATGGCGCGCGCGTGGTAGATGCCGCCGGCACGCTGGTGCTACCCGGCGGCGTGGATAGCCATTGCCATATCGAAGAACCCTCTCGCGGAGGCTATGCCAGCACCGGCCAGGCCGAACCGCCGTTGACAGTGAATGAGGAAAGCTTCGCCACCGCCTCCACCGCTGCATTCGCCGGCGGCACAACATCGGTTGTTTGTTTCATTCCGCAATGGAAAGGCTATGGCGTCTGGGAACGCTATACGGATTACCGCGCCCGCGCCGCGCGCGGCATGATTGACCATTCCTTCCATCAGATCATCAGCGATCCGACCGATACCGTGATGGATCAGGAGGTACCGCGTTTGGTTGCCGAAGGGGTGCGCAGCCTCAAGGTCTTTCTCACTTATGAACCGTTGCATTTGAATGATGCGGAATATCTGCGCGTTCTGACGAAGGCTCGCACGCTCGGCTGTTTGGTCACGGTGCATTGCGAGAATTATGAGGCGATCAATTGGCGCACGCATGAATTGCTGAAGCATGGCATGACCGCGCCGAAATACCATGCCTGGGCGCGCCCGCCGGTGGTGGAACGCGAAGCGACGCATCGCGCCATTGCGCTCGCGGAATTGGTGGATCAGCCGATCCAGATCTTCCATGTCTCCTGCGAAGAAGCCGCCGAGGAAATCGCGCGTGCCCAGGCGCGTGGCGTGAAGGTATGGGGCGAAACCTGCCCGCAATATGTCAGCCTGACCGCCGCCGATATGGATCGCCCGGGTTTTGAGGGCGCGAAATTCATGTGCAGCCCGGCGCCGCGTAGCCGTGCAGAACATGAACGCGTGTGGGAAATGATCCGACGCGGCACGCTTGATGTGATTTCGTCGGATCATTGCGCCTTTTCCTTCGAAGGTGATCGCGGCAAGCGGCAGAATGGTTCGGATGCCGTGTTCCGCGATATTCCAAACGGCATTCCAGGCTTTACCGCGCGCCTGCCGATCATTTTCAGCGAGGGTGTTTCCAAGGGCCGCATTACGCTGGATGAATTCGTGCGCCTCACCAGCACCAATCCGGCACGGCTGATGGGGCTGGCGCCACGCAAGGGCGCCATTGCCATTGGCGCGGATGCGGATTTGGCGCTTTGGGATCCAAAGAAGAAAGTCACCATCACCAATGCGCTGATGCAGCACGCGATTGATTATACACCCTATGAGGGGATGGAGGTCACGGGCTGGCCAG
>JBIKWX010000038.1:0-17537 GCA_044356095.1 Roseomonas sp.
AAATTGTCCTATAACTTGAAGTTCTCGACAGCCGGTTTCGGATAATCACGCCAGATTTCACAAAGTTACAGCGACCCCGCTTGCTCCGCGCGGGCACCCAGGCATACCACAGTCAAAAGCGCGTCAGGCGCAAACTGATTTGGGGGCTTTGAACGGATATGAAGACAGCACGGGTAATCGCGTCTGCCTGTATCGCGCTCGGCATTGCTTGCGCCTCCTATCAGGTGGAGGCAGCCCAGGCCAATCCTCAGAATAGGCCAAATGCCTCTGCCCAGCGCCCACAAGCCGCCAAGCCGGTGAAGGCTCAGCCGGTCAGGACCAATCAGACCGCTCAGGGGCCGCGCCGCTCATCGGCGCAGGTGCATCGTGCTTCCCTTGCCGTGCCGGCAGGCGGCATTTCCTGCGTGCCTTATGTGCGTCAGGCGACTGGCATGGCAATCAGTGGCAATGGCGGCGATTGGTGGCACAATGCCGCCGGTCGTTATGCGCGCGGCCATAGGCCTGAAGCGGGCGCGGTTATGGCCTTTGCCCGCACCGGGCAGATGCATGCTGGCCATGTGGCTGTGGTGCAGGAAGTCATTAGCAACCGGGAAGTCCTGATCCATCACGCGAATTGGGGTGGCCCCGGCATTCGTCGCGGGTCCATCATGGCCGATGTCTCGGTGGTTGATGTGTCCCTGAATAATGACTGGTCGTCGGTGCGCGTGCAGGTCGGGCGAGATCAGGAAAGCCTGGGCCGCATCTACCCGATCCAGGGCTTCATTTATGATCGCCCGGATAATGGCTATATCCGCACCGCCGCCACGCCGCGGCCCGGTGGCCCGGTGCTGGCCAATGCACGTTCGCTCCGCCCGGATGATGTGCGGGCCTTCGAAGAATTGGCGCAGGCGCCAGCGCGCCGCTAACTTCTAACCACCATCAGACTTTGCCGACGCTGGTTTCGCCTTGAAACCGCGCCCAGCCATGACCGCATCTTCGCCGAAACGGGCGCGCAAGGCCTCCATCGCCTTCCAGCGCGCGGCACGGCGCGGTGCCTCCGGGTCCGCCAAATCGCCGCGATCAGCCTGATCCGCCGGCGCCAAGGGCTGGGCGCCAATGCCAATCAGGCGAAACGCCGTACCATCGGCTTCCTTCTGCAACAGCGGGCGCGCGGCGGCGAAAATCACCTCCGGCAAAAGGCTTGGTTCCGCAAGGCGCTGAGACCGGGTGCGGAGCGCAAAATCCGCCGCCTTCAGCTTCAGCACCACCCCGCCCGCCGCCAGCCCCTTTTCCTTGAGCCGGCGCGCGAGTTTTTCGCACATCCGCCAAAGCGGTGCCTCAAGCGCCTCCAAAGCTGTGATGTCGGTATCAAAGGTGGTTTCGGCGCTGATGCTTTTGGTCTCTCGGCTTGGGTTGACCGGGCGGTCATCCTCACCCCCCGCGCGCGCCACCAAGGCCGGGCCATCGGCGCCGAAACGCGCCAGGGCAGCGCGGGCATCCAGCGCCGCCAATTGCCCAAGCCGCACAAAGCCCGCCGATGCCAGGCGCTTCGCCATGGCTGGTCCCACGCCGGGCAGCACCGCGACCGATTGCGGTGCCAGCCAGCCGGCGGCTTCCCCCGCGCCGATCACGGCAAAACCCCTCGGCTTATCGCGTTCTGCCGCCAATTTCGCCATCAGCCGATTGGCTGCCAAGCCCACAGAGACCGTTACCCCCACTTCACGCTCGACGGCCTGGGCGAAGCGCGCCAGCACCGCGGCGGGGGGCGCGTTATGCAGCGCCTCGGTCCCCCGCAGATCAAGCACCGCCTCATCTATCGAAAGTGGCTGCACCAGGGGCGTGAGCGCTTCCATCATGGCGCGGATGCGCGCCCCTTCGCGGGCGTATTTCGCGATATCGGGCTTGATCACCACCGCATCGGGGCAGGCGGCGCGCGCCTTGAACATGGGCATGGCGCTCCGCACACCCGATAGCCGCGCGATATAGCAGCACGCCGCCACCACGCCGCGTGTCCCGCCGCCGACAATCACCGGGCGCGTTGCCAATGCCGGCTGGTCGCGCTTTTCGACACTGGCATAGAAGGCATCGCAATCAATATGCGCGACGGTCAGGCGGAACAGATCGGGATGCGCGATAACACGCCTGGAACCACAGGCCGGGCAGCGCGTGAAATCCTCGGCCGCGTGATGGAAGCAATCGCGGCAGAGTGCGGGCATGATCTAGCGCCTGAGCCAAGGCATGGCGGCAAAACACGCCAGCAGCACGGCATAGATCACGCCTTCAATAGACGAGAAATGCGCCAGCCATTCTTCGGGCGACAGGCCGCGCACCGCGCGCGTCATGGCGATTTCCGCGCCAATCAGCAGCACCAGGCCAAAGACGCCCATCAGCAGCCGCCCGCCCGATTTCGGCGGAATGCCAAAGCGGCGCGCGATCAGCGGCGCGAAATGGAAAATGGCGGCGAGCATGGGGATGGCTTCAAGCGCACTCGCCACCACAACACCAAGGCGCGGCGCCAGCAGCAATTCACGCGTCGCACCCAAGATGAAGCCAACCACGTAAAGCAGCAGGAAATAGACCGCCCCCGCCCGGAAACTACGCCTGATCATGGCGCATCCCAAAGCCGCGCAGCGCCAAACACGCCCGAGGAATCGCCATGCTTCGCCTGCACCAAGGGCGTGCGCGCCACATCGCCAAAGCCATGCCGCGCCATCAGCCCCGGCACATCGCGATAAAGATGCGCCATATTGGACAGACCGCCCCCTAGCACGATCACATCCGGGTCGAGGATATTGGCAATCATCGCCAAGGCCCGCGCCAGCCGATCCGCATGCCGCGCCAGTGCCGCCTGCGCGCGTTGATCGCCCGCCGCCGCCCGCACCGGCAGGCCAGAGGCATCGCGCGCCCCCGGCCCATCGCAATCCGCTGCCAGGGCAGGGCCGGACAGGAAGGTTTCCAGGCAGCCATGCTGGCCGCACCAGCAGCGCGGACCCGGAAATTCCTCGGGCCGCATCCAAGGCAAGGGCACATGGCCCCATTCGCCACCCGTGCCATTCGGCCCATCCAGAATGCGCCCGCCCGAGACAATCCCCGCACCGGTCCCGGTGCCGATGATCACCGCGAAAACGGTATTGTAGCCAGCGCCGGCGCCATCCGCGGCCTCACTCATCGCCAGGCAATTCGCGTCATTGCTGATGCGCACGGCGCGTCCCAGACGGGCTTCCAAATCCTGCTGCAAGGCGCGGCCATTCAACGACTGGGAATTGGCATTGCGTACCAGGCCAGTCACGGGGCTGAGGCTACCTGGAATGCCGATGCCGATGCTGCCCTGCTGCCCAAGCCGTGCTTCGGCTTCCGCCACCAAGCCCGTGATGGTCGCCAAAACGCCGTCATAGGCTGCGGGGCTCGCGCGGCGTTCGCGCAGCCTCACGGCGCCATCATCGCCCAAGGCCACGATTTCCGTCTTGGTGCCGCCCAGATCAATGCCGAGTTTCATGCTATTAGTCTTGGTCAAGGCAAGGCAGCGCCGCAAGCCCGAACTGGCGGCCACACGCAAGCCATGGTGGAAGAGAACGCATGAATGAGACGATTCTGGATGTGAAGGGCCTGACCTGCCCCCTGCCGGTGCTGAAGGCGAATAAGGCGTTGCGCGGCATGGCAGGTGGCGCGCGGTTGACGGTGCTGGCGACCGACCCAGCCTCGGTTGCGGATTTCAACGCCTTTTGCCGCGAAACCGGCCATGCGCTGCTGGCCTTTTCCGAAGATCAGGGCAGCTATCGCTTCGTGATCCGCAAGCGCGAGGATACGCCCGCATGAGCGTGCTGATCCTGACCCATGCCGCCTGTGTGGCGCATGATCCTGGGCCGCATCACCCGGAATGCCCGGATCGTTGGCGTGCCGTGACACGCGCCCTGGAAGCGGAGGCCTTCAGCACCCTGCCGCGCGCCGAGGCACCGCGCGCAACGCGGGAACAAATCCTGCGCGTGCATCCCGAAGCCTATCTGGATGCCATTATGGAGTCGGCACCTGCCGAGGGTGATCGCGTGGCACTCGATGCCGATACCATCCTGTCCCATGGCAGCATTGAAGCGGCCTTGCGGAGCGCCGGCGCGGCAGTCGCAGCCGTGGATGCGGTCTGCACCGGGCCGATCCGCCATGCCTTTTGCGCCATGCGCCCGCCTGGCCATCACGCCGAGCCAGCCCGCCCCATGGGGTTTTGCGTCTTTGCCAATGCCGCGATTGCCGCGCGCCATGCCCAGGCTGTGCATGGGCTGGCACGCATTGCGGTCGCGGATTTCGATGTGCATCACGGCAATGGCACGCAAGCCTGTTTTGAAGCTGACGCTTCACTGATGCTGGCATCTTCGCATCAATGGCCGCTTTACCCTGGCACCGGCGCGCCGACAGAACGGGGGGTTGGCAATATCTTCAACGCCACCCTGCCGCCGGGCGCTGATGGCGCGGCGTTTCGCGCCGTGTGGGAAAGGCTGTTGCTGCCGGCCCTGGACGCCTTCGCGCCTGAATTGCTGATCATCTCGGCTGGGTTTGACGCGCATGTCGCGGACCCGCTGGCGCAGCTTCGGCTGACCGAAGCGGATTTCGCCTGGATCACGCAGGAACTTTGCGCGCTTGCGGCGCGCCATGCCGAAGGGCGTGTCGTTTCAGTGCTGGAAGGCGGCTATGATCTGGCTGCGCTTGGTTCGTCTATTGCCGCCCATGTGCGCGCACTGATGCTCAATTAACCCTTGCGCGGGACCAGCCCGCACCCCCAAATTCCGCATCACAAAACCAAGAGGTTCGCCATGCATCGTCGTCATCTTCTCGCTGTCCTGCCTGCGGCAGCGCTTGCCCCGCGCTTTGCTGCCGCGCAGGATTGGCCGCCCGGCCCCGTGCGCGCCATTGTGCCCTTCGCGCCTGGTTCCGCCACCGATACCGTCGCGCGCGTCTTTACCGAGAAAATGCGCGAAACCCTCGGCCAGAATGTGGTGGTGGAAAACCGCGCCGGCGCCAATGGGCTGATCGGGGCCGAGGCCGTGGCCCGCGCCACGCCGGATGGCCTGACCGTGCTGATCGGCACCAATTCCACCAATGCCGCCGCAGGCGCCCTGTTCAAGCGCGTGCCCTTTGATGTGGAAACCGCCTTCATCCCGGTCTCGACCCTTGGTTCCGTGCCGCTGCTGGTGGCAGTACGCGCCGAATCGCGCTGGCAGAATCTGGCAGAATTGCTGGCCGAGGCGAAAACCAAGCCCGAGGGCATTACCTATGCCTCAGCATCTTCGTCCCAGCAGGTTTCGACCGAACTCATGGCGCATATGGCCGGGGTGAAGATGCTCCGCGTGCCGTATCGGTCCTCGCCCTTGGCGGTCCAGGATTTGCTGGCGGGGCGGGTTGATCTTTTCGTGGCCGATCAATTGGTTATCCTGCCGCAGGCGCGCGAGGGGAAGCTGCGCATCCTTGGCATCACCGCGCCGCAACGTTCCGCCATGCTGCCGGAAATCCCCACCGTGGCGGAAGCCGGCAATCTGCCTGGCTACCAAATCACCGCCTGGTTCGGGCTTTTCGTGCCTGCGGGCACGCCGACGCTCGCGGTTTCCCGGCTGAATGCCGCGGTGCGCCGCGCCGGGGAACAGGCCGATTTGCGCGAAAGACTGTCATCGGGCTTCGGGATGGTGGTGTCTACCTCCACCCCTGAGGAAGCGGCGGCCTTTGTGAAATCCGAGACCCAGCGCTGGACCTCGGCCATTCGCACCGCGGGCATAGAACCGGAATAGACATATCCACAATTGTCAGGCTAGGCTGACAATATGACACGTACACCAACCGAGACAGCGGGGGCGCTGCCGTCCGATATCGCCGCCCTTTCCTTCGAGCAAGCGCTCGCGGAACTCGAAGCCATTGTGCGAGAATTGGAAAGCGGCAAGGGCGCCTTGGAAGCCTCGGTCACTGCCTATCAGCGCGGTGCGGCGCTGAAGCGCCATTGTGAGGCGAAGCTCGCGGAAGCGGAGCAGAAAATCCAGGCCATTGTGGATGGGCCAGCCGGGCCATCCTTGCGAGACGTGGAATAGAGCGCCGCATGGCTGATACCGCCCAAGCCCTTGCATCAGCCATGGCAGCGGCGGCTGCCGAAATTGATCGCGCGCTGGATGCGCTGATCCCACCGCCAGAGGGCGATGAGGCGCGGCTATTTGAAGCCATGCGCTACGCCAGCATGGGCGGCGGCAAAAGGCTGCGCGGTTTTCTGGTGCTGGAAGGTGCCGCGCAATTCGGCGTGGCGCGTGAAGCGGCGCTGCGTGTCGCCTCGGCGATTGAAATGCTGCACGCCTATTCGCTGGTGCATGATGATCTGCCCTGCATGGATGATGATGATCTGCGCCGCGGCAAACCCACCGTGCATCGCGCCTTTGATGAAGCGACCGCCGTGTTGGCGGGTGATGCGCTGCAAACCCAAGCCTTTCTGGTATTGAGTGAGCCGGAAACGCACCCAGACCCCGCCGTGCGGGCGGAGCTTTGTCGCGCCTTGGCGCGGGCGGCCGGGGCGCGCGGCATGTGCGGCGGGCAGATGCTGGATATGCTGGCGGAAGAAGCCGGGCGGCCCTTGGAAGAGGCTGAAATCGGCCGGCTGCAATTGCTGAAGACCGGCAAGCTGATTGAATTTTCTGCTGAAGCCGGCGCCATTCTTGGCAAGGCGCCCATTCAGCTGCGTCATGCGCTTTCCGCCTATGGCCGCGATCTGGGCGCTGCCTTTCAGATTGCCGATGATGTGCTGGATGCCACCGCATCTGCCGAGGAAACCGGCAAGCGCACCGGCAAGGATGCCGATGCGGGCAAGGCCACTCTGGTTGGGCTGTTGGGACTTGATCGCGCCAGGCTGCAAGCGGAACGGCTTGCCGCCCAGGCGCAGGATCATCTGGATGCTTTCGGGGAAGCGGCGGCGCATTTGCGCGCGCTTGCGGATTATACCATCGCGCGGAGAAGCTGAATGAACCGTCCTGTCACACCCATGCTCGATCGCGTGACCATTCCAAGCGATTTGCGGAATTTTTCCGGCGATCAATTGAAATGCCTGGCCGAGGAATTGCGCGCCGAGACGATTGACGCGGTTTCCGTCACAGGCGGGCATCTTGGCGCATCGCTGGGGGTGGTCGAACTCACTGTCGCGGTGCATGCGATTTTCGACACGCCGCATGATCGGCTGATCTGGGATGTCGGGCATCAGGCCTATCCGCACAAGATCCTGACCGGGCGGCGCGATCGCATTCGCACGCTCCGCCAGGGCGGCGGGCTTTCCGGCTTCACCAAACGGAGTGAGAGCGCATACGACCCCTTTGGCGCGGCGCATTCCTCCACCAGCATTTCCGCCGGGCTTGGCATGGCGATTGGCAGCCAATTGCAGGGCAAGGAACGCAATGTCATTGCCGTGATTGGCGATGGGTCCATGAGTGCCGGCATGGCGTATGAAGCGATGAACAATGCCGGCGCTTCCAAGGCGAACCTCATTGTCATTCTGAACGATAATGACATGTCCATCGCGCCACCTGTGGGCGCGATGAGTGCTTATCTGTCCAAGCTGATTTCTTCACGCCCCTTCCTGTCCTTGCGCGATATGATGGCGCGGCTGGCGCGGCGGTTTCCGGCGCCTTTGGAACGCGCAGCGCGGCGCGCGGATGAATATGCGCGCGGGTTGCTGACCGGCGGCACGCTGTTTGAGGAATTGGGTTTTTATTACGTGGGTCCGGTGGATGGGCATGATCTGGACCATCTGCTGCCCATCCTGCGCAATCTGCGGGATCGGGATCAGCAAGGACCGATCCTGCTGCATGTGGTGACGCAAAAGGGCAAGGGTTATGCGCCGGCGGAATCCTCGCCTGACAAATATCACGGCGTCGTGAAGTTCAATGTCGTCACCGGCGAACAGGCCAAGGCACCGCCTGGCCCGCCTTCCTTCACCAAGGTGTTTGCCAATGGGCTGATTGCGGAAGCGGAAGCGGATGAGCGCATCGTTGCCATCAATGCCGCCATGCCATCCGGCACCGGGCTTGATGCCTTCGCCAAGAAATTCCCGCGCCGCAGTTTTGATGTCGGCATTGCCGAACAGCATGCGGTGACCTTTGCGGCGGGGCTTGCGACCGAAGGTCTCAAGCCCTTTTGCGCCATCTATTCAACCTTTTTGCAGCGCGCCTATGACCAGATTATGCATGATGTGGCGCTGCAATCCCTGCCGGTGCGCTTTGCGATGGACCGCGCCGGGCTGGTCGGTGCGGATGGCGCGACGCATGCGGGGTCTTTCGATATCGCCTATCTCGGCTGCCTGCCCAATATGGTGCTGATGGCGGCTGCCGATGAGGTGGAGCTGATGCATATGGTCGCGACTTCTGCCGCGATTGATGATCGGCCTTCCGCGTTTCGCTATCCGCGTGGTGAGGGTTTTGGTCTTGAATTGCCCAAGCGCGGTTCCGTGCTCGATCTCGGCAAGGGGCGCGTGCTGCGCGAAGGCAGTGCGATTGCAATCCTGTCCTATGGCGCGCGTTTGCAGGAATGCCTTAAGGCGGCTGACGAATTGGCGACACATGGGCTTTCCTGCACGGTCGCCGATGCGCGTTTTGCCAAGCCCTTGGATACCGCCTTGGTGGAGCGCCTCGCGCGGGAGCATGAGGTGCTGATCACGATTGAAGAAGGCTCCATGCTCGGCTTCAGCGGCATTGTCATGCATCATCTGGCAACGCATGGGCTGCTGGATCGCGGGCTGAAGCTGCGCCCCATGTGCCTGCCGGATGTCTTCATTGATCACGATGCGCCGCGCAAACAATATGACCAGGCCGGGTTGAATGCGCCGCAGATTGTGGCGACAGCGCTTGCCGCTTTGGGCAAGGCAGAGATGCACTTGCCCGCGCGGGCGTAACCCCTTCGCCCGCGCCTATTCCGCCGCCTGCCGCATGGGGCCCGCGAAGCGCGGCGCCACCTGTTCCATGAAAAGGCGGATGGAGTTGTTGGTGACCTCGGCACTCATCGGCCCAAGGCGGAAGGAACAGATCACGCCGCCAACGCCAGTCGCCTCAATCTCCGCCATGCGGGCCGCAACCGTGGCCGGCGTGCCGCAGATCAGCGCGTGTTCGGGATTGGTGCGCGCGGGCGGCGCGGTTTCCTTTTTCATGATCACGCCCTGTTCGGCGTAGATTTTCTCGCGCATGGCCTTGCGCTGCGCCTGCATCGCCTCAAAGGCCGGGATCGCGATGCGCCGCGCTTCGTCATCCGTCTCCGCCACCACCACATTGCGCCAGACCCAGCTTTCCGCAAAGCAATGCGCGATATGCGCGGCGTCTAACCCCGCTTCTGCCAAGGTGGCACGATAGGCCGCCAGGCGCTTTTGCGTCACCTCCAGC
Organism: Roseomonas sp.; assembly: GCA_044356095.1. GTDB lineage: Bacteria > Pseudomonadota > Alphaproteobacteria > Acetobacterales > Acetobacteraceae > Neoroseomonas. The sequence goes on from JBIKWX010000038.1 coordinate 9,360, forward strand.
GATTGCACATTCATCAGGAAGGGCAGGCCACGCCGCGCCAGATGCAGCGCGCCATCTTCGGATGATGCTGCGCGGATGACATAAGGATGCGGCTTGGTGAAGGGCTCTGGGCGCAGCCTTGGCACATTCAATTCCCAGAACCGGCCCTTGTGCTGAAAACCATCCGGGCTGGTCCAGGCTTTCAGCATAATGCCCTCGGCTTCCTCATAGCGTTCCAGCGCTTCTTCCGCCGGAATGCCATAGCCCTGGTATTCATAAACGTTATAGGCCGTGCCGCGCCCAAGCCCGACAATCACGCGCCCGCCGGAAAGATTATCCAACAGCGACATCTGTTCCGCGAGCCGCATTGGATGATGCAGCGATACCTGCGCGACGGCAAAGCCCACCTTGATGCGCTTCGTTGCAGCCAGCACGGCAGCAGCGAAAGTCACCGGGTCCACATAGGCGCAATTGCCATCGAAATGATGTTCGGCAAGCCAGAGCACTTCCACCCCAAGCTCATCACAGAGCTTCGCTTCGGCGATGCTTTCCGCGATCACGCGATGATCGCCGGCAGGTTCGCGGCTTTCAGGGAAAAGGAAATTGCTGAAGCGCAGCATGGTGGCCTCCACAGCGGGAATGGGCGAAGGTTAGATCAAGCGCAGCAATGCGCAAGTTTTTTCCTTGCCCGGTGCCCGCGGGCCGCGCTGTAATCCAGTTGCACCAAGGGGGGCTTTGGCATGATCGGCAGGCGCGCAATGCTGGCGGCGGGGTTGGCGGCACCCGCCATCAAGGTTCAGGCGCAGGAAAGGCCGATCCAGATCATGGTGGGCTTCACGCCGGGCGGGAATATTGACCTGGCCGCGCGCATGGCCGCGCCGTTTCTCGAGAAATACCTGGGCGGGCAGCAGATCATCGTCGTCAATCGCCCAGGTGCGGGCGGCATGATCATGTTGAATGAGGTCTCGGCCGCCGCGCCGGATGGCCGCATCGCCGCGCTGGTATCGCTGCCCGCGCTGGTGACGGCGCTGTATGACAATACGCCCCGCTACCGCGTGGAAAGCTTCGCCTATGTCGGGCTTTTGACAGATGAGCCCTATACCATCTTCGTCGCGCCCAATTCGCCCTATCGCAGCCTGACCGATCTGATCGAGGCTGCGCGCGCAAGGCCCGAGGAAATCACCATGGCCGGTGCCGGCATTGGCAGCGCGCCGCATCTGGCGCTGATGCAATTGGAAAATGCCTCGGGCGCGCGGTTTACCTGGCTGCCGACCACGGGGGCGGGTCAGGCGATGCAATTGGTCCAGGGCGGGCATGTGGTGGGGTCCATTTCCACCGTCAGCCTGACCGTGCGCGCGCATCTGCAAGGCAGCCTTCGGGTGCTGGCGCTGATGGAAAAGCAGCGCTGGGCCAAGGCAGGCGATTTGCCGACGGTTGCGGAAGCGGGCTTCCCGCTGGCAGCGGGTTCAGCGCGCGGCTTCGCCCTGCCCGCGGCAACACCGGAACCCATTCTGGCGCGCTGGGAAGAAGCGGTGCGCCGCACAGCGGAAGACCCGGATTTCCGCGCCATCGCGGAACGGGATTTCCTGATTGTGCGGCACATGAACCGCGCCACCATGCGCGGCTTTGTGGATGAGCAATACGCCACCTATGGTCAGATGTGGCAGCGCACGCCCTGGAAGAAGTGACGCGTCAGGCGCGCCACATCCCCCCACCATCCACATCCACCACCGTGCCGTTCACATAAACGCCGCGCGGGCTTGCCAAAAACACCGCAAGGTCAGCGATCTCGCTCGATTCAATCGGGCGATTGAACGGCAGGCCGGTGATGGTTTCCGCCCAGCGTTCCTCATCGCCGAATTTCAGCTTCGCATTGACGCGTGCCTGGGTGATCATGCGATCGGTCTTGGTCACGGCTGGATTGATGCCGACAACCTTCACGCCATTGGCCTGCGCCGCCGCGCCCAAGGCTTGCGTGAAGGCAATCAGCGAAGCATTCCCCGCGCCGCCGCAAATATAACCCGCTTTCGGTGAACGCCCGGCCATGCCGATGATATTCACCACCGCGCCGGCCTTGCGCGCTTCCATCGCCGGCAGATAAAGCTGGCAGAGATGAATATAGCCGAACACCTTCAGGCTCCAGGCTTCCTGCCAGCGCTGAATGGAAATATCCTGCAAACGCCCGGAAGGAATGGCGCCGGCATTATTCACCAGCACATCAATATCCGGAAAAGCGGCATGCAGCCTTTCGCGCTCTTCCACCTTCGAAAGATCAGCGGCGAGGGTTTCAACCCGCACCTGCGCGAGTGCGCGCACCTTATCGGCAGCGGTTGCGAGTGCCGCCGGATCGCGCGCTGAAAGCACAATATCGCAGCCTTCGCGTGCGAAGGCTTCCGCGCAAGCGAGCCCGATGCCTTTTGATCCACCCGTGACAAGCACACGCTTGCCGGCAAGTTGCATATCCATGTTCACACCACCAATTCAATGAGGAAGGGACCCGGACGGGCGAAGCTTTGGCTCATCATGTCAGCGACCTGATCGAGCGTGGTGGCCTGCGCGGCTTCCACACCCATGCTCTCAGCCATTTTCACCCAGCCGATATCGGGATTGCCGAGATCCATCATATCCATCGCGGTGCGGCCCGGATTGGCGCCGACATTGCGGTATTCGCCAAGCAGGATCGCGTATTTGCGATTGGAAATGATCACCGTGGTCACGGGCAGCTTTTCGCGCGCCTGAGTCCAGAGCGATTGCACCGTATACATGGCCGAACCATCGGCCTGCATATTGATCACGCGCCGGCCACCGCCACCAACAGCGGCACCCGTTGCCAAGGGCATGCCACACCCAATGGCGCCACCGGTGATCTGCAACCAATCATGCGGCGGTGCATTATGCGTTTCGGGAAAGAAGCCGCGACCGTAGGAGACGCTCTCATCCGCAATGATCGCATCTTCGGGCATCAGCGCGCCAAGAACCCGCGCCAAGCCTTCCGGCGTTGGCGCACCGCGCACCACTTCCGGGCGCGGGCCGCGATCCGGGATGGCAATGGCCGGCGCGTTCAATTCCGCCGCCAGCGCGGCCAGCGCCACTTCGGCGTTCTGTTCAAAGCGCGTCAGCACATGCACTTCGGCATTGGCCGGGTAATGCAAGGAAGGCTTGCCCGGATAGCCGAAGAAGCCAACCGGCGCCTTGGCATTCACCAGGATGAGATGCTCCACCCATTTCAGCGCATCCACTGCCTGGTCCACGTAATAGGGCACGCGTTCCAGGGCGATACGCCCGCGCCCGCGCTGGGTGCGGCCATTGGAGCCCTCCGCCATCAGCCGAGCGCCGGTCGCTTCCGCGATCCGGTAGGCGTGCAACTGCGCGCCTTCGCGGAGACTCGGGCCGCCCAGCAGGATCAGCACATTCTTCTTCTCGCGCAGGATGCGCGCGGCATTGCGGATGGCATGCGGGTCCGCTTCCGGCACGGCGGGCACGGGCAGGGCGGGCGCCACCACGCCGCCATCATTCCAGGCGGTATCGGCAGGCAGGATCAGCGTTGCGATCTGGCCTGGTGAAGTCCGCGCCGCCTGCACTGCAACGGCGGCATCAGCGCCCACCTTGGTTGAATCGGTTGATGTCCTCACCCAGGCGGAAACGCCGCGGGCGAAGCCTTCGGTATCGGCGGTCAGCGGCGCATCATAAGGGCGGTGATAGGTGGCGTGATCACCCGTGATATTCACAATGCCGGACCGCGCGCGGCGCGCATTATGCAGATTGGCCAAGCCATTAGCGAGCCCGGGGCCGCAATGCAGCAGCGTGCAGGCCGGCTTTTCCGCCATGCGCCAATAGCCATCCGCCATGCCGGTGACGACATTTTCTTGCAAACCCAGCACGCAACGCATGCCGGGAATCCGGTCCAGGGCTGCGACGAAATGCATCTCACTCGTGCCGGGGTTGGAGAAACACACATCAACCCCACTACCTATAAGTGTATGGACCAGGCTTTCCGCACCATTCATTGCCGACTCTCCAACTGGCGTTATGGGGCGCAGCCTGCGCCGAGGGGCGGCTTCGGGCAAGATGCGGGGCTTGTGTTGCGGTAATTTTGCCGTAATCAGACCCCAGAAACACAAGGCGGCGGGAAAAGCCGCGTCTGGGGGAGCTTTCCGGTCATGCCTCGTTTGGCCGTTGCGTTTTTCGCGTCTGGCTTTGCCGCGCTGCTGTGCCAGATTGTCTGGCAGCGGATGCTTGGCATTTTCGCTGGTTCCGACACGATTTCTGCCGCGTTGGTGGTGGGAGCTTTCCTCGCCGGCCTTGGCATTGGTTCGATCATTGGCGCCAAGATCGCTGATCGCATCACGCCGGCGCGCGCGCTGATCGGTTTTGCGCTGGCGGAAACCGGCGTTGGCATTTTTGCCCTGCTGTCCAAGGCATTCTTGTATGATTGGCTGGCGACCGACCTCGCCGGGGTGGTGGATGACCCGGCGATGATCTTCGCGCTGTGCTTCGCCGGGCTGGTGCTGCCGACCACGCTGATGGGCGCTTCCCTGCCGCTTCTGGCGCGCGCGGTGTCCACTGCTTTGGATACGGTCGCGGAACGGATTGGCCTGCTTTACGGGCTGAATACCTTTGGCGCCGGGCTTGGTGCCTTGCTGGGTGGCTGGTTTCTGGTTGGCAATCTCGGCTTTGTCGGTGCGTTATGGCTGGCGGCAGGCTTGGAGATTTTCGCGGCGGTGGTCGCACTTTCCCTGCTGCCGCAGCTGCGTGGCCTGCCTTTGCCCGCGCCGAGCCCCGCCGCCAAGGATGGCGCGGCACCCTGTGGAAGCCTGCCGCTGTGGTGTTTTGTGGTCTGTCTTTCTGGTTATGTGATTGTGGCGCTGGAGATTCTCTGGGTCCGCATCATGGGCCAGGTCGGGCAATACCACGCCTATCTTTTCCCGACGGTGCTTGGGATTTTCCTTCTGGCCGATGGGCTTGGCATGGCCGTCGCGGCACGCATGGTGCGCCGCCTGAAGGACCCTCGCCCGGCCTTTTTCATCACCCAGGGCGCGGGCTTCGTCCTGGCGGTGGTTTTGCTGGCCGCGCTTTGGATTGCCCTGCCGCTTTGGCCCATTGCTGATCTGATGGCGGTGGATCATTCGCGCCTGCATGGCGGGGCGCTCGCCATGATGATCTTTTTGGCCGTGGTCGTGGTGGGGCCGCCTTCCTTCCTGATCGGCATGACCTTCGCTTTTGTGCAGCGCGCCGTGCAGCAGGATTTGGCGAGTGTCGGCACGCGGGTTGGTTGGGTGCAATTGGCCAATATCGCCGGCAATGCGGCAGGGTCCATTTTCACCGGCCTGATCACGCTGCATTTTCTGGGTACGGCGGGCACGCTGAAATTGCTGGCGGCACTTTCCCTTTTGCTGCTGCTGGGCTGGCTTTGGCACGGGGGCTGGCGGCGGCCTATCGAAGGTGGCCTTGCGTTGGCTTCAGCGCTCGCGCTGTTGTTCATGCCGGGCAATGCAGGGCTATGGTCGCGCATGCATGCGGAAGGGCCGGGCAATATGGTGGCCTGGGCTGAAGATCGTTCCGGCATCGCCTTTTTCCGCGACAGCAAGGGTGCGGATGGCGTGGCGGAAGGCCCCTTCTTCATTCAGGGCTTCAGCCAAGGGCGCATCCCCTTCCTTTCCATCCATCAATTCCTGGGCGCGGTCGGGCCACTGATTCATCCTGATCCAAAAAATGTGCTGGTGATTGGCATTGGCAGCGGGGGCACACCTTGGGCGGCGGGCATCCGCCCGGAAAGCCAGATTCGCGCCATTGAATTGGTCGCACCCGTGCTGACGGCGCTGGAAGAAATCGGCCAGCATTACCCGGATGGCCCCATTGCGCGCATGTTCAAGGATGCGCGCTGGCAGATGGAATATGGCGATGGTCGGCGTACACTCGCCAAGGAAGACCGGCGCTATGACATTATCGAAGCGGATGCGATTCTGCCGCAGGGATCGCATTCCGGCTTGCTGTACAGCGCGGAGTTTATTGACCAGGCGCGGCGGCGTTTGGCGCCGGGCGGTCTTTACATTCAATGGACGCCGACGCAGCGCGCGGTGGAAACCTTCGCTGCGGTCTTCCCGCATGCACTGCTGCTGATGCCAGCGGGTGTGATGATCGGGTCGAATGATCCAATCCCCTTCGACCCAGCAAAGCTGGCTGAGCAATTCGCGCGCCCCGCGCATCTGGCGCATTTGCGCGCCGGCAATCAGGAATTCAGTGATTGGCCGAGCCTATTTGCCGGCACGCCGCTGCAATGGCTGCCCGGTGAAAAGCGCGAAGCGGCACCTTTGACCGATGTTTTCCCGCGCGACGAGTTCTATTTGAACAACCCGAGCCAGGATACCGGGCATTATGTGCGTGGCCGGAACCTATCGGGGCAGCGCCGCGCGGCAGCCAACTAACCGCGCGGTAGTGGCGCCTTCACTACATCCCAAGCGCGCGGCGATAAAGATCAAGCAGCGTTTCCTGTTCTTCCACTTCTGCCGGTTCCTGCTTCCGCAACCGGATCACCGCGCGCAGCACCTTCACATCAAAGCCAGCAGATTTCGCTTCCGCGAAAATATCCTTGATGTCGCTGGACAGCGCCTTTTTTTCTTCTTCCAGGCGTTCAATGCGCTCCACAATGGACCGCAGCCTTTCGCCGGCAATGCCGCCGACTTCCGTATTCTCTTGCTTGCTCGGCGCCTGGGCCATCCTGCGTTCCTCGGTATGTAGCCCCGATGCTACAGATCGCTTCGCCGCTTTTGCAAGCGGCGAAGCATCTGGTGCCTGATGTTTGGTCGCATTTTCCGAGTCGCCAAGCGATGCCGCTTGGCTTGAAAATGCTCCAGCCTTGGGTGCGCCGGCCATCAATGTTGCCCCTGCCCGGAAGCCGCGAATTTCGCCTTTTGCTCGGCGCTCGCTTCCTTCTGATACTGCGCCTGCCATTCCTTATAGGGCATGCCGTAGATGATCTCCCGCGCTTCGGGGTCGGTCAGGGGCAGGCCCTTTTCCTCGGCGGCGGCACGATACCACTTGCTCAGGCAATTCCGGCAGAAGCCGGCCAGGTTCATCATGTCTATGTTCTGCACGTCATTGCGACCGCGCAGATGTTCCACCAGGCGGCGGAAGGCTGCGGCTTCCAGCTCTGTCTGGGTTGCCTTGTCAATATCGGGCATGGGGACCTCCTGAAACTTTCACCGCCATAGATGGCCCATTCGGCGCGACTTCGCCATACTGTCCCGACAAAGGAAGTTCGCCATGGCCTTTACCGATGCATCCGCCCGCGCCGCGCTCCGCCAGGTGTTCGACGCGGCCATTGCCAGCGCCGATCCGCGCCAGGTGCTCGCGCGGCATTTGCCGGAACGCCCGCGCGGGCGGGTGATTGTGCTGGGCGCCGGGAAATCCGCCGCCGTCATGGCCGCGGCGGTGGAGGCCGCCTGGCCCGATGCCCCGATCGAGGGGCTGGTCGTCACCCGCTATGCCCATGGCTACCCGACACAGCGGATCAGGGTGCTGGAAGCATCCCACCCCGTGCCGGATGCCGCCGGGGCGCGCGCGGCGGCGGCCTTGCTGGAAGTGGCGCGCGGTGCGGGCGCTGATGATCTGGTGCTGTTTCTGGTCTCGGGCGGGGGATCTTCGCTGACGACGCTGCCCGCGCCTGGCCTGACGCTGGAGGAGCTGATTGCGGTGAATAAGGCGCTGCTCGCGTCCGGCGCCACCATCCATGAAATGAACTGCATCCGGCGGCATCTTTCCGCCTTTTCCGGCGGGCGGTTGGCGGCTGCCGCCCATCCGGCGCGCGTGGTGACGCTCGCGATTTCCGATGTGCCGGGGGATGACCCGAGTGTGATCGCCTCCGGCCCCACCGTCCCGGACCCCTCCAGCTTTGCCGATGCCCGCGCTTTGGTCGCGCATTACGGTATGGAACTGCCGGCAGCGGTGCTGGCGCATCTGGCAGCAGGCGTGGAGGAAAGCCCGAAGCCCGGCGACCCGCGCCTGGGCACGCCGGATTATCGCTTCATCGCGACCCCCGCCATGGCCCTGGAAGCCGCCGCCACCACCGCGCGCGGGCTTGGCCTGACGCCCTTGATTCTGGGCGATGCGCTGGAAGGCGAGGCGCGGGAATTGGGCACCGCACTTGCCGGCATCGCGCGTTCCGCCGCAACCCATGGCCACCCCTTGCCCGGCCCGGCC
>JBIKWX010000281.1:0-4538 GCA_044356095.1 Roseomonas sp.
CCTTCAAGGTGGGCACGGCGGGGAAGCGCGGGGCGCGTTCCGCACTCCAGACCGCGAGCGCGCGCATCTGCCCGGCCTCCACATTGGGTGCCCAGGTGGAGCTATCGCAGATCATATCCACCTGGCCGGAAAGCACGGCGGTGACACCTTCATTGGCGCCGCGGAAGGGCACATGGGTCAGGCTGATCTTTTCAATCTCCTGAATGCTTTCCATGGCCAGGTGATTGGTGGTGCCGATGCCGCTGGTGGAATAGGTGAGCTTGCCGGGATTGGCGCGCGCATAGGCGATCAGGTCCTGCCAGGATTTGAGCGGGCTATCCGCTTTCACCGCAGTGCCGAACAGCCAGCCCGTCATGCCGATGATATGCGTGAAATCGCCAACCGGGTCCCAGCCTGGGGTCCGCATCATCCAGGGCCGGCGCAGCACGGAAAGATGCATCTGCGTCAGCGTATAGCCATCAGGCCGCGCCTGTTGTGCCACGGTCAGCACGCCAAGCGTGCCGCCGGCACCTGGCCGGTTTTGCACCACCATGGGCTGGCCGAGCGCCCTGCCGACAAGCTCCGCGATGGAGCGGAGCTGCGCATCGGCGGAACCGCCGGCGGGCCAGGGCACAACAAGCTGAATGGGCCGATCCGGGTAGCGGGCCTGCGCCAGCGCGGGCGCAGCAAGCGCCGCCCCGGTTGCGGCCAGCACGCCACGGCGTGAAATGATGAAGGGCTTCGTCATGGCTTTTCCTCCCCAAGGCGCGTCTTGCGGCGCCTGTTTCGGGGCGCAGGATAGGGGGGAAAGTGCGCAAAACCCAAGCCCTAATTCCATGGCTTGATCGCCCTGCCCGCCCGGTCCAAACATGGCCGTGAAAACAAACGGGTTGAGGATGCCTGACCATGAGTGACGCCTTTGATGTGATCGTGATCGGCGCCGGCCCCGGCGGCTATGTTTGCGCGATCCGTGCTGCACAACTCGGCATGAAGGTCGCCTGCGTGGAAAAGCGTGAGACGCTGGGTGGCACCTGCCTCAATGTCGGCTGCATTCCATCCAAGGCTTTGCTGCAATCCTCGGAACATTATGAGGAAGCGCAGCATAAGCTTGCCGATCACGGTGTCACGATTGGTTCGGTGAAGCTTGATCTGGCGCGCATGCTGGCGCGCAAGGGTGAGGTGGTCGGCGCCAATGTGAAGGGGGTCGAGTTCCTGTTCCGCAAGAACAAGGTCACCTGGCTGAAGGGTGAGGGCAGCATCACGGCGCCCGGCACGGTCAGCGTCGCGGGCAAGGATTACACCGTCAAGCACATCGTGATCGCGAGCGGGAGTGAGAGCATTCCCCTGCCGGGTGTGGAAGTGGATGAAAAGCAGATCGTGACTTCCACCGGCGGCCTGGAATTGACGAGCGTGCCAAAGCATCTGGTGGTGATTGGCGGCGGCTATATCGGGTTGGAATTGGGCAGCGTCTGGCGCCGATTGGGTGCGGAAGTGACGGTGGTGGAATTCCTCGACCGTCTGGTGCCGAGCATGGATCTGGAAGTGGGCAAGGCGTTTGAACGCATCCTGGCCAAGCAGGGCATCAAGACCAAGCTGAAAACCAAGGTGATGGGTGCCACCAAGTCCAAAAAGGGTGTGACGCTGAAGCTGGAACCTGCTGCCGGTGGTGCGGCGGAAGAACTCACCGCCGATGTTGTGTTGGTCGCGATTGGGCGCCGGCCTTACGTGGCGGGGCTTGGCTTGGATAAGGTGGGTGTTGCGCTGGATGAACGCGGGCGCATCAAGGTTGATGGCCATTACGCGACCAATGTGCCGGGCATTTATGCCATTGGCGATGTGATCAGCGGGCCGATGCTGGCGCATAAGGCGGAAGAAGAAGGTGTGGCGCTGGCGGAAATGCTGGCGGGGCAAAAGCCGCACGTGAATTACGGCGCCATCCCGGGCGTGGTCTATACTTGGCCGGAAGTTGCTTCAGTGGGTGAAACCGAGGATCAGCTCAAGGCGCGCGGCGTTGCCTATAAGGTTGGCAAGTTCCCCTTCACCGCGAATGGCCGTGCGCGCGCCATGGGCGATATGGATGGGTTTGTGAAAATCCTGGCGGATAAGGCGACAGACAAGGTGCTGGGCGCGCATATCATTGGCCCGGATGCCGGCACGCTGATTGCGGAATTGGCGCTGGCGATGGAATTCGGCGCAAGTGCCGAAGATGTGGCGCGCACTTGCCATGCGCATCCTTCGTTGAATGAGGCGGTGAAGGAAGCCGCACTCGCCGTGGATGGGCGGGCGCTGCATATCTGAGAGGCTCGGTCTCACGTGCCAAAAACGCGATCCCCGGCATCGCCAAGGCCGGGGCGGATATAGCCGTTTTCATCGAGCCTCTCGTCAATCGCCGCAGTCCAGATCGCGACATCGGGATGGGCTTGCCGCACATGCCTGATGCCCTCGGGCGCGGCGAGCAGACAGATGAAGCGAATACGTGTCGCGCCACGCGCCTTCAGCCGATCCAGCGCGGCAACGGCTGAATTGCCGGTCGCCAGCATGGGATCAAGCAGGATGACCAGGCGTTCGGCGAGGTCCTCTGGCGCGCGGAAGTAGTATTCATGCGCTTGCAGTGTCTTGTGGTCACGATAGACGCCGATATGCGCCACACCCGCTTCCGGCAGCAGGTTCAGCATGCCATCCAGAAAGCCGATGCCTGCGCGCAGCACCGGGGCGAAAATGGGCGGCTTGCCAGCCAGCTTGGGGGCCGCCATGCGTTCCAGCGGGGTTTCGATCTCGCGCGACTCAAGCGGTAAATCAGCCAGGGCGGTGGCCCCAAGCAGCATGGCGATGTCGCGGAGCAAGGCGCGGAAGGTCGGCACCGGGCAGGATTTTTCGCGCATGTGCGACAGCCGGTGCTGGATCAGCGGGTGCCCGACCACGGTGAGCATGCCGTCATCATCCGTTCCTGAAACCATTGCCATGGCTGCCCCCGACCCGTTTGAGCCGCTTTTTAGGGGAGAATTGCATGCCGGGGAAATGGGGTTTCCGGCATGAGATGGCCTAAAAACAAGGGTTTGACCTTGCTGCTTCGCCCATCCCTGGCTGCGCTGATGGCTCATGGCGGGGTCAGTTCAATAAAAAATATAACCATAGGTTGTATTTTAGAAAAATAATGCAATCATAAAGGCGTGAGCCTGAGCCTTTTACGTCCCGTCCTTGCCCCTTCGCCGCGCCTCAGCCGCGGCCACTTGGCCGTGCTCGGGCTTGGCTATGTGGGGCGGCCCTTGGCGCTTGGCGCCGCCGCGGCCGGCTACGAGGTGATTGGCTATGACCCGGCGCCCGAGGCGTGCTGGCTTGCCAATGCTGCCAGCGATCCGGGCTTGGGTAGCTTCCAAGCCAGCGCTGATCCCGCCGCGCTTGCCGGTGCCGATACCTGGTTGATTTGCGTGCCAACCCCGCTTGATCCGCGCGGGCGGCCTGATCTGACAGCCGTGCGCGCCGCGCTTGGCATGGCGGCGCGTGGCCTGAAGCCGGGCGCGCTGGTTTGTCTGATTTCCACCTGCCAGCCAGGTGCGACCAATGGGTTATGCCGTTCCATCCTGGAAGAAGCGGGTTGGCATGTGGGGCAGGATGTCTTCCTCGCGGTTTCGCCAGAACGCGAAAACCCAGGACCACATGCACCACCCACGCGGAGCATTCCGCGCCTGCTGGGCGCAACCGATCCTGCCTCGCTCCGCCGCGCCTTGGCCTTTTGGCGCGACATTGTTGACCAGATCGAAGTGGTGGCGAGCCCCGAGGTCGCTGAATGCGCCAAGCTTTTGGAAAACACCTATCGCCTGGTGAATATCGCGCTGATGGATGAACTCCACGCTGCCTTCACCGCGCTTGGTGTCGCGACGCGTGATGTGGTGGCGGCGGCGGCGACCAAACCCTTCGGCTTTGCGCCCTTTTGGCCAGGGCTTGGCGCGGGTGGGCATTGCATTCCGGTGGACCCGGCGTTTTTGCAAATGGAAGCGGCCCGCGCGGGCGCGCCATCCGCTTTGCTGGCGAAGGCCATGGCGCGCAATCGCGGGCGCGTGGCGCGCGTGCTGGCACAAATCCGCGCGCGGCTTGGCGATGATCTGGCCGGCAAGCGCGTGTTGGTGGCGGGGGTTACCTACAAACCCGATGTTGCGGATTTACGTGCCGCCGCGCCGCTCAGGCTGCTGCGCCACTTGCATCACGCGCGGGCTGAGCTTGCCTGGCATGATCCGGTGCTAAGCGTGATTCCCAAGACGCTGTCAGCCATTCCGCGCAGCGTGGCTTTAAAGATGCCGGATGGCGCGCAGCCCGAGGCGATCATCCTTGGCACGCCGCATCGCGCTTTCGATTTGGCGGCGATTTCCCGCGCCGCGCCCCTGGTATTCGATCCCTTCGGTATTCTGCCAGCAGGTTCAAGCGTTATCATCGTCTGAAGTCAGGCGCCGCCTTTCCATTCTGCGGGCGGCACGCTGCCCACCTGTTCGGCAATGCGGCCATAATGTTCCGGGCGGCGATGGCGCGCGAAATCGAAAATCGTCTTGCGGCCCAATTCGCAT
>JBIKWX010000253.1:0-5221 GCA_044356095.1 Roseomonas sp.
CCCGGCCTTTACCTTCCGCACCATGGTGGTGCAGGCCGCCTGGCCCGGCGCGACGATAGAAGAAACCCTGCTGCAAGTGACCGAGCGGCTGGAACGCACGCTGCAGGAAACCCCCAATCTCGACAGGCTGCGCAGCTATACCATCGCCGGGCAGACTACGATCTTTGTTGATTTGAAAGGCTCCACCCCGGCCGCCGTGGTGCCGGATATGTGGTATGAGGTAAGGAAGCGCGTCGGCGATATGCGCCACACCTTGCCGCAGGGCGTGATTGGCCCCGGTTTCAATGATGATTTCGGCGATACTTTCGGCATTATCTTTGGCTTCACCGCCGATGGCTTTGGTCAGCGGGAATTGCGCGATCAGGTGGAAACCGTGCGATCCCGCCTGCTGCGCGTGCCGGATGTCACGAAAATCGAAATCCTGGGCGCGCAGGATGAGGTGGTCTTTGTTGAATTCTCGCTGGAACGTCTGGCCGGGCTTGGGTTGAATTACCCGGCGTTGATCACCGCCCTTCAGGCGCAAAATGCGGTGCGTCCGGCGGGCGTGGTGCAGACAGGGCTTGAGCGTTTGTCGCTGCGCGTTTCCGGCGCTTTCCAGAATGAGGCTGATCTGGCCGGCGTTTCCTTCCTGGCCGGGGATCGGTTGGTGCGCCTGACCGATATTGCGGAAATCCGCCGTGGCTTTACCGATCCGCCGCAACCGATGTTCCGTGTGAATGGCCGCCCCGCCATTGGCCTTGCGATCGCGATGCGCGAAGGCGGCGATATTCTGGCCCTGGGTGACAATCTGCGGCGCGAAATGCGCAAGATCGAAAGCGATTTGCCGATTGGAATCGAAGCATCCCTGGTGGCCGATCAGGCGGAAACCGTGGATAGCGCCATTGGCGATTTCACCGAAAGCCTGTGGCAGGCGATCCTGATCATCATGGCGGTGAGTTTTGTGGCGCTTGGTGTGCGCGCCGGCGCGGTGGTGGCGCTTTCCATTCCACTCACACTGGCCATTGTCTTTCCGCTGATGCTGCTGGCCGGGATTGATTTGCAGCGAATTTCGCTCGGCGCGTTGATTATCGCGCTCACCTTGCTGGTGGATGATGCGATGACAACGATTGACGCCATGATAAGGCGACTTTCGGTTGGAGATCGCAAGGATCAGGCAGCAACCTTCGCCTATCGCACGCTGGCGGCGCCGATGTTGACCGGCACGCTGGTCACCATTGCCGGGTTTTTGCCGATTGGCTTCGCTGCCAGTTCAGCGGGCGAATACACCTTCTCTATCTTTGCGGTGGTGGGCATTGCGCTGGTGGTTTCCTGGTTGGTCGCGGTGATCTTCGCTCCCCTGCTTGGCATGGTTATTTTGAAGGCGCCGAAGGGCGCCAATGCCGGGGAAGCGCCGGCGCCGGGGCGCATTTTGCAGGGCTATGCCGGGTTTTTGCGCTTCGCCATCCGCTTCCGTTGGGTCACGATTGCCGCTGCGGTTGCAGCCTTTGTCATTGCGCTTTTCGCCTTGCGTTTCGTGCCGCAGCAATTCTTCCCATCATCGGATCGGCCCGAATTGGTCGTGGATGTGACGCTGCCGCAGAATGCTTCCATCCATGCCGCCGAAACCGTCATGGAAAGGTTGGACGCGGCCTTCGCCAAGGATCCGGATGTTGCGCATTGGAGCAGCTATGTCGGGCGCGGCGCCATCCGCTTCTATTTGCCGCTCAATGTGCAATTGCCCAATCCGTTCTTTGCCCAGGCCGTGGTGGTGGCGAAGGATTTGGAAGCGCGCAAGCGTCTGCAACCGCGCATCGAAACGCTACTGGCCGAACAATTCCCTGCGGCCGTTTCGCGCGTAGCCCCCTTGGAACTTGGCCCGCCCGTGGGATGGCCCGTGCAATACCGGGTGCTGGGGCCAGAGATTGAAGGCATTCGCAGCATTGCCCAGGAACTGGCGCAGGTGGTTGCCTCCAGCGGCGGGCTGCGCAGCCCAAGCTTTGACTGGATTGAACCGTCACGCCAATTGCGCATTGAAGTGGACCAGGATCAGGCCCGCCAATTGGGGCTTTCATCTGCCGCCATTGCCGCGACACTCAATTCGGTGATCACCGGCAGCGTCATTACGCAAATTCGCGATGATATTTATCTCGTGAATGTGCTGGCGCGGGCGCGTGCGAGTGAGCGTCTTTCGCTCGATACGCTGCAAACTATGCAGGTGCCGATCCCAGGTGGCCGTTCGGTGGCGCTTGGGCAATTCGCCACCATCTCCTACGGTCAGGAATATCCGCTGGTTTGGCGGCGGGACCGTGTTTTGGCGCTGACCGTGCAGGCCGATGTGCGCCCTGGCGTCCTGCCGGAATCGGTGGTGACGGAACTGGCGCCGCGTATCGCGGCACTGCAAGCGAAGCTGCCCGCGGGCTATAGCATCGAAGTGGGCGGCATTGCCGAGGAAAGCGAAAAAAGCCGCGCTTCCGTCATGGCCGTGGTGCCGGTCATGATCGTGGTCATGCTGACGGTGCTGATGTTCCAATTGCAAAGCTTTGCGCGGCTTGGCCTGGTGGTGGCCATTCTGCCCCTGGGCTTGATTGGCGTCGTGGCATCCTTGCTGATGTTCGGCAGGCCGCTTGGCTTTGTTGCCATCCTCGGCATCCTCGCTTTGCTTGGCATGATTGCGAAAAACGCCGTGATCCTGATTGTGCAGATTGAGGAAGATCGCGCGAGTGGACTGCCCTTGCGCGATGCGGTGGTGGCCTCCGCCACATCGCGCCTCAGGCCCATGATGCTCACTGCGCTTTCCACAGTGTTGGGGCTGATCCCGATTGCGCCCACGGTGTTCTGGGGCCCGATGGCCTTCGCCATTATGGGCGGGCTTTTGGTCGCAACACTGCTGACGCTGATTGTGCTGCCGGCGCTTTATGTGATTGTGCTGGAACGTCGGGCGGATCGCGCGGCGGTGAAGGAAGCCTAATCAGCACTTCGCAGCGCTGCGGCCAGCCCCGGCGCGGCCTCGGTCGCTTGCAATTGGCGGCGCAGCAATACCTCGCTTGGTGTGCAGCCGAATTCGCGGCGGAAGGCGCGGGTGAAGCTGGAGGGATCGTAAAACCCAACTGCCTCACCAATGCGGCTCACGGAAGCAGGGCCATCGGTGCGTGTCAGGTCCCGATAGGCCTGGCGCAGCCGGCGCTGCTGAATAACCCGCGCTATGCCGCCAATCGGCGCAAAACAACGATAGAGTTCTGAACGCGAAATCCCCGAACGCTGAACCAGCATGGCGGGCGAAAGCTCGGCCTCCCCCAGTGCAGCATCCACCAGCGCAATCACCCGCGCGCGTCGCGCGGCTTCAAGCTGTTGGCGGGTGGAAGCAGGCGCAGTTTCCAGCCCCATCAGGCAGGCGGTCAGCATGGAAGATAGCGCTGCCTCCAGCCGCGGCGCATCTTCCGCGCTGATCTCATCGGCCGAGGCCGCGATGCGTGGCAGCATGCCACCCAGCATGCGTGCGGCTGGGGTGGTGAGCGGCACAAGGCGCGCGGTCGCGAAAACCGGGGCGAGTTGCGGCAGGCTTTCGGGCTGGATCAGCACGCCGCACCAATGCCCGCCAAGCCCGCGCAGTCCAAAGCCTTGCGAAAGCGCGCCCAGCAGCAATTCCGCCGGCTGGCCATCCGCCTCCGCCAGACGGAGTGCGAGCAACCAATGATCCAACCCATCGCGCAGCCCTTCACTGCGCGCGCGGCGATAATCGGCTGCATCGGCCTGGAATTTCAGCAGCACATGGCGGCCAAGCCGACGGAGTTCCGCCTGGCCGCAAAAACCCCGGGCCTCGGCATCCGTTGCGCTGACATGCACCACCGGTTCCCAAAAGGCGCGCCAGACATCAAAGCGGATCGCGGGCGGCAGGCCGCGCGTATCAACCGAAAAACGCGCTTCATGCCCGGCCTTGGCGCTGGGGCGCGCTGGCGAAGAACCTGCAAAAACTGCTTCTGCCTGGGGCAAAGCCGCTTCTCTCCCAATGAATATTAAGGGCGTTTTATCGCCGAGCGGCGCGGCTTGCCAGCAGCATTGCAAGGGCCGGGGATACGGCGCCCAGCATAGGGACGCAAGGCTCATCCCGCGGGGCAGCCCCGCCCGCTAACTGTAGTGTCAGCGTGAAGCGAAAACTTCATGATGCCTGCCCCTGAACGCCCTTGCTCTTGCAGGCCGCTGCATGAGATAAACTCCTCTCAGGCGCAGTTTCCAGTCTGATTGAAACGGGGCGCTGAGTGACGCCTTTGCTCAGTCCCGGCATGCGCGCCCTGGTCTGCGGCATATCGGATTTCGCCCAGGCCAGTTGCTAGGAACAAGGTAATGGCTGATCTCCTCGTGATTTCCTTCCCGACCGAAGCGCAGGCTGAAGAAGCGCGCACCCGCGTCGCTTCCATGCAGCGCGAATACCTGATTGAGCTTGGCGATGCCGTAGTGGCACTGCGCAAGCCCGATGGCAGCATCAAGCTGAACCAGACCTTTCACCCAACCGCCGCCGGCGCTGCGGGCGGCGCGCTATGGGGGTCTTTGATCGGCTTGTTGTTCCTCAATCCGCTGGCGGGCGCGGCGGTGGGGGCCGCGGCGGGCGCGGTTTCCGGGCGCCTCACGGATGTTGGCATCAATGACAATTTCATGAAGGAAGTGGCGCAAAGCCTGCAAGGCGGCGAAGCGGCGCTGTTCCTGCTGGTGCGGAAAATGACCGCCGAGCGCGTGATGGAAGGGCTGCACGGCATGGGCGGCAAGATCATGCGCACCTCCTTTGATGAGACCAAGGAAGCCATGCTGCGCGAAGCCTTGGCCGGCGCATCCGGCGGATGAAGCGCGCCGGCAGAACGCGGTGCCGCGCATGAGGGCCGGCTTCGCCCTTCGTGCCGCCGCGGCCTGCCTGCTGCTAGCGTTTTTGGCAGGCTGCGCCAGCATTGCGCGCCTGCCGGCACCGCCGCCGGAGCGGGTGACAAACATTGATGTGCTGGGCGTGCCTGATTCCCGCTTCTGGGCCGATGGCGATCCCGCACCGATTGTTGCTTATTACGAACGTGTCTTGCGCCGCCGGCTTGGTGCGCCGTCGCCTGGGCGCGGTGGGCGCGTGGCGCCTGGTCATTTCCTGGCTCTTTCGGGTGGCGCTGATGATGGCGCCTTTGGCGCGGGTGTTTTGGTGGGCTGGACCGAAACCGGCCAGAGGCCGGAATTTGACCTGGTCACCGGCATTTCCGCCGGCGCGCTG
>JBIKWX010000255.1:0-5196 GCA_044356095.1 Roseomonas sp.
CGATGCTGCCTTGGTGGGGCGGGCGATTGATGAAATGGCGGCGGCGGGGCGGGCGGGGAATGCGCGGCTTGCTTTGCAGCAATTGGCGCGGCTGGTGCCGGAATTTGCCCATGCGCCGGAAGGGACAGTGGCGGCGGGGCCGCGATAAGGCACTCCACCGCCGCGCTTTGTTCAATCCGCTTGCCGCAGACCGCTATCGCGGATCAAGCCAGCATATTTCTCAGCCTCGGCCTTCACATAGGCGGTGAAAGCCTGATGGTTCAGATAGCGGATCGGGTGGCCGGCGCGTGTCATGCCCTCGATCACCGATGGGGTGCGCAGGGTGCGCGCGCAGGCCTCATCCATGCGCGCCACCATGGCTTCCGGTGTGCCGGGCGCGGTGAATATCCCGGTCCAAAGCGGATAGACCAGATCAAGCCCCTGTTCACGCATGGTGGGTGTATCGGGGAAATCGGGTGAGCGTTGTTCGGCAAAAACCGCCACCGCATGCAGCCCATATTGCTTCACGAGATTGGCTTCCGCCGTCAGCATCGGCACCGTGCCGGAGAGCATCGCCTGCACGCTATCGCCCGAACCGCGGAAGGGGATGTGGTTCATCTCAATCCCGAAGGCGCGTGACAGCCCTGTCATGGCGAGATGCCCAAGCCCGCCAACACCGCCCGAGGCATAGGGCAATTGCCCTGGATTGGCCCTGGCGCGCGCGACGATATCGGCAACCGTACGAATGCCCGTTGTATTTGGTGTCATCAGCGTGGCTGGCGCTTCCGCGACCAGGCAGACCGCGGTGAGTTGATCCGCGCGATAGGGTGCGCGCGCCATGAAGCTTGGTTGAATGGCAATCGGCGCCATGGAGGTGAGCAGGATCGTCTGCCCATCCGGCTTGGCGCGCGCAACCTCTGCCGTGCCGATGGTGCCCGTGGCGCCGCCGACATTGCGAATGACAACCTGCGTGCCCATGGCTTCGGTAAATACCGGCTGGATCAGGCGGCCAATGATATCGGTGCCTCCCCCAGCGGGCCAGGGGATGATCATTTGCACCTGGGCGGCGGCCGGCGCCATGGACGCCATCAAGCCAGAAAGGGCCAGCGCGGCCCGCGACAGGAGTTTCATCGCCGTGTTTCCTTCCCATGACGGCACTTTGCGTGCCTTGGCGGGAAGCTTGGCCCAAGCGGTCTTGCCGGAGCAAGCGGAATTTGCGGGTGGCAGCGGCGCGGTCTAGCCTTTGGCCCACAAGAACACGGAGGAAACCCATGATGCGTTACGCCTTGGCCCTTTGCGCCGCGCTTTTTGCCGGAAATGTGCAAGCCGCCGATCTGCCGGACCGACCCATTCGCATCATTGTCCCCTTCACCCCGGCTGGCACCAGCGACATTCTGGCGCGCGTTTTGGCGGAAGCCGCGGCACCTCATCTGCCGCGCGGTGCCGTGATTGAAAATCGCGGCGGTGCGGGCGGCAATATCGGCATGGCGGAAGCCGCGCGCGGTGCGGCGGATGGCTCCACCCTGATCCAATGCGCCTTTGGCCCCTGCGGCGCCAATCCGGCGCTTTATGCCAATCCCGGCTATAGCCTGAGCGATTTCGCGCCGGTGATCCTTACCGGCGCGGTGCGCAATGTGATGACGGTGCGCAAGGATTTGCCCGCGCGCAATATCCAGGAATTCATCGCACTGGCAAAGACAACGCCTTTGAGTTTCGCGTCATCAGGTGTGGGCGCTTCCAACCACCTTGGCCCGGAATTGCTGCGCAGCATTACCGGCATTGAAATGACCCATGTGCCCTATCGCGGCAGCGGGCCGGCGGCAACGGATTTGATCGCCGGGCGGGTTGATGTGTTTTTTGATAACCTCCCGTCAATCCTGCCGCATATCCGCGCCGGCACCGTCCGCGCTTTGGCCGCCCTGAGTGCCGAGCGTATTCCGGAATTGCCCGATCTGCCGACCTTTGGCGAACAAGGCGTGCAGGGCATGGTGATTGATAGCTGGTTCGGCTTCATGACGCCGGCCAGAACGCCACCTGCCGCTATTGCCGCGCTGAATGCCGCCTTCAACAAGGCGATGGAAACCCCTGCGGTGCGCCAACGCATGCAGGAATTGGCGCTGACACCCATTGGTGGCACGCCGGAACAGATGGGTGCGCATATCCAAAGCGAAGTGGCGCGCTGGTCGGACGTGGTGCGCCGCCAAGGCATCCGCGCGGAGTGAAGCAAGCATGAGTAAGATCCGCGCACTGCGCACCATTCGTATCGCTGAACGTCCAAACCTGCTTTGGCTTGAAATCGAAACCGATGAGGGCCTCAAGGGTTTGGGCGAGGCGTTTCGCGGCGCCGCCGCGGTAGAAGCCGTGATGCACGAAAGCGTCGCACCATTTTTGCTCGGGCGTGACGCGCGCCAGATTGAAGGCATTTCACGGCACTTGCTCACACCCTATGTCGGCTTTGGGTCGTCCAGCGCAGAAATCCGTGCCGCTTCGGCGGTGGATATCGCGCTTTGGGATTTGGCCGGCAAGCGGCTTGGCGTGCCGGTGCATGAAGCGCTGGGCGGCCTTTCACGCGATAGGGTGCGCAGCTACAACACCTGTGCGGGCTATGATTACAACACGAAAAGCGTTGCACGGCGCGATATCGGCGCGGCGGATCAGGCGCGCGGGCCTTATGATGATCAAGTGGCCTTCATGCGCGATGCCGGGGCGCTGGCGGAAAGCCTGCTCGCGGAGGGCTTCACCGCCATGAAAATCTGGCCCTTCGATATCTATGCGCCTGCAACCCAGGGGCAATCCATTACGCTTGCTGATCTCAAGCGTGGGCTTGAACCCTTTGAGAAAATTCGCCGTGCCGTTGGTGACAGGATCGAGATCATGGCTGAATTGCACAGCCTTTGGTCCTATCCGGCCGCGCTCCGCATCTGTCAGGCCTTGGAGCCCTTGGCGATCACCTGGGCGGAAGACCCGATCGGCAAGATGGATGATGTGGCATCGCTTGCGGAATTGCGACGTGCCACGCGCGTGCCGATTTGCGCGAGTGAGACACTGGGCGGCAAGGTCGCGTTTCGCGATCTGTTGATCGCCGGTGCCACCGATGTGGTGATGCTTGATCTCACCTGGTGCGGTGGCTTGACCGAAGCGCGCAAGATTGCAGCCATGGCCGAGGCTTGGGCGCGGCCCGTGGCGCCGCATGATTGCACGGGGCCGGTGACTTTGGTGGCATCGCTGCATCTGGCGCTGCATGCGCCAACAGCGATTTTTCAGGAAGTGGTGCGCGCCACGCTAGCCACCTGGTATCGCGACCTCGTCACGGTTTTGCCCAAGCTGGAACAGGGATGGGTGCTGCCGATGGAAGGGCCGGGGCTGGGCACGGCGCTATTGCCGGAAGTGGCCAAGCGGGAAGACGCGGTGGTGCGCGAAAGCCACGCCTAACCCGCCCCCTCATCCCGCAACAGCTTCTCCACCATTTCCGCCGGCACATCGCTGCTGGTGAAGCAATCACCTGGGGCCCGCAGCAGCACGAAGCGCATCTTGCCGTCGCGGTTTTTCTTGTCCTTCGCCATGCGCCCGAGCAGCGCATCCACGGTGAAGCGACGCGGCAAATCACTGATGCGCGCGGGCAGGCCACACGCCGCCAGATGCGCAATCACGCGTGAAGGCCATTCCTGGCTGCAATGCCCAAGCCGCGCGGAAAGCGATGCTGCCAGACCAAGCCCGACCGCCACCGCCTCTCCATGCAGCACGGAACCATCAAACCGCGCTTCGGCTTCCAAGGCGTGGCCAAAGGTATGCCCAAGATTGAGCAAGGCGCGCCCGCCCTCAGCACTTTCCTCACGCTCATCCGCGGCGACGACTGCCGCTTTCAGCTTGCAGGATTCAATCACGGCCACCGCAAGCGAGCCCGCATCACCGGCCACAACGGAGGCACCATTGGCTTCGCACCAATGCCAGAATTCGCCTTGCAACAAACCGTGCTTCGCCACTTCCGCATAACCTGCGCGCAATTCGCGCGGCGGCAGGGTGCCGAGCGTATCCGTATCCGCCAGCACAATGCGCGGCTGATGGAAGGCACCGGCCAGGTTCTTCCCCGCCTTCAAATTCACCCCGGTCTTGCCGCCAACACTGCTATCCACCTGCGCCAGCAGGCTTGTTGGGATTTGCACAAAGGGCAGGCCGCGCATGGCAATCGCCGCCGCGAAGCCCGCCAAATCCCCGACCACACCGCCACCCAGCGCAATCACCGCCGTGCGCCGATCAACGCCGGCCGAGAGCAGATCATCCAATAGCCCATGCAGCCGGCCGAAATCCTTGCTCGCCTCGCCGGGGGGCACGGTCAGTTCGGCTGCAATCGCAAAGCCCGCTTCCTGCAAGCCAGCGCGCAAAACCGGCAGATGCAGGGGCGCCACTGTCGCGTCCGAGATGATCGCCACGCGCTTCGCCGGCAACACGGGGGCCAGCAAGCCGCCGGCGCGCGCCAGCAGGCCCTGCCCGACCAGCACTTCATAAGCGCGCTCCCCAAGGCCGACAGGCACGCGTTCGGGCGGGTGATAGGTCTTCAAGGCATGCTCCAGGCGGCGGGTGGTGTTTTCCAGGCTCTCATCATTGCAGGCGAGTGTGATGTCAGCCTCGGCATAAAGCGGGTGGCGCGTATTCATCAGGCGCTGCAGCACCTCGGCCGGATCGGCATTCAGGAACATGGGGCGATGTTCGCGCCCGGCGACACGGCGGATCAGCACCGAAAGCGGGCATTTCAGCCAGATGGAAACGGCACCGCTCCCGCGAATCGCAGCGCGCGTGGCGGCATCGGCAAAGGCGCCGCCGCCGGTCGCCAGCACCAGGGGCGGGCCGGCCAGCAGGCGGGAAATCACGCGGCGCTCACCATCGCGGAAATGCGGCTCGCCATAGCGGGCGAAGATTTCGGTGATCGGCATGCCGGCAGCGTTTTCGATTTCCGTGTCGGCGTCTCGAAAAGGCAGGCCCAAAAGCCCGGCCAGCCGCCGCCCGAGCGCGGATTTCCCCGCCCCCGGCAGCCCGACCAACACAATGCTGGGCCGCGCCGGGTCTCGCCCGGTGGCGGGTTCGGGCAGGGCCGGCAGGGCATCATCAAAGAGAGAGTTGCGCATCTTGGGGCTGAGCGTTAGCACGAATTCAGGAAAGCGAGAGGGAGCCCCGCCGCCAGCATGTTCCGTAACCCACTTCTGCTGGTTGCTGCCGTGG
>JBIKWX010000256.1:0-5187 GCA_044356095.1 Roseomonas sp.
GTGGAACGGTTTCGGCGGCGGTAAGGCGGTTTGGCGTTTCCTGACGCGCTGATTTGCGGTATGAAAACTTCGGATGTCCCCGTAGCTCAGCAGGATAGAGCATCAGATTCCTAATCTGGGGGCCGTGCGTTCGAATCGCGCCGGGGACGCCAATTAAATCAAAGGGTTGCGCGCCATTCGCCACCCGCCAAAAAATCCGCACTTTTCATGCGGACCCCATGCGGACCCCTTCGCTGGGAATCGCCCCCTTTTTATTCCTGTCACCATTCACCCTGCCGCCATGCCCAAGGGCAGCCGTTGCGGGCGGTTGCAACTGCAACGAATGTTGCACCTTTCCCGCAACAGGCGACTGCCAATGCCAGGCGCGCAAAGCTGCCCGCATACACAAAGGCCAGGAAGGACCCGCACGGATGCAGCAGCCCAGGCCGGTCCGTGCCACCCCTGGGCAAGGCAGGCTGGGCATCAGGCAGCCTCTTTCCCTTCATGGCCTGACAATTGTGCCAATTGTGCCAATAGGTCCGGGCGGACTTCCCAATCATCGCGCGCCCGCCCCCAGCCTTCGCCAGCGCGGGCAGGGTCGCGCCTGACCCAGCCAGCGGCTTCCAGGTCCAGCAGGGCAGCCTTCACCCGGTCCACATCACGGATAGGGCCAGATCGCGCCAGCAGGCGGCTATTCAGCCGGTCCACCCTGCCGCCCTGGATCAGCTTCGCCAGCAGCCGCGCATCGCGGGCCGATGCAGGCAGCGCATCCACCCCGAAGAAGCGGACCGCCATGGGCAGGAAATATCCAGCCAGTAGCCCATCCGCCCGCGCGGTGGCGTTCTCGTCAATTTCCTTCGGCGGCTCGCCACCATCAGCCAGCCAGGCGAGATGCTGGAAGATCACAGCCAGCCGCACCACAGCGCCAGCCATCTTGCCCATCCAGGCGCCCAGCAGCCCGCTTTCATCCGCTTCTGAGACTGCTTCCCGCCGCGCCTGGATGATGGCCTGGGCGGCTTCCGTGAAGGGCAGCAGGACCGGATCAGGCGGCTCCCATGGCAGGGCGGCGAGTTTCATCAGCCCATCACGCAACAGGGCTTCGGGCGGCTCGCCCTTCGGGATGCTGGGGCGGCGTGGTGCGGGCCAGGCATAAAGGAAGCGCGCTGCCAGCCCGTCATTATCCGCTTCACCCAGCGCGGCGCGGGCCTTGTCCAAGGTGAGCGCGCCGATGATCCCGGTGGTGAGATGTTCGATGATTGGCGCGGCGTCACCATCCTTGACGGTATCCACCGTGAAGCGCCCGCCACCATGGGCTTCCAGCCAGAAGGCGCGGTCAGCACCTTTGCCGGAATCATAGCGGTCCATGCCGCCAATCCAGCCCGCCAATTCATCACGAAACAGCAGCAGCCCGCGCGGATTGGCAGCCATCATTTTTGCCAGTCTTTGCGTGGTGGCGTCGCGGACGGAAAAGCGGCGGCGTTGCGGCGGATCAGGTGCCCGCGCATTGTCGGGCCTGGGCGGTGGTGCGGCCTTCAGCTTCGCAGCCTGCTTCACTTCGCCCTGCCAGATCGCCATGGCTTCGGCGGCTTCGGCTTTTGCCGTGTCATGCGCGCGTTCCCGTTCCAGCCAGTCACGATTGAGCGCGCCTTCCAGCGCGGCGATGGGCCTTTGCGCCACCCCGATCAGGCCCGGCGTTTTTCCTGCGCTAGGGGTGCCGATACCCGCGCCCCAGATGATGGGCGGTTGCGTGAAATTGCCCCAGGCTTGGCCCCATCGCGCATTGCCCAGCGCGGCGCCTGTCACAGCCAACAGATTGAGCATCACATAATCGGGCGGACTGCCCGCATGGTCAGCAGCGGCTTCGATGTATTCCTGCCAGGGCTTCGGGAATAGGCCCAGCGGTAGGCGCGGCGGTGGTGCATCATCCGCCAAGATTGAGGCATCCAATTCCGGCCATTCGCGCGGCGGTGGTGCGGTGGTGAGTTTTGCCGAGTTCTCCCATGCGCGCTTGGCTTCGCGTTCCCCATTGGGAAGGCCCTTTTCCGTCAGCCAGCCCTTGCAGATTTCATCCGCGCGGCAGGCGGCGATGAATGCGGCGTAGTCGCCACCATTGGCCCGAATGCGCCCGGCAATTTCAAAAGCGCGGGCCGAGCGCGATTGATCGCGCCCGGCCTGGGGAATGCCGCCACCATCGGGCGGTGGCGTGAATGTTTCGCTTGCGAAGCGGATCAGCCAGCCGATTTCTTCCGGCGTGATGATCGCAAGATCAGGCTCGCCCAGGGCCTTGTCCGTGACCGTGAAATAGCGTCCGCCCGTATAGAGTTCGATAGCGGGCGGATGGTCGCCAGCCGCGCGCGCCTTCCAGCTTCGCCCTTGCTTGTCGCCCAGCAGATCGCGGACTTTGGGCATATCGCCAGCGCGGATCAGGAAGAACAGCTTCAAGCCGGTGCCGCTTGGCGATGTTTCGGCGTAGGTGCCGAATTGATGCAGGATCATTTTCGCCCATGGCGCGGTGGTGCTTGCCGAGTGGCAGCTATCCAGATCAATCCCGGCGAGTGTGTAACCATTGCCAAGATCGCCCAAGATGATCCCGACACCATCCGCGCGGATGATCCCGCGGGCGGTTTCACATGCGGCGCGCGTTGCCCAGGTTTTCGCGTCGGTGCTGGACGCTTCCTTTCCGTTTATCTGCTTCGGGATTTTCGTTGCGCGCCCGTTGCGCTTTTCATTGCGCCACAGCACCCAGCGCAACAGCGGCGCCAGGCGCGAAAGGTTTTTTTTGTCTGACATGTTTGCAGCCTTAATTGGGGCCGCCCAGGCTTGCGCTTGCGCCACAGAAACGCTATCTTTGCCTTGTCCATAAAGCAAAGTTTCCGAAGCCGTCGCGCCCTGCCTGGGGTGCGGCGGTTTTTCAATTCGTGGCGAAGCGCAGCAGGTTGATAAACCCCAGCAGCGACACAAGCGCGGCGATGGTCGCGGCGCCCATTGGGCTGAGGTTCATGCGGTGGCGGCCTTCTGGGCCATCTCCGCCGCGCGGTGAGGAAACGCGCGGGCCTGCATCCAGGCTTCAAGATCGGCGCGCCGATACACGATTCGGCGGACACCGATGCGACAAAAGACCGGGCCGCCCCCTTGCATCGCCAGCCGATCAAGTGTCCTTTCGGACACATTCAAAAAGCGCGCGGCTTCGCGCCGCGACATTGCGGTATCCATGAGAATCCCTTTCGGAAAATTGGACGCGGCTACCCCCGGACGGGGGGTTGCGTCCGGGGTGCCGGAAATCGCTCCGGCGGCGTCATCGGCATACTGGGCCGAAAACAAAAACGCCCGGCGGCGCCATCAAGGCGCACTTCCGAGCTGTATAGCTTTATAGCATCGAAACGTGGTGAGAAGTCAAGACTTGGCGATACTTTTCTGCCAATGGCGCGGTAAGGAGTTCAGCAGCCAAAAATAGAAAAGCCCGGCGGCGCCATTAAGGCGCACTTCCGAGCGATATAGCTTTATAGCACCGAAACCGGTTGAGAAGTCAAGACTTGGCGATACTTTTCTGCCAATGGCGTCCGCGCCCTTCTATTGGCACAATTGGCACAATTGGCAGGCCTTCCAGGGATCATGCGCCGCGCTTAGCGCGATGCTTCGCCAGATCGGCAACATTCCCGGCTTCCAGCGCCCCCGAAGCACAGCGCAGCACATGGGCAGCCCAGGCTTCCAGCGCGGCAGCCTTTTCGGCGTTAAAATCATGTTGCTGATACACCCGCGCCACTGACGATAGCGCCGATGGTTGATGCGCCAGCAGCTTATCCGCCACAATGGGCGAGAAGCCCAGCCGGGCCAAGGTGGAAGCGCCAGCGCGGCGAAAATCATGCAGCACCCAGCCCGATACGCCTGACCGTTTATCCAGCCGCGCCTTGATTTTCGAAAAGCCGGAGATTGGCTTCTTCGCGTCCTGCCCAGGCTTCGGCGCGCCTGTCATTGGCGTCCTGCTTTCGGCGGCGAAAACCAAGTCCTGCCCGCCGATCCGCGTGACCGCACCCAGGGCTTCGCGCGCTGCATCCGTGAGCGCCACCACATGCGCCTGCCCGCGCTTCATGCGCTGGGCCGGGATGGTCCACACAGTCAGATCAGGCGAGATTTCGGACCAGCGCAGTCCTGCCACTTCTTCCCGCCGCGCCAGCGTCAGCAGCGCCAGCCGAATGAAAGGCCCAGCAGGTTCCGCCATGTCACATGCCGCGCGCCAGATCGCGCCGATTTCTGCATCCGTCAGCAGCCTATCCCGCGCCACAGCCGCCGCGCCCGTAGGAAGGCCCTGGAAGGGGTTTGACGCCAGCCTGCCCCGTTTCACAGCCCAGCCAAAGCAGGCGCGCCCATAGGCTCGCACAAGGCGCGCGGTGGCGTGTTTCCCGCCCTTATCATAGGCGTCTAGCACTTGCAGCACCCGCGCCTTTGCCAGCACGGATGCAGGCTTGTCCAAGTCCTTCTGGAATGCCAGGCGAAGCGCGCGGCAGGCTTCGGCACGATACCGCGGGCGGCGTTGCGCCAGCGCCAGCTTCTCCCAATCGGATATGAGGGTATCCAGCGTGAAAGCGGCTTCGGCCTTCGCTTCCAGCAGCGCGGCCTTCTCCCGCTTGGCGGCTTCCTGCTTCGCCAGCCTTTCGGCGCGCGGATCAAGGCCCAGCGCAACATGGCCCAGCTTGGCCTTCGCAGCCTTGCGCGCCTGGGCGGTGGTGATAGCGCCGAAGGCCCCCAGCACTTCCCGCCGCTTCTGCTTCGTTGCGGCGTCCGTCCACTGGATCAGGAAAATCCGCGCGCCTGAGAGCGTGACCCTGACCGCCAAGCCCTTCAGATCATCGTCGAAGAACAGCCTGTCCTTCTGCCCGGCTAGGCATTGCAGATCGGCTACTAGCTCATCCGTGAAATGCAGCGGCATGTGTCACCCCCGAGATAAGAAGGCCCTTTTGCGGACCCCATGCGGACCCCGCGGACCCGTATTTCATGGCGATTTATGGCGGCGCGGACCCCGCCCGATAGGGCCACCATATCCGCGGACCCTAGTTAAATCAAGGGTTTTTGGCGAGTCATGGCGAAGCGTGGCGTCTAGCGTCCTCATATTCCTAATCTGGGGGCCGTGCGTTCGAATCGCGCCGGGGACACCAATGAAACAATGATTATTGGTTTTTCTTTAATAAATAGATGATCAGAATTTCGTTT
>JBIKWX010000257.1:0-5183 GCA_044356095.1 Roseomonas sp.
GCGAGGATGAAGCGGGCGGCAAGACCGTGATTGTGGTGGGCACAGGCCGCATTGGCGGGCGGATTGCGCGCATCTGCAAGGCGCTTGATATGCAGGTGATTGGCGTCCGCCGTGATGCAGCGGCCGGGGCGAATGGCGCGGATGAGGTGCATTCCTTCCAGAACCTGCCGGCACTTTTGCCGCGCGCGGATTTTGTGGTGCTGGCCTGCCCGCTGACCGATGAAACGCGCGGGCTGATCGGTGCTGCGGCGCTGGCCGCGATGAAGCCCACCGCGCATCTGGTGAATGTCGCGCGCGGGCGCGTCGTGGATGAACCCGCGCTGATTGCCGCCTTGCAGGCCGGGCGCATTGCGGGCGCTGCCCTGGATGTGACGGTGGATGAACCGCTGCCGGAAGCAAGCCCGCTTTGGACCATGCCCAATGTGCTGGTCACGCCGCATACGGGCGGTGAGACGCATAAATACGAAGACAATGTGCTGGATATGATGATGGAAAATCTGAACCGGCAATGGCGGGGTGAAACCGCGCTGTTCAACCAAATTGTTTGAGGTGCGTGATGTCCAGCCGTGAAGGCGCGCTTGCCCGCGCCGCAACCTATTTCGATGATGGCAGCTACAAGAAATTGCTGACCGATCTTGTCGCCATCCCCTCCACCGCGCAGGAACCAGGGCATGAGGCGGATTTGCGCCATTACCTGGAAGGCGCGATTGGACCCTGGCTGGAGAGGCTCGGCTTTGCCGTCACCATCCACCCCAATCCGCTGGAAGGCTTTGGCCCCATCCTGACCGCCACCCGGATTGAGGATGCGGCAAAACCGACCGTGCTGCTTTATGGCCATGGGGATACGGTGCGCGGCCTGGATGAGCAATGGCGCCCTGGGCTGAAGCCCTGGGAATTATACGAAGAAGATGGCCGCTGGTATGGCCGCGGCTCTGCCGACAATAAGGGGCAGCACGCGCTGAATATCGCAGCGCTTGAAGCGGTGCTGGCGGAACGCGGCGGCAAGCTTGGCTTCAATGTGAAAATCATTCTGGAAATGGCGGAAGAACGGGGGTCTCGCGGCTTGCGCGAATTTGTCGCGGCAAATCGCGATATGCTGGCGGCTGATGTGCTGATTGCGTCGGACGGGCCGCGCGTGGAACCCGAAGTGCCAACAATTGCGACAGGCACGCGGGGCATTTTCCAATTTGACCTGGTGCTGAAGCTTCGCCCCGGCGGGGTGCATTCCGGCCATTGGGGCGGGCTGACGACGGACCCCGCGATTCGGATGAGCCACGCGATTGGCGCGATTATTGATGCGCGCGGCAAAATCCTGGTGCGTGATTGGCTGCCGCAAAATGGCGTGCCGGCGGAAGTGCGCGGCGTGCTGGATGGCTGCCCGGTGGGTGGTGGCGAAGGCGCTGCCACGATTGATGCCGATTGGGGCGAACCCGGCCTGACGCCGGCTGAGAAAATCTATGGCTGGAACAGCTTCATTGTGCTGGCCATGCTCTCCGGCAAGCCGGATGCGCCGGTGAATGCGGTAGCACCTGATGCACGCGCCACCTGCCATATTCGCTACACGGTGGATACTGACCCAAACACCTTTGAGGCGTCTTTGCGCCGGCATCTCAATGAACAGGGTTTTGGCGATATCGTGATCGAAAATGCGGGGGTGCGCATGGCGGCATCCCGCACGCCGCCCAATCACCCCTGGGTGCGTTGGGCGCAGGACAGCATGCAAAAAACGCTGGGCAAGCGCGTGCAGATCATCCCGAACTCCTCGGGCGGGCTGCCGGGTGATGTATTTGTGGACCATATCGGCGTGCCGCTGGTTTGGGTGCCGCATTCCTATAATGGCTGCAAGCAGCACGGGCCGGATGAGCATTTCCTGATCGCCCCGGCGCGGGAGGGCATTTTGGCCTTCACCGGCATGTGGTGGGATTTGGGCCAGGGCGCGACACCCTGATCGCCGTTACCTTTCTTCACCTGCGCCCTGCGTCGGCGCAATGAGGCTGTTACAGAAGGGGCGCATAAACTCACCACGGCATCACGCCGTTTGCAGGAGTTTGATATGCATTCCAAAACTTCCCGGACCCTTTTGCTGGCGTCAGTCTTTACCCTTGGTGCGGCCGGCTTGGCGTCAGCGCAGCCCGCGCCTGGTGCCGGCCCCGGCCCGCAGGGTTCCTCGCCTCATCACATGCACCAGATGCATCACGGCCAGCGCGGCGATGGCATGATGGGCTTTGCCGCCGGTGAGGCTTTCGCCCGCGCCGACGCCAATAATGACGGCAAGGTGACGCGTGACGAAGCCAATGCCTGGCTGGCCGCGCGCTTTGCCGAAATTGACGCCAATAAGGACGGCGGCCTTACCATTGAAGAAATCCGCGCCTTCTACGCTGCCCGCCGTGGCGAAGGCCGTGGCCCGGCCGAGGGGATGCGGGAACGCATGGAAAGCAATCAGGCCGCGCGCTTCCGCTTCATTGATGCGGATTTGGACGGCAAGATCACGCTGCCGGAACTCCGCGTCATGGCGGATGCCATGTTCCGGTCCATGGATGCCGATGGCGATGGCTCGCTGACCCGGGCCGAGGTGCAACGCCGTGGCCGCCGTGGCGATGGGCCGCGCCCGCAGGCGCCGGGGCAGCCCGCGCCGCGATAAGCCTCGGCAAAAGGACAAACCCCAGAAACATGCGCGAGCCAAGTGTCCCGCTTGGCTCGCGCCGGGGCTAGCCGGTCAGTTCCGCCGGAACCTCCCGCTTTGCCCAACACGCGGCATGAATTTCCAGATCAAGTCATTTTGTTTTGATTGGCGTTTTGCTAGAAATCATTGCGATGCGGTTCATTCTGAAGCCATGCCTTGCCCTGATTCTGGCCTTGGCGCCCGCTGGGTTCTACCCCGCAGGCGCGGCGGAAGCGATCTATCAGGTCACCCAAACCGGCATACCCGTGGTGGAAATCACCGCGCAATTCGAAACCCGCCCTGATGGCTATTGGATGCGCTCCATCAGCCGCGCTGTCGGCATTGGCCGACTTTTCGCCGCGCATGAAATCCGATCAGAAGTTGAAGGCGCCTGGCGCGCGGAAGGCGTGGCACCGCAGCGCTATCAGGCAGAGGGCAATTGGCGCGGCGATGCCAGGCGCACGGTCATGCTCTACCGGGAAGGCATGCCCCAGCCGCTGGAATTGGAACCGCCTGAGGGTGCCACCAATGAACCCGTACCCCTTCCGGCGCGGCGCGGCGCGATTGATGGGCTGTCAGCTTTTGCGTTGATGTCGCGCACGGTCACGCAAACGGGCCGGTGCGATCTTACGGGGCCGATTTTTGATGGCAGGCGACGGCTGGATTGGTCATCCCGTACCATTGGTTCTGTGCGCATCACCCATGCGGGAAAGGAAATCGAGTCCCTCCAATGTGGTTTGGAAAGTCGCCTGATTGCCGGGGTGCGCATTGGCGATGATCCTGCCCGCGCCACGCAACCGCGCCCGGCCATGGCCTGGCTTGCCAAGGTGGATCCGCGCCTGCCGCCTATCCCGATCCGGGTGGAATTCCCGAGCACTATTTTCGGCACCATGCGCATGGAATTGCAGCGCGTAAAATAAGGCGTCAGCCCAATAGGCTGCGCAGCGCCGCCACATCCGGCGCGATGGGCGCGCTGCCCGCCATGCTTTGCGGCCCATAGCCCCAGCCGGCGAAAATCGCGCGCACGCCAGCGCCGCGCGCTGCCAGCATGTCATTGGCGTGATCGCCAATCATCACGGCCTGTTCAGGCACGGCACCCGCCGCAGTGAGCGTCGCGCGCAAATGCCCTGGATCGGGTTTGCGCATGCGGAAGCTATCGCCCCCGCCAAGCGCGCTGAAATGGCGATCAAGCCCAAGGCCCGAGAGCAAAACCCGCGCCGCCGCTTCCGGCTTATTGGTGCAAACCGCAAGCCGCCAACCGGCATCGCCCAAGGCGCCCAGCAATTCAGGAATGCCATCAAAGGGCTGGGTCAGTACGGCTGCATTGGCTTCGTAATCCGCCATGAAATGATCGAAGCTTTCTTCATCCAGCGCAATGCCGCGCGCGGTGCAGGCGCGTTCCAGCAACACGCGCACGCCATCGCCGATCATGCCGACAACCTCGGCCCGCGCAAAGCCGGGCAGGCGGCGGCGCGCCATCAGCCGATCCAACGCGGCATGGATATCAGGCGCGCTATCCACCAGCGTGCCATCCAGATCAAATACCGCGCAGCGCGGGGCCGGATCAGGCATCGGAAGGCGGCACCCAGGGGATGCGCGCAATATCGATCCCTTCTTCGCGCAGAGCCTCGGCCTCATCTTCGCTCGCTTCGCCGAAAATGCCGCGGGCTTCGGTTTCGCCGTGGTGGATCTTGCGCGCTTCCTCGGCGAAATCGGCGCCGACATAGTCGCAGTTCTTTTCAACCTCGGTCCGCATATGGCGCAGCATGGCGCGGAGTTCCGCCGGCATGGCGGCCAGCGCCGCTGAGGGCAGAGCAGGGGGGGCGGGCGGAGGCGGTGCGGGAGCTTCTGCCACCGGCGCGGGCAGCGCTTCGGCTTTGGCATTGCGCGCCGGGCGGCCCTTTTTCGGGATGGCAGGCGCCATCAGGCGCTTCGCCACCTTGGTCGGGCCGCAATGCGGGCATTCCACAAGCCCCACCGCCGCCAGCTTGTCGAAAGCCGCGCTATCCTTGAACCAGCCATCGAATTCATGCGCCTGATCGCAGCGCAATTCGTAGCGGATCATGCCCCGGTCAGCCTGTCTTCATGTGCAAGTGTCATCGCAATGCAATCTGGCACTCCCGGGCGCCGAGTGCCAGGGGCCTCCGCCATCAATATTCATATTCAAACGCAATCCCAACCCGATCCCCGGCCAGGCTATTGCCACCGCTTTCGGCTTCCAGCCTGAGCCTTGGCATCAGGTCTATCTGCACACCAACGCGCGGCGGCCCGCCATCGGCGCTTTGCTTCAGGCCAACAAAGACGCCATCGGCCACATAGCGTCCGGTTTCCAAGGTAGCACCCGGTTCCTGGCCGGCGGCTTGTTCGCCTTCCTTCTCCTGGCCGATGGAAAGCCGATCAAGCGCCAAAGTACGGCGGATGCGTTCCATCACGCCACCCGGCCCAGGCAGGGGGCGGCCTGTCGCGCCGGAAAGGGCCTCGGCCAATTGCAGCATCTGGAGGGGCGAAAGCTCGCCCCCGC
>JBIKWX010000258.1:0-5176 GCA_044356095.1 Roseomonas sp.
CTGGCCATTGGCGTCATAGCGAATATCCTCACCAAATACCTGCCCAAGCCCCTGCGCAATGCCGCCATGGATCTGGCCCTTCAGCAGCAATGGATTGATCACGGTGCCCACATCATCCACCACCACGTAAGCAACGGTCTGCGCCTCTCCGGTATCAGGGTCAATTTCCACTTCCGCGATATGGCAGCCATTGGGGAAAGTTGCGTCACCAGGGCGCGTGATGAGCAAGGCGGAAAGCCCAAGTTCTTCGCCCATCGGCAATTGACCGGGAATATAGCTGCGGCGCGCGAGGGCCTCGATACCGATGCCGCGATCTGTCCCCGCAATGCGGAATTGACCCTCATTGAATTCGATATCGGCTTCCGCCGCTTCCAGAAAATGCGCCGCGATCTTCTTGCCGCGCGTGATGATGCGCTCCGCCGCGCCCACCAGCGCGCCACCTGCCGCCATCATAGAACGAGACCCGATGGTACCACGCCCATGCGTCACGATATCAGTGTCACCATTGATGAAGCGGATGCGCTCGGCCGGAATCCCCAAACGTTCTGACGCAATCTGGCGAAATACCGTTTCATGCCCCTGGCCGTGATTATGGCTGCCCATCAGCAAGGTCACGCTGCCGCCGGAATCGAAGCGGATTTCAGCAGCTTCTTCCAAAGGCCCACGATGCGGCCCGCCCGCGCTTTCAATCGCATTGGCAATGCCAATACCGCGCAGCTTGCCGCGCGCCTTGGCTTCCGCGCGACGTGCCTCAAACCCTGCCCAATCCGCCGCTTTCAGGGCGAGCGCCATATTCTTCGGGAAATCGCCGCTGTCATAGGTGTAATCAAGTCCGGTGCGAAACGGCATGGCATCGGGCGGGATCAGATTTTTCTCCCGCAGCGCAATCCGGTCCAGGCCCATTTCACCCGCGGCGAGATCAATGATGCGCTCAATGGCGTAAATCGCCTCGGGCCGCCCGGCACCGCGATAGGGCGCGGTTGGTTGCGTATGCGTGAAAATGCAGCGTACTTCGGTGAAGATGTGCGGTGTGCGATAAACCCCCGCAAGGCCACCGACATTATTCGTGGCCGAAACCGGCCCCTGCCAGGCAAGATAGGCGCCAACATTACACAGCGTATGCACACGAAAGCCGAGGAAAGTACCATCCGCCGCCAGCGCCAATTCCGCCTTTGAGACATTGTCGCGTGCATGGGTATCCGCCAAAAAACTTTCCGTGCGCGTCGCCGTCCAGCGCACCGGGCGGCCAAGGCGCTTGGCGCCATGCAAGGCCAGCACATATTCCTGAAACGGGCTTTCCTTCATGCCAAAGCCGCCACCCACATCGGGCGAGATGATGCGCAGCCTATTTGATGGTATCTTCAGCGCGAATTCCGCGATTTCATTGCGCATCACGTGGGGCAATTGCGTGCCAGTGGTCAGCGTATAGCGATCCTCCACCGGATCATAGCTCGCCAGCGCATTGCGCGGTTCCATGGGGTTGGCGGAAACCCGCGTGATGCGGAAATCAAGCCGCGTGACATGCGCCGCGCGCGCGAAGGCCGCCTCCACCGCCGCCGCATCACCCAGGCGAAAGAGGACGCTTTCATTGTTTTGCGCCAAATCGGGCCAAAGCTGCGGCGCATCGGGCTTGATCGCCTCTGCCACATCCGTCACCGCTGCCATTGGTTCATAGTCAACAATGATGGCTTCCGCCGCATCCTGCGCGGCAGTGCGTGATGTCGCGATCACCGCCGCCACCGCATCGCCCACATAACGCACCTGCCCCATCGCCAGCATGCGCCAGGGCGTTTGCGCCAAAGGTGATCCATTTCGTTGCAGCCGAGGCGTGATGCAGCGAAGCACACCAAGTTCTTCGATATCCTCGGGCGTCAGCACCAGTAGCACGCCGGGCATGCCGCGCGCCTTGCCGACATCAAGCCGCGTGACGCGCGCCGAGGCATAAGGCGAACGCAGCATGACAAGCTGCGCGACATCCGCGCCGCCCAGATCATCCACATAGCGCCCCTGCCCGCGCAGAAACCGCATATCCTCAATACGGCGCACGGGGGCGCCGATGCCGGTTCCTCTCATTGTGGCGGGGATATGGTTCATGGCCTGGCTTCTCCTTGGATGGTAAGCTCATAGGCGAAGCAGCGCTTCGTCAATCCCAGGATTTTCTTGACGGGCGGTGCAGTACGCCGCCTAATGACGCGCGCAAAAAACTAACGGGGGCTCATCATGCAAAGGCGCCATATCCTGCTTGGCCTGACCGGCACTGCCTTAACAAGTCCCGCCATCGCGCAGGGTGCCTGGCCAAATCGCCCCTTGCGCATGATTGTGCCCTTCACGCCCGGCGCGGCGACCGATGCCATGGCGCGGCTTGCCGCGACCAAAATTGCCGATGCGCTTGGCGTGACTGTGGTGGTGGAAAATCGCGCCGGCGCGAATGGCGCGGTTGGCAGCCAGGCGGTGCTGCAATCGGCGGCCGATGGCTATACACTGCTTGGGTCCGCTTCCATTCATCCCATGGCGCGTTATGTGATGAAGAACGCGCCCTATGATCCGGTGCAGGATTTCGTGGCGGTTGCGCGCACCGCACGAGGCCCCTTGGTGCTGGTGATGAACCCGCGCTTGCCGCAAACCACCATCCCCGCCGTGGTGGAAGCCGCAAAGCGCGAACCCGCCAAATGGTCCTTCGCCACATCGTCCCTTGGCGCGGCCGGGCATTTAGGCAGCATTGAATTCAACCGCCTGACCGGGGCGAATATCGAAATTGTCGGCTATCGCGGTTCCGCGCCGGCGCTGACGGATGTTGCGGCCGGTAATGCGCAGCTGATGTTCGATCCGGTGCTGGCGACACTGCCCATGGTGCGCGCGGGGCAATTGCGCGGGCTTGGCGTGGCCACCGCTGCGCGCACACCCTTGGCGCCGGATTTGCCCACCCTCACGGAAGCCGGGCTGCCCGGTTTTGAATTCTATTCCTGGTATGGCGTTTGGGCGCCGCGTGGCGTGCCAGTTGAAATCTTGCAGCGGCTCAATCGCATTATGGTGGATGGCATGCGCGAAACAGCCACGCTGCAACGCCTGAGCGGCCTTGGGTTTGAGCCTGTGGCGGAAACAGTGGACGAAGCCGAGGCTTTCATCCGCGCCGATGTAGCGCGCAATGCGGAATTGTTGCGGTTGGCGAATTTCCAGCCGGAGTAAGGGGCACGTATAAGAGCTACCATTTCTTCCAGATTGGCCGATGCGGAAATAGCGGCCGGTGATGTTGGTGGTGGTGCTGTTGCCGATGATGCTGCGGCGGTTCCCAAACCCGATAGCTATGGTGATAATGCCGGTGGGCGTGGCCGCCATAGGGCGCATAGCCATAGCTGCCGTAACCATAGCCATAGGAAGGGCCGTAATGGCCGCCACCGGCCAGGCATCCCCCCAACGTCAACAACAACAGCAACATTGAAAGCGGCACGGTAATCAGGCGCATCCAACACCCCCTCTGATCCATCTGGGATCAAGGGAACTTCACCACGCCTCCATGTCCGTGCCTTGGCTGGATCAGGGCATTTTCATGATGCGCGTTTGATCAACGCCGCAATTCAATCGCGCAGATTCGCGTGAAATCGCGATCATCCAGCATCCAATCCTGCGCACCGGTGAAACGCGCTTCGCCATCCGCGCCAAGCCGCCCTTCATAGCGCGCGCGATAATGAAAGCCGCGCCCGGAAGACCCGCCCACCAACACCAAAGCGCCATCCGCCCCAACGCGCCCTTCGCCCCTTTCCCAGGCACCCGTCCGCGCCCCGGACGCCGAGAGCACCGGGCGTTCATATTTCGCGACCGCACCATCCACCCTTATTGTGAAAGGCGCTGCCAAAGGCGCCTGCGTGATCCCCGGCACGGCGTCACAGGTCAGCCGGCCCTGCCACACGCCATTGAATCCCTGCGCCGCCAGCGGGCTGGCAGCGCAGAGCATCACGGCAAGAAGCGCGGCGCGGATCACTGATCCGCGTAGCAATGGGTCTCAGCCCCGCCACCCGGATGCGTCACGGCACCAAGATAGGCCGGGCCAACCAATTGCGCATATTTCCAGAGCACGCCCGAATTGTAATCGGTCTTGCGCGGCTCCCATTCGGCGCGGCGCTTGGCCAATTCCTCATCGGAAAGGGCGACATCAATCGTGCCCTTATCGGCATCAATGATGATCCTGTCGCCATCACGCAGCAGCGCAATCGGCCCGCCCACCGCAGCTTCCGGCCCAACATGGCCAATGCAGAAGCCGCGCGTCGCGCCCGAAAAACGCCCATCGGTGATCAGCGCCACCTTATCCCCCATGCCCTGACCATAGATGGCCGAGGTTGTGGAGAGCATCTCACGCATGCCAGGCCCACCCTTCGGGCCTTCATAGCGCACGATGATGACATCGCCCGGCTTATAGGCGCGCATTTCCACGGCCTTGAAGGCATCTTCTTCGCAGTCAAAGCAAAGGGCCGTGCCTTCGAAGCGCAGCTTTTCCATGCCGGCGATTTTCACAATGGCACCTTCGGGGGCCAGATTGCCTTTCAGCGCGACCACGCCACCAATCGGGCTGATCGGATCGGAACAGGGGCGCACCACATCCTGATCCTTCGGCACGATCACTTCGCGGTGATTTTCGGCAATGGTCTTGCCGGTGACGGTCATGCAATGGCCCTTCACATAGCCGCCATCAATCAGCGCCTTGATGATGATGGGCACGCCACCAATGCGATGCACATCAGCCGCCACATAACGCCCGCCGGGCTTGAGGTCCGCGATATGCGGCGTCTTGCGCATGATCTCGGCCACATCCTGCAGCGTGAAGCGGATGCCTGCCTCATGCGCCATGGCGGGCAGATGCAGCGCGGCATTGGTCGAACCACCGGTGGCACCGACAATCGCCGCGGCATTGTGCAAGGAATCAAGCGTCACGATATCGCGCGGGCGGATATTGCGGCGGATCAGTTCCACCACGGCGCGGCCAGATTCAATTGCCCAACGGTCGCGGTCTTCATCCGGCGCCGGCGCGCCAGCCGAAAACGGCAGCGCGAGGCCAATCATTTCCGAAACGCAGGCCATGGTATTGGCGGTGAACTGCCCGCCGCAAGCGCCGGCACCCGGGCAGGCATGGCGTTCCAGCTCATCCAATTCCTCATCAGACATGCCGCCGGCAGCGTGCTTG
>JBIKWX010000259.1:0-5171 GCA_044356095.1 Roseomonas sp.
CTGGCGGCAAGCTGCGCCTTGAAGTGCTGGACCCGGAGCCCTTCAGCGAAACCGAAGACCGCGCGCTGGCTTTCGGCCTGCAAGGTGTGCCGGTGGATCAATCCGGTGAGCAGGTTTATTTCGGCCTGGTCGGCGCGAATTTGCTGGATGATGAACGCAATATCCCCTTCTTCCAGCCGGACCGCGAACGCTTTCTGGAATTTGATCTGACCCGCCTCGTTTATGAGCTTTCCAATCCGCGCCGCCCGGTGATTGGTGTCATGTCGCCGCTGCCGTTAAATGGTGACCCGCGCGCGATGATGATGCGTCAGGCCGCCATGGGCCAGCCCTTCGCGGTGATGAATAGCCTCAGGCAATTCTTCACTTTGCGCGATGTGCCCTTGGATGCGCAGGTGATAGAAAACGACATTCAGGTGATGATCCTGGCGCATCCGCAAGGGCTGTCTGACGCCGCGCAATATGCCGTGGATCAATTCGTGCTGCGCGGCGGCAAGCTGATTTTGCTGATTGACCCGCATTCCGAAGGCCAGGCATCGCGCCCCGGCCCCGGCGGTCGCCCGCCGGCCAATACCGCCTCCAGCCTGGAACGCCTGACGAATGCCTGGGGTATTGAAGCACCTTCGGACAAGGTGGTGCTTGATCTGCGCGGCGCCTGGCGCGTGCGCGCCAATCCGCAGGACCGTGTGCAGGCGGTGGATTACGTGGCCTGGTTTAATGCACAGGGCGATTCGATTGCGCAGGGGGAAGTCGCGACAGCGCAGCTTAATCAGGTGACCTTTGCATCCGCCGGTTTCTTGCGGCGGAAGGATGGCGCGCGGGTGGAATTCACGCCGCTCATCACCTCAAGCCCGCGCAGCATGGAAGCGGATGCGGCCAAGGTCCGCGACAATCCGAACCCGACGCAATTGCTGGCGGATTTCCGCCCTGATGGGCAAACCCGCGTGCTGGCGGCGCGGCTGCGCGGTGAAATCAGCACGGCCTTCCCCGATGGCCCGCCGACCCTGCCGCAAGGCGCGGAACGCCCTGCCGATTTCCCGGCGCATCGTGCGCGGAGTGAAGGTGCGGCCAATATCATCGTGATCCATGATGCGGATGTGCTGGAAGATCGCTTCTGGGTCCGCGTACAGGATTTCTTTGGCCAGCAGGTGGCGACACCGTTCAGCGACAATGGCGCGCTGATCGCGAATTTGGTGGATACCATGGCCGGTGGTGATGCGCTGATTTCGCTGCGTTCACGCGGTGAATCTCTGCGTCCCTTTGAAGTGGTGGATGATATTCGCCGCGATGCGGAAGCGCGGTTCCGACAAACGGAACGGGAATTGACCCAGCGCCTGGAAGCGACCGAACGCCGCCTGCGTGAATTGCGCCAAGGCCCGCAGGGTGGGGCTGAGCGCGGCCAGACCAATGCCGTGATCAGCGCCGAACAGCGCGCAGAAATTGACGCGGCGCGTGACGAAATTCTCCGCACCCGTCAGCAATTGCGCGCGGTGCAGTTGGAATTGCGGCGCGATATCGAGGGCCTGGAGACGCGGCTGCGTATCCTGAATATTGCTGCCGTGCCGGTGCTGCTGACAGTGCTTGCGCTGCTATTGGGTGTCGCGCGCGCGCGCCGGCGCGCGGCGGCGCGGCACTGAAGCGGGGGGCGGGGTTATGCAAAGACGTTCCCTGATATTGCTTGGTAGCGCTGCGGTGATTGCCATGGCCGGCGCCTTGCTGATCAAGCCGCCGGCGCCGCCTGCACCACCAGCCGGCACGGGCGGGCTTGCCTTTCCGGGTCTCGCGCAGCGGCTTGGTACTGCCGCGCGGATTGAGGTGCGCCGGCATGACGGCGCTTTGGAGATCATCCGCCGCGGCGATGTCTGGGTGCTGCCAACCAAGGGCGATTATCCCATCCGGCAGGAAAAGCTGCGCGAATTGCTGACGGGGCTCACGGAATTGCGCCTGATGGAACCGCGCACTGGCAATCCTGAAATGTTTGATCGGCTCGGCCTGGAAGACCCGCTGCGCGCGGGCGCCACTTCTACGCTGTTGCGAGTGCTGGATGCGCAAGGTGCTGCGCTGGTGGAATTGGTGATCGGCCGGCGGCGCGTGCGCACGCAAGGCAATGTGCCGGAAAGTGCCTATGTGCGCAGGCCCAATGAGAACCAGGCATGGCTTGCCGAAGGCCGCATTCCGGTGGATGCCGATCCGCAGCTTTGGTTGGATCGCGACATTGCCAATCTGCCGCGCGAACGCGTGCAGCGCGTGGTGGTCGCGCGCACAGGTGAAGACGCGCTGGTGCTGACCCATAGCGGCGATCCCGATGGCAAGCTTGCCATCACCACGCCCGCCGAGGCGCCGCCCGCTGATGATGTCAGCCTGGACGAAGTCGCGCGGAGCTTCGAATTCCTGACCTTCCTGGATGTGCGGCGCGAAGCCGATGCACCGGGTGAGGCTTTGGGTGAGACACGCTTTGAATTGACCGATCGGCTGGCGATCATTGCCCGCCCGCGCAAGCAGGGTGAGGAAATCTGGGTAAGCCTGGCGGCTGAGGGCGATGATGAAGCGGCGCGCTTGAATGCGCGTTGGCGCGGCTGGGTCTATCAAATCGGGCAATGGAAAGAAAAAGCCATGATCCCCCGGTTTGATGATCTGCGCCGGCAGGAAGATGCGCCCCCGCCCGCTACTGAACCACCGATTGTGCCACGGTGAGCACCGCGCCGCGCGAATATCCTGACCGCCCCTGGGTCGGCATTGGCTGCATCGTGTTTCGCGAAGAAGCGGTGCTGCTGGTGCGGCGTGGCAAGCCGCCGCGCATTGGGCAATGGTCCCTGCCCGGCGGCGCGCAGCATGTCGGCGAAAGGGCAGAAGAAGCCGCGCGGCGTGAATTGCGCGAAGAAGCGAGCATTGAAGTGGGCCAGATGGCGCTGGCCTATGTATTCGATGCCATCAATCAGGATGATGATGGCCGCGCGCTTTATCACTACACCATCATTGATTTTGCCGCGCATTGGCTGGAAGGCGAAGCCCGCGCCGGCGATGATGTAAGCGAAGTCGCCTGGGCGCTGCCGCATGAACTTGCGGATTATGATCTTACCGAAGCGGCGCATGAGGCGATTGCGGCGGCGCGGGTTGCATTGGGGTTGGAGCGATATCCGATCTGATGGATACATCTTTGTTTTTCGCCCATCTTCACGCGTTCAGATTTTCCATCTGAACGCGATCTGCTGTAGCTACTGCGCTGCTTACTCCGCTGCGGCTCGGGCGGCCTTCTCGGAATCATAGATGGCCTGTGCTGTTTCGACGGCCTTGGCATGCACAACCGCCAGGTCGGGGCGCATCTTTTGGGCGCGGATTGCAGCCTGCATTGTCGAATGATGCTGACCCTGGAAATGCGGGAAGACTTCGCGTGCGATCAGCTCATAGGATCTCTTCGTCGCCTCGAAATTCGCCCAATTATGCGCCAGCGTAAGATAGGCGCCAAAGCCGCCATTCGATTGCTTCCACAACCGTTCAATCTGGGCGCGGCACATTTCGGGCGTGCCGATGGCGCCGAAGCCGCTATCGTTGATGAAATCAATCATCTCCTTTGCGTTTTGGCCCGGCATCGACATTTGAGGGAAGGCTGCGATTTCCTGGAAATAGTGGAACCAGTGCTCAATCCCGTATTCCACGTCCCGCTTGGCTTGGTCCATCGTGTCAGCGATGTGGCACAGGCCAACAAGGCGCCACTTGCTGCGATCTGCCACATGGCCATGATGCTTCGCCTCAGTCTCCACCACATCCCAATGCAGGGCCAAGGCATCGAAGCCGGCAGCGGTCGTAGCACCAATGGAGATCATTCCCGTACCGTACCGGCCCGCCAGCTTTGCCCCGGTGGGCGAGGCAACAGCGGCGGTTGCGATATCGAACTTGGAATAGGGCCGCAGATGCAGGCGCGCATCCTGCAAGGTCCAACGCTCATTCTGAAAATTCACTGGATCATCGCTTCGGATCAGGCGGGTCATAATGTCCAGCCCCTCCGCCAAAAGGCGGCGCGTGTGTTCCTGCGTCAAGCCCACCATCGCAGCATCCGTGGGTAGCGACCCGGGGCCAACGCCCAGCATCACCCGCCCACGCGTCAGGTGGTCAAGTTGCACGATGCGTTCTGCCACCCAAAGCGGATTATGGTAACTTACAGAAACAACGCCGGTACCAAGCCTGATATGCCGCGTGCGCTGTGATGCGGTCGCGATCATCAACATCGGGTCTGCCGAAATTTCTGATCCGGCCGAATGATGTTCGCCAAACCATACCTCATCATAATCGCAGCGATCGAGCCACTGGACCAATTCCAGATCCTGTTCCAGCGCCAGGGTCGGGTTGATCCCCGGCTTGTGAAATGGCGCCAGAAAGATGCCGAAGCGCATCCTGTTCATAACTTGTCTCTCCCTCTTTCCTTCGACAATCCCCGAATGGATCGCCGTTTCATGAGAGGCTCACCTGACGCGGGCTTAGAAGCAAGCATTTTCCGTCCCGGGCTTTGCTTTTTTGTGGTGTGGCCCCGGCTGACGCCCATTCAGCCAAAAGGCGCCGCTGCAAAGAAGCGTGGCTTAGCCATCTACCGCCGCCGCCAGCTTTCCTGCTTGCGATAGAGCGTTGATGGGCTGATGCCCAGAAACGCCGCCGCCTTGGCGATATTGCCACCGCAAAGCTTGACCGCTTCTTCAATCGCTTCGCGTTCCGTCTCGGCCAGGGGGCGGATGCGTTTGGTGGATTCAGCAGCACGCAATGTGAGCGGGGGCGGCGCGGGCTTGACGATTTCCGGTTCCGGCGGCGGTGGTGCCGGCGCAGGCGCGGGCTTGGCGCCGCCGTCGCGTACCGTCGCGGGCAACATCGCGGCGGTCACCACGTCGCCATCATGCAGCACCACGGCGGTGCGGATGGCGTTTTCCAATTCGCGCAC
The DNA here is from genome assembly GCA_044356095.1 of Roseomonas sp. Lineage (GTDB taxonomy): Bacteria > Pseudomonadota > Alphaproteobacteria > Acetobacterales > Acetobacteraceae > Neoroseomonas. Next base: position 4,925 of record JBIKWX010000259.1, read on the forward strand.
ATTGCCGGGCCAGGTATGGCGCATCAGCATCGCGCGTGCCTCGGCATCAAAACGCTGGAAGCGCTTGCCTTCCTCGGCGGCGCTTTTTGTCAGAAACGCTTCAGCCAAGGCCAGCACATCATCGCCACGGTCACGCAGCGGCGGCAATGGCACGGGGATGACATGCAGGCGGTAATACAAATCCTCGCGAAAGCGGCCGGCGCGCACTTCTTCCAAAGGGTCGCGATTGGTGGCGCAGACAAAGCGC
>JBIKWX010000260.1:0-5144 GCA_044356095.1 Roseomonas sp.
TTGGGCTTGGGCGGCCAAGGCGCGCGCCATTTGGCTCAGCGCTTCCTGGTGCTTGTCATTGTCAATCAGCGCGAAATTGCGCGCGAGTTCCAGGCACATGCGCTGGCGCTGAGACATGGAAGGATCGGCGGTTTCGGATTTCAGCCCCTCAAAGAACCAGGAAATCGGCACACCCAAAACCTGCGCAATACCGTAAAGCCGGCCGGCGGAAATGCGGTTCAGCCCGCGTTCATATTTATGTGCCTGCTGATAGGTGACGCCGATCATCTTGGCCAATTGCTGCTGCGACAGGCCAAGCATGGTGCGCCTTTCGCGAATGCGGGCCCCCACATGCTTATCAGCGGCATTCGCCCTTTGGGTGGAGACCACTTCGGCGATCCCGGTCTCACCCTGCCGGAATGATTCTGCAATTTCGACGATGCTGTCCATCAACCCGATTCCTCAGCGGGGCATCATGCCCCCTACTGAGTGCGGATTATGCGTGTCATAGATGATCAAGCGGTGAAGATGCGCCTCAAAAAAACAACGCCATCAGCCCTTGTTGCGCGATTTCAGCGCCGCCAATTCGCCGCGCAGTGTCTCAATTTCTTTCTTTAACGCCTCGGTTTCATCACTCGGGGCGTTTTCCTCGCGTCGCGCGAAAGGGGTAAACAAACTCATCGCGCGTTCCATCATGGCGATGTTCTGTTTGCTGACTTCCTGCATGTTCGAAACACTCGACGGGAAGGGCATGAAGCCGCCCATGGTCTTGCTCAGCGTATCGCGCATCTGTTCCTGCTGCTGCGAGAAGGATGCCATGGCCGCTTCCAGATAACGCGGCACGAGGGATTGCAGATTATCGCCATAAAGCCCGATCAATTGCCGCAACACCGAGGTGGGCAGCATATTCTGCCCCTTGCCTTCCTGTTCGACGATAATCTGCGTCAGCACGCTGCGGGTCAGGTCTTCGCCGGATTTGGCGTCATAGACCACGAAATCCCGGCCGGCGCGCACCATGGCGGCCAGATCATCCAAAGTGACATAGGATGAGGTTTCAGTGTTGTAGAGCCGGCGATTCGCGTATTTCTTGACAACAATCGGGGGCAGCGCCTTCTGCTCGCCGGCTTCGGGGGATTGACGACCAGACATGGATGCTTGCCTCGGCTTCTGCGGTTCTGAATTGGACCTATCACGCTTCATACCGCAAGGCGCAAGCCTGTTGCAGTGCAAAAACGCGCGCTGCGGGTCATATCGCGCTGTCGCGGATGCGGCTATAAGCCTGCCCTATGGCTGGGCCCGAGGATCTCGACCGATTGGCGGAAGACTGGATCGCGCTTTGGCAGAGCGAGGTAGCCGGGCTCGCCGCCGATCCCGAGCTTGCGGAAAGATGGGCGGCTTTTGCCTCGCTCGGTGCGGCCTGGTTCCGCGCGGCAGCGCAGTTCAGCAAGCCTTTCACGCCCGGTGCCGCGCCGCATGACAGCGCCGCTCCGCCGCCGCGGCCCGCGCCCGCTGCCGCTCCATCTGGGGCTGGCGGGGATACGGGCCATGGCGGCAGCGGGGGCGCTGCCCGGGATGCCATGGCCGAACGGCTTGCCACCCTGGAACGGCGCCTGGCCGATCTCGAAAGCGGGGCAGGCGGAAGCCGCGCGAATCAGCGCCGCCCTCGCCAACGCCGGCCACGCGCCTGAGGCGTTTCGCGGCGCCGTTCTGAACCGGCTGCTGCGGGCGGATCGGGCGCTGGTGGCGGGGCTTGCAGCCTATCGGCGCCACCCGTTTGCGCGCGAGGCGCCGCCAGTGCCGGCCATATGGGCCGAGGAAGACAGCAAATTGTTGGATTATGGCGGGCAGGGGCCCTGCGTGGTCTTTGTGCCTTCGCTGGTGAACCGCGCCTATGTGCTTGATTTGATGCCGGAAGCATCCCTGCTGCGCTGGCTGCCGGGGCAGGGGTTTCGCACCCTTTTGTTGGATTGGGGCTGGCCCGGTGAGGCCGAACGGCACTTTACCCTGACCGATTACATCGCCGGGCGGCTGGAACGCGCGCTGATGGCCGCCCCGGGCCCGGTGATCCTGGCCGGCTATTGCATGGGGGGCTTGCTTGGCCTCGCACTCGCGCTTCGTCGGCCGGATTTGGTGCGTGGCCTCGCTTTGCTCGCGACCCCTTGGGATTTTCATGCGGGGCCGGATGGGGAAGCGCGGGCGCGCGCCGCTGCTGGCGCCCTGCCGGGGCTGGAAGCGCTGATGGAACCCACGGGCGCGCTGCCGGTGGATGTGCTGCAAACCCTGTTTGCCAGCCTGGACCCCTTTGGCATTGCCGAGAAATTCCGGGGTTTTGGGCGGCTGGACCAGACATCCGCGGCGGCTAGGCGCTTTGTGGCGCTGGAGGATTGGCTGAATGATGGCGTGCCCCTGGCCGCCCCGGTGGCGCGGCAATGCATTGGCGGCTGGTATGGGCGGAATGAACCGGCGGGCCTTGCCTGGCGCGTCGCCGGGCAGGTGGTGGACCCGGCCCTTTGGCAGGGCCCGGCCTTTGCCGCCATTCCGCATCGGGACCGCATTGTGCCCCCCGCTTCAGCCCTGGCCCTGACCAGCCGCTTGCGTCAGGTCAAGCTGCATATGGCGCCGGCGGGGCATATCGGCATGGTCGCCGGCATTGCGGCCGAGGCCGCGCTATGGCAGCCCTTGCGCGACTGGTTGCGCGGTTTGTGATACCAAGCTGCAAATGACCTATTTTTGAGGAAGGAAATCCCCATGACTGAAATCGTCATCGCCTCTGCCGCCCGCACACCGGTTGGCGCCTTCAACGGGGCCTTTGCGTCCTTGCCGGCGCATGCTTTGGGCACGGTTGCCATCAAGGCCGCGATGGAACGCGCCCGCATTGAAGGCGCCGAAGTGGATGAGGTTATTCTGGGCCAAATCCTGGCCGCCGGGGCGGGGCAGAACCCGGCGCGGCAGGCTTCGGTGAATGCTGGCATTCCGGTGGAACACACGGCCTTTGGCATTAATCAGCTTTGCGGTTCAGGCCTGCGCGCCGTGGCGCTGGCAGCGCAGCAGATCGCGACCGGCGATGCGCGCATTGTGGTGGCGGGTGGTCAGGAGAGCATGACGCAAGCGCCCCATGCGCAGCAGCTGCGCGCCGGGCAGAAGATGGGTGATCTTTCGCTGATGGATACCATGCTGCGCGATGGTCTGATGGATGCCTTCCATGGCTATCACATGGGCAATACGGCCGAGAATGTGGCCCGCGCCTTCCAGATCACGCGCGATGAACAGGATCAATTCGCTTTCAATTCGCAGCGCAAGGCCGGTGAAGCCATGGCGGCGGGCCGTTTCGCGGATGAAATCACGCCGGTCACGGTGAAGGGCCGCAAGGGCGATATTGTTGTCTCCGCCGATGAATACCCGAAGCCGGACACGACGCTGGAGATTCTGGGCAAGCTCCGCCCCGCCTTTGCCAAGGATGGGTCGGTGACTGCCGGCAATGCTTCCGGCATCAATGATGGCGCGGCGGCAGTGGTGGTGATGACGGCGGCGGAAGCCGCCAAGCGCGGCATTGCGCCGCTCGCGCGTATTGTGTCCTGGGCGACGGCGGGTGTTGATCCTTCCATCATGGGTACGGGCCCCATCCCGGCATCGCGCAAGGCCTTGGCCAAGGCGGGTTGGAAGATTGATGATCTTGACCTGATTGAAGCGAATGAGGCGTTTGCCGCGCAGGCCATTGCCGTGAACAAGGATCTTGGCTGGGATACCGGCAAGGTGAATGTGAATGGCGGCGCCATTGCCCTTGGCCATCCGATTGGTGCGTCTGGTGCCCGCGTGCTCACGACCCTGTTGTTTGAAATGCAAAAGCGCGGCGCGAAGAAGGGCTTGGTGACGCTTTGCATCGGTGGCGGCATGGGTGTTGCCATGTGCCTGGAACGGTAAGCGTTACCTACGCTTATTGCGTTACAAAAAAGGGCTCGCCGGTGTGATCCGGCGAGCCCTTACTTTTTGGTCAGAATTTCGCGACGGCTTCGGCAATCGCGCGGCCGACATCCACCGTGCCGGCCTGCCCGCCCATGTCACGCGTGCGCGGGCCACCTTCCGCCAGCAGCTTTTCAATCACGGCCAGGATCGCATCGGCGGCCTGTTTTTCGCCGAGATGTTCCAGCATGATTGCCCCCGACCAGATCTGCCCGATCGGGTTGCAGATGAATTTGCCCGCGATATCCGGCGCGCTGCCATGCACGGGTTCGAACATCGAAGGAAAGCGCTTTTCGGGATTGATATTGGCACTCGCCGCAATGCCGATGGAACCTGCGACCGCCGGCCCAAGATCCGACAGGATATCACCGAACAGGTTGGACCCCACCACCACATCAAACCAATCCGGATGCTGCACGAAATGGGCGCAGAGGATATCAATATGGAACTGATCCGTGGTGATGCCCGGATAATTCTTCGCCATTTCGGCAAAGCGTTCATCCCAATAGGGCATGGTGAAGGTGATGCCATTGGATTTCGTGGCACTTGTTACCTTCTTGCGCGCGCGGGTCTTGGCCAATTCAAAGGCGTAGCGAAGGACGCGATCCACACCGATGCGGGTGAAGACGCTTTCCTGGGAGACGAATTCGCGGTCCGTCCCCGCAAACATGCGCCCGCCGCTTGAAGAATACTCGCCTTCCGTATTTTCGCGCACCACGATGAAATCAATATCCTTGGGACCACGGTTCGCGAGCGGCGTGGTCGCGCCCGGCAGCAAGCGGCAGGGGCGCAGATTGACGTATTGGTCAAAGCCGCGGCGGATCGGGATAAGCAAACCCCAAAGCGAGACATGATCCGGCACGCCGGGCCAGCCCACAGCACCCAGAAAAATGCTGTCGCTATCCTTCAGCCGATCCATGCCATCATCCGGCATCATCTTGCCGGTCTTGGCGTAGGTTTCGCAGGACCAATCGTAATGCGTCAGTTCCAGTTCAAAACCGAAGCGCCGCGCCGCGGCATCCAGCACGCGAAGCCCTTCGGGCGTGGTTTCCTTGCCAATGCCATCCCCTGGGATGACGGCGATGCGATGCTTGCGTGTGGCCATTGGTCTCTCTCCTGCCCTTTCTTCGGGCTAGTCATAACGCGGGATGCGGGCTTTGCCAGCCCTGCCGGTATCAGCCTTCAGCGCTGCGCCAGGCCTTGAG
>JBIKWX010000039.1:0-17209 GCA_044356095.1 Roseomonas sp.
TGGCCGCGCAGGGTCTCGCCGGGCGGCGGGCGGCTTTGGCAGCCAAGGATGCTCAACGGCGCGACCAGGCCGGGCAAAGGCTCATGCGCTCCATGCTGCTCGAGACGCTGATTGCTGCCTCGGAAGGCCCAACCGAAGCTGCGGGCCGGCCAAATCTTGCCGATACCGCCTCCTTTCTGAAGCGGGGTGAAAGGGCTGTCGCACGCGCGGCAGCTCTTGCGCAGATGCCGGTGGCGGAATTCACGACTGATCTTGAAGCCCTCGCCGTCGCCTTGAGTGGTTCGGCGCCGAAATTCGCGGGGGAGGACGCGCGGCTGCGCGACATGATCACAAACCTTGATGATCTGGCGAACCAAGTGACCGATTGGGCCGGCGATCAATCGGAGGGAGCACCACATGTCCTGGCGGCGCGCTTCATTGTGGAAACCGCGCGTCAAACTCTGGAATGCGCCGAAATGGCCTTGGCAACCACGGATGCCCTGATTGCCGATCTTGGTCTTTTTGTTCCGAAATGGCGGAGCGAACGGGACAAGGTGATTGAACGGGCACGGGGTCCTGAATGGGTGCTGGATGGTTGGAAAACGCCCATCGGGCTTTGGGCTGCAGCCGACGCTGTTCAGCGCCGATCTGCCATTTGGGAAATTGCGCTGATCGCGCCGATCCTGCCACGAGAGGCCAAGGCATGGCTCGGCAAGGTGAGCGATTGGCGCGAAACTCCCCGGCGCACTACCCAGGTGGTTCGAGATAAATCGGATTGGCGCAGCGGCAATGCAATGGAACTTGTCGCCCGTAACGAACACTTGATCGGCGCGTCAATCGCTTACGAAAACCGCATCTCTCCCATGGTTTTGCCGCGAACGCAGGATCGCTTGGCGATCCGGCCGGCGGACACGGCAATCACTTCCAAACAAACTATCGCTGAAGCAGCGCCGGCAAACGGCAGATCGGGAAGGCAAGTAGACTCTGACTCAAGGGCTGCAAAGGCGGATGAACAAAATCCGCTTGCCGTAACCCGCTCACTCGGCAACGAGGTTGAAGCCGCATCAGATAAGGCACTGCTCCAGGTCGTGACGTTGGTGGAGCAATTGGGCAGTCCAGAGATCCATGAACGGCTTCTTGGCCCTTCACTTCGGCGCTTGAAGCGCCTACGCCCACCGCGGCCAGCCAGCCTCACGCGCCTTATGTTCCTGCCCATGGAAGGAGCCTTGGTCGAGCCCCTACAATGGAAGCGCGCGGAAGGCCGCGTGCCACGATCTGCCTTGGGACCGCTCATGGAATCGCTTCATCAGGCGAGCGGCCCTCAGTTTGATGCATTATCGGTCCAGTTGCGCGGTAGCAGCCTTGATGACCATAAAATGATGACGCATTTGGGACTGCAGTTATGGAGTTTGGCCGCCAATACGGTACCACGCCTGCGCCTGGGAAGCGCATGGTCTCGTGCTGGCTTCGGCCAGCAGGATTTCGAGCGAATCACACAATTCGCTGCCTCCCTTTGGCGACATGCAGGACCTGTTTGGGATGGTTTGCAGCAGGTCGGCGGTGATTGTCCGCCTGAAACGCTCCGCGCCGCCCTGATTGGGCCGGCCAATGAAAGTCGCCTTGTCTTCGTCGCTGCTCTTGAAACCTTGCTGCAGCGCGCGAAGCGGCCTTCCCTTTTCCTGAGCCTTATTGGCAATCTCCCGCCGCAGGTGGCCGGTGTGGTGGAACAGGTTCTCAATCTATGGGTCAGTACTCTGTTGCCGGAACTCGCCGAGGAGGATTTCGCGACTGGCGCAAGGCTTGCGGCAGAAATGGGGCTGATCATCGGCGCGCTTGAGGAACAGCCCAAGATCACCGCGAGAGTGGACGCCAAGGAGCTTCACGCCCATCGGCGCAACCTCGATCAATTCTGCCGTTCAGCCTACCGCGAAGTGGTGTCCATCCATGTGATCACGGCCCTGCTTGAGCTACGCTCTGACCAAACGGCCGATTTGGCTGAGATTGAGGCCATGGCCAGGGTGGCGCGCAGCCTTGAGGAGACCGGCAGGCGTGTTGGCCCGCCGCAACCCTATGTCGCCGTGCAGGAAGAATTCCGCGCTGCAGCCGAAAAGCTGCAGCAAGGTAACCTTGAGGCAACCATCACCGCCATGGAGATCGCACGTATTGAGGAAATTCTCATCGGTCAGGAATCGGCTGAGCGATCCTTGAATCGCTCCCGGCGCAGGTCGGGCCGGTTACAGTGACAAATGTCCAGGCGGCGCCCTGCCGGCGATGACGCCGATGGCGACATATGCTGATGGGGCAGGCGTCGCTTATGCTAAGAAGAATCGAGGAGGGTCCAATGCACATGACTGAGCCATCATCACGCCGCGCCGTGCTGGCGCTGGCGCTCGTCGGGGTGGCGCTGGTGCCGCGCCCGAGCCTCGCGAATCTGTCGGATAAGGTGCAGGCCGCGATTGATAAGCTCCGTGCCGGGCGCGCTGCGCAGGAAGGTCGCGTAACGCTGCGGCTTCCGGCGATTGCGGAAAATGGCAATACCGTGCCGATGAGTGTCATGGTGGAAAGCCCCATGACCAGTGCCGATCATGTGAAAGCGATCCATGTTTTCGCCACCGGCAATCCAACGCCGGAAATTGCCGTGTTTCACCTGACCCCCGCCATGGGCCGCGCCACGGTGGATACACGCATCCGCCTTGGCCAAACTCAGGATGTGGTGGCCTTCGCGGAAATGGCTGATGGCAGCCTTCACATGGCGCGCGCCGAGGTGAAGGTCACCATCGGCGGTTGCGGCGGCTAAAGCAGGAGGAGAGCGCATCATGTCCTCACCCATCGGGCAGCCCCGGCTGCGTCTTCCCGCCCAGGTCAAGGCCGGCGACGTCATCGAAATTCGCACGCTGATCACGCATGTCATGGAAACCGGCCAGCGCCGCACACCGGAAGGCCAGGAGATTCCGCGCGACATCATCAAGCGCTTCGAAGTGCGCTTTGAAGGCGAATTGGTCTTTGCCATGGATCTGGCGCCGGCCATCGCCGCCAACCCCTATATCGCCTTCCCCTTCAAGGCTGAACGTGCCGGACGCTTTGAAATGACCTGGACCAATGATGCCGGCGAAACGCGCAGCACCAATGCCGAATTGAAGCTTGGGTGACGGGCACAGCACCCATGCTGACGGTGCTATATTTTAGCGAAACCGCATGATCACGCGGCGTGATTTGCTGGCCGCCGCAGCGGCACTGGCGCCACTGACACACGCTTTTGCCGAAGCGCCCAGCCAGGATGAATTGTTGCGCTTTGCGCCGCTCGGCCAGGTCACGCTGATCCATATGACGGATTTGCACGGCCAATTGATGCCGATGTTTTTCCGTGAGGCCTCAGCCAAGATTGGTGTCGGCGAAGCACGCGGCAGGCTGCCCCATATCTCTGGCGATGCATTTCTGGCCGAATTCGGCTTGGCGCGCGGGACGCCCTTGGCCCATGCGCTGACCGATCTGGATTTTGCTGATCTTGCGAAGCGCTTCGGCCCCATGGGCGGGGCGGATCGCATGGCGACCATCATCAAGGCGATCAGGGCAGAGCGCCCCGGGCGCTGCCTGCTGCTGGATGGCGGCGATACCTGGCAAGGCGCCTGGACCAATTTGCAGACCAAGGCCGCCGATATGGTCGCCGTGCAAAAGGCCTTGGGCGTTGATGCCATGGTCGGCCATTGGGAATTCACCTATGGCGCGGATCGTGTGACGGAATTGGCCAAGGGGCTCGGCTTTCCCTTTCTTGCCAGCAATATCCAGGACCGTGAATGGAATGAGGATGTCTTCCCGACGCATGCCATGTTTGAACGCGGCGGGATTAAGGTTGCGGTCATCGGCCAGGCCTTTCCATATACGCCGATCGCCAATCCGGCCTGGATGTTTCCGGACTGGGAATTCGGCATCAAGGAAGAAAAGCTTGCCGTCCGCGTGCAGGCCGCGCGGGATGAGGGCGCGGCCCTGGTTGTGCTGCTATCGCATAATGGGTTTGAAGTGGACCGGAAGCTCGCCGCGCGCGTGCCGGGGATTGATGTGATCCTGACCGGCCATACGCATGATGCGCTGCCGCGCCCGGTGCAAATTGGCCGTACGCTGCTGATTGCAACCGGTGCCTCGGGCAAATTCATCAGCCGGCTTGATCTTGATGTGCAAGGCGGGCGCGTGGCCGGATATCGCCATGCACTGATCCCGGTTTTCAGCAATGCAATCGCGCCCGATGCCGACATGGCGGCTTTGGTGCGCGGCCTGCGTGAACCCTATGCTGCGGATTTGGCCCGCGTGGTGGGGCGCACGGAAAGCCTGCTGTGGCGGCGCGGCAATACGGCCGGCACCTGGGATGATGTGATCTGCGATGCACTGCTTGAACAACGCGATGCCGAAATTGCGCTTTCGCCCGGCTTTCGCTGGGGCACGAGCCTGTTGCCCGATACCGATATCACCGCCGAGGATGTCTGGGCGCAAACCGCCATCACCTATCCAGCGGCTTATCGCAACGTGATGAAAGGCGCGGCGATCAAGGCCTTGCTTGAAGATATTGCCGATAACCTCTTTCACCCCGATCCCTTTTACCAACAGGGCGGGGATATGGTGCGGAGTGGCGGCATCACCTTCACCCTTGATGTTGCGGCGGCTTCAGGACAGCGCATTTCGAATGTGCGGCTGAAGCGCAATGGTGAGGCCATTGAAGCGTCCCGCGATTACGTTGTGGCAGGTTGGGCCAGCATCAATCAGGCGGTGGATGGTCCGCCGATCTGGGATTTGGTGTTTCGCCATTTGGCCAAGGGGCCGCTCAGGGTCGCGCCACGCAACGACATCGCCTTACGCGGCGTATGAAGCGCATCGCCTTCTTGGCGACGTTTTCGGAACATCATGGCAGTGGGTACGGTCATGCCGTTCCGGCAATACCGGAACGGCATAGCCAATCGGCGCTTCAATTGGCGCCCGTGGCGCGGCGCAGATAGGCGATCAGATCATTCAATTGCTGTTCATTGCGCAGCCCAGCAAAGGCCATGGACCCGGCCGGCACCACCGCCTTCGGATTGGTAATATAGGCGCGCAGATTCGCCTCATTCCAAGTCAGGCCTTCATCGGCCTTGCCACGCATGGGTGTGGAGTAACGGAAGCCTTCCACAGCACCCGCACGGCGATCAAACACGCCATAAAGATTGGGGCCGACGCCATTGCGCCCGCCTTGATCCACCGTGTGGCAGGCGCGGCATTGGTTGAAGACGCGCTGCCCCGCCTCAGCGTCCTGCGCCGAGGCAAGGCTGGGGGCCATCAGCAAGGGTAGGGCCAGCATGGCGATACGAAACTTCATTTTTCAATTCTCCCGGCAAAGGATTCGAGCCCTTCGGATTGCGGCGGGGGTTTCTTATTGACCGCTCAAAACCCGGTGGCTAGGCTCGCCTTATCATCAATGAAGAGCACGCATGCAAGCGGCTTTTTGGGAGGCTTATGGCCATGAGGTTCAGCTTGGCGCTTTGCCTGTTACTTTTTTCTGGCGGGCCGGTTTTGGCGCAGGCAACAGATGTGCCGTTGCTGATTGGCGGCTGCCAAGGCTGCCATGGCGCTGCTGGCCAGGGCGGGCACGGCATTCCGGCCATCAAGGGCACCCATAGCCGTGATGAATTCGCTGCACTCATGCGCGCCTTCAGCGCGAATGAACGGCCCGGCACGATCATGGGGCGCATCAGCCGCGGTTATACGCCGGAACAGATCGCGCTTTTGGCCGCGCATTACGCGCGCCCGCAATAAGCCGGAGGAAAACATCATGGCCCTTTCCCGCCGCGCCTTCCTTGCCGCCGCCACACTTCCCGCAACCCTTGCTGCACCGCGCATTGCCTCTGCCCAGGCTGGCGCCGGGCGCATTGTGATTATTGGGGGTGGTTTCGGCGGCGCATCCGCCGCGCGTTTCGCGCGCGACAATTTCCCCGCGCTCAACATTACGTTGATCGAACGCAACCGGACCTTTACCACCTGCCCCTATGGCAATCTGGTGCTGGCCGGGCGGCGGGAAATCAACAGCATCACCTTCGGCTATGAAAAACTCGCCGCGCGCGGTGTGCGCGTGGTGCATCAAAGCGTTGTTGCGGTAGATGCCGGCGCGAAGCAGGTGCGCCTCGCGGATGGGGCGCAGGTGCCATATGACCGGCTGATCATGTCGCCTGGCATTGATCTGCGCTGGGGCGCCATTGAAGGCTATGATGAGGCAGCGAGTGAGCGCATGCCGCATGGCTGGGTGCCGTCCTTGCAGCCTATTTCCCTATTGCGCCGCCAGCTTGAAGCCATGCCCGATGGCGGACGATTCGTGATGGTGATTCCAGACAATCCCTTCCGCTGCCCGCCCGGCCCTTATGAGCGGATCAGCATGGTCGCGGAATATCTGAAGCGCGCCAAGCCACGCAGCAAGCTGATTGCGCTTGATGCGAAGAACGGGTTTTCCAAGCAACCGCTGTTTCAGGATGCCTGGGCAGAGCTTTATCCCGGCATCATCGAATGGCGCGGCGCTTCCAATGATGGCCGCGTGACGCGGGTGAATGCCGCCGCCATGGAGGTGGAGACGGAATTCGGCGAAAAGCTGAAGGGCGATGTTGTCAATGTGATCCCGCCGCAAATGGCGGCAAAGATCGCGCGCGATGCCGGGCTTGCCAATCAATCCGGTTGGTGCCCGATCAAGCCAGCAACGCTGGAAAGCGCGCAGGTGGAAGGCATTCATGTATTGGGCGATGCGACCATCGCCGCCCCCATGCCGAAATCGGGCTTTGTCGCATCTTCGCATGCCAAGCACGCGGTGGCTTGCATCGCAGCATCACTGGCAGGGCGCGCGCCACCTGCCGCGACCTTCTTTAATACCTGCTACAGCCATGTTGGCGCCGATTACGGCATTTCCATTGTTGGTGTCTTCCGCCCCGGCCCGAATGGCTTTGCCGAGGTTGAAGGCTCGGGCGGTGTCAGCCCGCGCAACGCGGCACTCACTGCCGAACGGCGCAAGGAACACCGCCAGCTTGAAGCGCTCTATGCCGATGGCTGGTATGACAGCATCACGGATGAGATGTTTGGGTAAATCGCCGCATCGGTAGCAGCCCCAGGCCTTATGCTGATCATCGGCAAGCACAAGCTGGCGCGGGGTTCGCTCAGGGGGACACCAAAATGAGTCTTGAAAAAGGCCCGAAATCCTCCTCTCGGCGTGGCTTGTTGCGGGCTGCGGGCGCAGCAAGTCTTGCGAGTGCCAGTGGCATGGCCCAAGCCGCCGGCAATGCCGAAAACCAGCCGCCCAATCTGCCGGAATGGTCACGCAGCCTTGGCGCTGGCGTGATTGAGGAAACCTATGGCACGCGCAGCCGGCATGAAACGGCAGTGCGCCGCTATGTGCCCTGGCTGACGCCGGATCGGGTTTCTTCGGTTTCTTTCACGCCGCTTGCGGATATGCATGGCATCATCACACCATCCGGGCTGCATTTCGAACGCCATCATGGCGGCGTACCGGATATAGACCCGGCGGATTATCGGCTGATGATCCACGGCATGGTGGAACGCCCGTTGATTTTCACACTGGAAGATCTGAAGCGCCTGCCATCGGTCTCCCGCATTCATTTCATCGAATGCCCGGCCAATGGCGGGATGGAATGGCGCGGCGCGCAAATGTCGGGCGTGCAATTCACCCATGGCATGCTTTCCTGTTCGGAATGGACTGGCGTACCCTTGAAGGTATTGCTTGCACAGACCGGTGTGCGCGCGGGGGCTTCCTGGTTATTGGCGGAAGCATCGGACGCGGCGCATCTGGCGCGATCCATTCCGCTTTCAAAAGCTTTGGATGATGCCATCATCGCCTTCGGACAGAATGGCGAAGCGGTGCGCCCGCAACAGGGCTATCCGGTGCGGCTCGTGCTTCCAGGCTATGAAGGCAATATGTGGGTCAAATGGCTGCGGCGTATTGAGATTGGCGATCGGCCCTGGTTCACGCGGTGGGAAACCCGTACCTATACGGATTTGATGCCCGATGGCCTTTCCCGCCAATTCACTTTTGTGAATGAGGTGAATTCGGTCATCACCGCACCCTGCCCCGAAAAGCCGCTGCGCGGGCGCCCGGGCTTTGTGGAAATTTCGGGCCTGGCCTGGTCCGGTGCCGGGCGCATCACGCGCGTGGACGTCAGTGTGGATGGCGGCGATCATTGGCGAAGTGCTGCGTTGCAGGACCCGGTTCTGCCCAAGGCCCTCACACGGTTTCGCATCCCCTGGGAATGGGCGGAAGGCCAGACCGCCTATCTGCAAAGCCGCGCCATGGATGAAACCGGGCGCGTGCAGCCGACCATCACAGCACTGAGGCATGCACGCGGGGTGGAGAGCATCTACCACAAGAACAGTATTCATACCTGGCTGGTTGATCGCGACGGGACGGTGGTGAATGTCCAGATTGATGCGTAAGGTCGCGGGCTGCGCTGCTGCCATCATGCTGGTAGCCGGGCTTGTTGAGGCGCAGCAGGCACCAAGCCCTGCCGCTGCGATTGCTGATATGTACAGGCCCTTCACGGCGCCTCCCGGTGACAGAACCCGCGCCGATGTCGCCTGGCCCGCAGCCACGGCGACGCTGCCTGCGCCCATCCCCGGCATTGGTCGTGTGGCTACAAGTGCCGAGGTCGCCGGCTGGGATATCGCCGTGCGTGGCGATGGCCATAACCTGCCGCCCGGAAGCGGCACCGCGAAAGCAGGCGAGGAGCTTTACGTCACCCATTGCGCCGCCTGCCATGGCGATTTCGGTGAGGGGCTGGAACGGTGGCCTGCGCTGATGGGCGGGCGCGGCAGCCTGCGCTCCGACCAACCAAAGCGCAGCATCGGTTCCTTCTGGCAGCATGCGCCGAGTGTTTTTGATTATATCCGCCGCGCCATGCCCTATGCCGCACCGCAAAGCCTTTCCAATGACGAATACTACGCCATCACCGCCTATGTGCTGTTCCTGAATGAGCTGATCGGCGAAGAGGATAAGATGGATGCCGCAAGCCTCAGCAAACTTGCCATGCCCAATCGCGATGGCTTTGTGCTGGAAGCGCGCCCCGATACGGAAGACATTGCCTGCATGAGCAATTGTCGGCAGGGGCGCGCGGTGAATGTCACCATGGATAGCCGGCGTTTTGTTGAGCCGGGTTCAGCGTCCGGCACGGATAAGCCAGAATAGGTTCAAGCGCCCCGCGCCGCGCTGCGCAATTCCTCGGCGAAATCGGCGCGTTTCTGGTGGATGGAGGCAATCACCCGCCCCATCGGCACACCAAGCGATACCAGCGCCGCTTCTGACAATTGCAGGCTGGCTTCAATGGTCTCCGGCACTGTTTCATTCACGCCTTGCGCATAAAGATGGCGCGCATGCGCGGCATCCCTTGCGCGGGAAATGATTGGTAGATCGGGCCGTAGCCGACGAATGGCGGTGATGATCTGGTCCATCTCCGACGCGGCATTGATGGTGATGATGACACTCCGCGCCGCATCCAGCCCGCAAGCCTGCAAAAAGGCCGGGCGCGCGGCATCGCCGAAGAACACATCCTCCGCCGCACGGCGCGCGCGGGAGACGGTGGCCGGGTCATTATCCACCGCGATGTGGCCTAGCCCATGCTGGCGCAGCAGCGCGGCCACGGTTTTGCCGACGCGGCCATAGCCGATGATGATGGCATGGCCCTGCTGCGCGCCCGGCAGAGCCTCAAGCTCAGGGTCCTTGGGCCGCGCTTCTTCCAACAAGGGCGCCAGCCTTCGCGCCAGCGCGGAAAGCAAGGGCAGCATGGCCATGGTCAAGCTGATCGCGGCCAGGATGAAGCCGGCCAGGCTTGGTTCAATCAGCGCCAGCCCGGTCGCGAGCCCAATGCCGACAAAGGCGAATTCTCCACCAGGGCCGAGCAGTAGCGCCGATTCCAAAGCCGCCGCCGGCGTCAGCGCGAAATACCGCGCCAGCGCATAGACAATGCCGGCCTTGAGCAGCACCAAGCCGAAGGCGAGCCCCAGCAGCAGCACCGGTTCCTTCGCCACTTCGCGGAAATCAATGCTCATGCCCACGCTGAAGAAGAAAATACCGAGCAGCAGGCCCTTGAAGGGCTCGATCGTCGCTTGCACCGCGCGGCGATATTCGGTCTCGGCCAGCAAAAGCCCGGCGACAAAGGCGCCAATCGCCATGGAAAGCCCCGCCTTGGCGGCCATGATGCCGGTCGCGACAATCACGAATAGCACGGCGGCGATGAAAAGTTCCTCGGAACGTTGCCCCCCCACCAGGCGGAAAAGCGGGCGGAGCAGCACGCGCCCGACCAGCACAATCACCGCCAGCACCAGCAGCGCCTGCCCCAAGGCCAGGGCGATGCTGAGCAGGACAGAACCGCCGCCCTTGGCGCCCAGAATCCCGATAAAGATCAGGATGGGCACCACCGCCACATCCTGCGCGAGCAGCACAGAAAAACTGGCGCGACCGCCACTGGTGAGCAGCCTTTCCTGCTGCGCGAGCAATTCCAGCACGATCGCCGTGGAAGACAGCGCCAAACAAGCCGCCAGTACCGCCGCAATGCCGGGCGAGAGGCCAAAGGCCAGCGCAATCAGGCTGAGGGCGACAAAGCTGATCGCCAATTGCAGCCCGCCCAGGCCCAGCACCAGCCGGCGCATCGCCTTCAGGCGTTCAAAGGAAAGTTCCAGCCCGATCAGGAACAGCAGAAACACCACGCCAAGCTCGGCAATCGCAGAGACACTTTTCGCATCTATCACCGTGAACCAATAAAGCAGCGGGTATTCATTGATGAAGGACCCAAGCGCGAGAGGCCCCAAAACCGCCCCGGCACCGAGATAGCCAAGCACCGGGCTGACACCAGCACGGCGCAACAGCGGCACAATCACGCCCGCCGTGCCGAGCACGACCAGCGCATCGCTATAGGCTTGGAAATTGATTGCCTCAGCAGCCACCCGGCACCCTTTTTCTTTCCGCTCTTCCCCCTAAAAGCGAGAGATGGTCATTTTGAGGCAGAAAAGGACCCGCGACGGCAATTAACCCAGCAACGCCTTGGTGTAGCGCACAGGATCGAAGCCGATCACAAGAAGATTGCCCCGGGTCAGCACCGGCCGCCTGATCATACTGGGTTCGGCCAGCATCAGTGCCATCGCTCGGTCCGCATCCAAATCCTGTTTTTGCGCATCCGGGAGTTTGCGAAAGCTGGTGCCGTGGCGGTTCAGGATGGTTTCCCAACCGGCACGTCGCACCCAGGCCTGCAAAATCTCTGCTTCGATGCCCGAAACCTTGTAGTCATGGAAATCATGGGCGATGCCATTCATGTCGAGCCAATTGCGCGCTTTTTTGATGGTATCGCAATTCCGGATGCCATGAATGATCACGCGCATTGCGTGAAGTCTCCTCTCGTTTTACGGCCCATCCCGAAAGGCCTTTGGTACATCCCGGATTGCCAAGCAGCCTGCTTCTCGTGATACGCCTTACGCTGATTCTTGCCGCCCCTGGAACACCTTCGCGCACCACGAGCTTGTTGTAAGGCCAGCCGATGCACGCTGCTTTTGGGAACCAACAGCAGAGATCAGACCACAAGTGCAGACAAGCTGCTAGCCGGCGGCGGCCCCGTTGCGCGGCGCGCGCTGCCGATTGGCCTTATTGGTGCCACTACGCTTCTGCTGATTGGCCTTCTGGCCCTGCGACGCGCTGCGGTTGCGCGTGGATTGGCTGCGCTGCGTCGTGCTGGTGGTCGCTTCCGTACCATCAGCGGCACGGCGCGGCGCCGCATCAGCCGGCACGGTGCTGGTCGCGACCATCAAGCCACCAAGGGCGGCCAGGAACAAAACCTTCTTCATCATGGGATCAACCTTCCTGAACGAATCGGGTCATGATGTAGCACGAAACGCTCTGGTGGCGCCCATGCAAAACGCCGCACAGCGTCGGCACCGGTCGCCCCATTTGATGAAATCCACTTAATGATCCGAAAATGCCTGGCCTATTCGCCACTCGCCCGCGCCTTGGCTTCCTCGGCACTGCCGATCCCGCCATGCGCCTTGGACCAATTCACCGGATCTTCCAGGAATTTCCGCACTTCCTTAAGCGCGCCTTCGCTGAAATAGGGGCGTTCGCGGCAGACCTCCAGCACATCCCACCAGGTGCAAAGGTGGTGAAGGTTGAGCCCCATGCCCTTCATGGTTTCGAAGGAACCGGGGAAGACGCCGTAATAAAAAACCACGAAGGTATGGTCACAAATTGCACCCGCATCACGCAAGGCATTCGCGAAACGGATTTTGGAGGCGCCATCGGTGGTCAAATCCTCCACCAGCAGCGTGCGCTGGCCGACCGGCACTTCGCCTTCAATCAGTGCATTGCGGCCAAAACCTTTCGGCTTTTTGCGCACATAGGCCATGGGCGCCAACATGCGGTCCGCGATCCAGGCGCCGAAGGGAATCCCTGCCGTCTCACCACCCACCACGACATCAATCGATTCATAGCCAACATGCCGGCCAATCTTTTCCACGCCCAGATCGCAAATCCGGTTGCGCGCCCGCGGGAAGGAGATGATCTTGCGGCAATCAATATAGACAGGGCTCTTCCAGCCGCTGGTAAAGGTGTAGGGCTCTTCCGGGCGGAAATTCACCGCCTTGATTTCAAGCAGGATACGCGCGGTGGTGAGCGCCGCGTCGCGGTCCCAGTCGGAGGCATGAAGGGCGGGCATGGATAGGGCTCCTCTCTTTCCGGGTGTTGGTAATGCGCTGCGGCGGCGGCGTCCATGACCCTGCCCGAGTCGCCCCGGATTTGGGTGCTGGCGGACCCGCGCGCGGGCACGGCGGCCCAGGCCCTGGGCATTGCCAAGCGGTTGCATGAACCCTTCCGCCGGGTGGATTTAGCCTGGGGGCCACTGGCGCGACTGCCCTTGCCCTTCCCTTCACTGGCCGGCCTGACGCCCGAAGCCCGCGCTGCCTTGGCACCCCCCTGGCCTGATCTGGTGATATCGGCGGGGCGACGGAGTGCGCCGGTGGCGCTTTGGCTGAAACAAAAAGGCGCACGGCTGGTGCATTGCATGCGCCCCGGCTTTGGCGCGGCGCGTTTCGATCTTTTGGTGATCGGCCAGCATGATGCGCCCAAGCCGGCGCCAAATATCCTGCCTATTCTGGGCGCAGCGCATCGGATTTCGCCCGAAAAGCTGGCCGCCGCGCGGGTGGAATTCGCCGCACTTGCAGCACTCCCTTCCCCGCGCGTCGCCTTGCTGATGGGCGGGCCACCACGCGCCGAGGGGATGGACCCGAAGGTGGCCGGTGCCATCACGGCGAAAGTCGTGGGCTTTGCCGGCAGCGTGCTAGCCACCGCGTCCCGCCGCACAGGGCGCGAGGCGGAGGCTGCCATGGCGGCGGCACTGGCCGGGCATGCACATCTTCTGTTCCGCTGGGGCGATCCACCGCCCAACCCCTATGCCGGCTTCCTCGCCTGGGCGGATCAGGTGGTGGTGACGGGGGATTCGGTTTCCATGCTGTCAGAGGCACTTGCGACCAGCGGGCCGGTTTTCATCGCCGATCCCGGCGGGCTTGGGCCGCGCCACACGCGTTTGGCACAAAGCCTGATTGAAGCTGGCCAGGCGCGGGATTTGGCCGCCGCGCCAGCGCCCTTTCAGCGTGCGGCGCTGGATGAAAGCGGGCGCGTGGCGGCCGAGATCAGGCGGCGCGGTTTGCTGGGCTGACGCCGGCACAATCCGGTCTATGCTGCCCCTAGTTGAGAGGTGCCGCCATGACCCGCAGCCTGAGCCTTGCCTTTTCGCCCCGCTTCATCTGCCTGACCTTGGCCTTGCTGGCAGCGCTTGGCTTTGCCTTGGCGCTGCTGATCGCGCCTGGTTTCTGGACCGGCCTGGGTTTTGTGCTGGCCGCCGCGCTCAGCGCGTTGGGGTTGCGCGATCTTTTCCACCCAAGCCACGCCATTCTGCGCAATTACCCAATCGCGGCGCATCTCCGTTTCATCATGGAGGAAATCCGGCCGGAGATGCGGCAATATTTCTTCGAGGATGAAAAACACGGCACGCCCTTCAGCCGCGACAAGCGCGCCATTGTCTATCAGCGCGCCAAGCAGCAATTGGATAAGCGGCCCTTCGGCACGCAATATGATGTCTATGAAACGGGCTTTGAATGGTTGCAGCATTCGCTCGCAGCCCGCGCACCGGCCAAGGAATTGCCGCGTATTCTGATCGGCGGGCCGGCCTGCACGCAGCCCTATTCCGCTTCGATATTGAATATCTCGGCCATGAGTTTCGGCTCGCTCTCCGCCAATGCCATTCGCGCGCTGAACCAGGGGGCGAAGCGCGGCGGCTTTGCGCATGATACGGGCGAAGGTGGGCTTAGCCCCTATCACCGCGAAGCGGGTGGTGATCTGATTTGGGAAATCGGTTCCGGCTATTTCAG
This sequence comes from Roseomonas sp., assembly GCA_044356095.1. Classification (GTDB taxonomy): domain Bacteria; phylum Pseudomonadota; class Alphaproteobacteria; order Acetobacterales; family Acetobacteraceae; genus Neoroseomonas. Next base: position 14,395 of record JBIKWX010000039.1, read on the forward strand.
CGCGCGCAATCCGGATGGCAGTTTTTCGCCGGAGCGCTTTGCCGAGGTTGCCGCTCTCGATCAGGTAAAAATGGTCGAGCTGAAACTGAGCCAAGGCGCCAAGCCAGGCCATGGCGGCGTGCTGCCGGCGGCCAAGGTCAGCGCGGAAATCGCGGCGACGCGCGGCGTGCCGATGGGGCAGGATTGCGTTTCCCCGCCCGCCCATACGGCGTTTTCCACGCCGGTTGAAATGATGCGCTTCATTGCCGAAATGCGCCGCCTGTCTGGCGGCAAGCCGGCGGGTTTCAAGCTGTGCATTGGTCATCCATGGGAATTCCTTGCCATCTGCAAGGCGATGATCGAAACCGGGCTTGCGCCGGATTTCATCGTGATTGATGGCGCAGAAGGTGGCACCGGCGCGGCGCCCTTGGAATTCATGGATCATGTCGGCATGCCGCTCCGCGAAGGTTTGAGCTTCGCGCATAATGCGCTGATCGGCATTGGGCTGCGTGATCAGATCAGGCTTGGCGCCAGTGGGAAAATCGCGACGGCCTTTGACATGGCGCGTGCGCTGGCGCTTGGCGCTGATTGGTGCAATGCGGCGCGCGGCTTCATGTTTTCCATCGGCTGCATTCAATCGCTTTCCTGCCATACGGATCACTGCCCAACCGGTGTGGCGACGCAAGACCCCACACGCCAACGCGCGCTGCGCGTGCCGGACAAGGCACCGCGCGTGCATCAATTCCATGCCGCCACCTTGGAAGCCTTGAATGAATTGGTGGCCGCTGCCGGGCTTTCCCATCCATCCGAATTGCGCGCGGAACATTTCAGCCGGCGCATCGCGCCAAGTGTGGTGAAAAGCTTTGCCGAGCTTTATCCGCCGCTGCCACCCGGCGCCTTGCTCACCGGCACGGATGATCCGCGCTTTGCCGAGGCTTGGGCCATGGCCGATGCGCATAGCTTCGCCCCCCGCCGCGCGTGACCCGCTTATGGCAACGCTTGCGCTTCTGGGCGCGTTTGGTGCTGCGCGATGGCTTGGCGCTTTACATCGCCGCGCGCGATCCGCGCACGCCATGGTTTGCCAAGCTGCTCGCGCTGCTGGTCGCGGCCTATGCGCTTTCCCCGATTGACCTGATCCCGGATGCCATTCCGGTACTTGGGTTTTTGGATGAACTCATCCTGCTGCCCATCGCCATTGCGCTGATTGCGCGGCTGATCCCAGCGGAGATCATGGCGGAAAGCCGCGCCGCAGCGCAGGCCATGGTGGAAAAGCCGCGCAGCAAGGCGGGGGCCGCCATCATCATCGGGATTTGGACCCTTGGCTTATTTGCGATTGCCTCCTGGCTTGGCACCACGATGTTTCCCTGAAGGAGACAGCATGTGAAGCGGGCTCCAGGCGGGTGATGCGATGTGCAATATCCTCAAACTGCAGGAGCCATTCATAAGCTCACCGGTCGGGCCAGCCTTGGAATGCTCGGCCATATTAGAAAAGCACTGTCTCGCTCGTCACCTAATGCGCCTCGAAGCTGGGCAAGACATCATGTTACATCAGGTGCAGGGCGGTGACGACAGCTTGGATCACAATCCCCAAGCTGGGCCGCGCCTGGGGGCAGCAACCGCAGCCAAGGTCTCAGGCCGATGAACGCGTCGAAAGATAATAGCTTGAAGCGCCAGCCGCTTTCACCCGAGCCTCTCCGCATAACGCCCCCGCCAATCCGCCCCGCTGATCCAACGCTTCAGTGATGCCGCATCGGCGGCCTCACCGCTGAGCGCCGCCATCGCGCGCCACATCAAGGCAAGATTGCAGGAAATCACCGGTGCGCCCTCCACCTCCGGCTGCGCCAGAATGGCGCCGAGGGAGGGCATGCCCGTACCCAACAAAATAATCGCCTCAACCCCCGCGCCCCGCATGGCGTCCAGCGCCGCGCTGGCATCACCCTCGGCGAGCGCATAAATCGGGTGAAAGGCCGCACCCGGTGTTGCGATGGCAACAACCCGCGCCACGTCAAACCCCCTCGCCGTCCAATAGGCTGCCGAGGCTTCCGTCAGGTCCGGCGGATAGGGCGAAACCAGGCCGATACGCTTGGCGCCAAGCGCAGTGAAGGCATCACATACCGCGCGGCCCGCAGTGATGAAGGGCGCGCGGGTGGAAAGCCGCGTGACGGCTGCATCCTCGGCCGCCGGCCCCACCAGATAGGATGAACCCGTGCAGGCAAAGGCGATGGCACCAAGCGGCGCATTGGCGAATTGCGCGCAAGTCGCATCCAGCCCCGCAACATAATCGCGCAGCCGGTCATTCAGGCTGGGCTTCGTGCTGACCAACCGCGCGGTCAGCATCGCGGTTGCGGGCGGCAGCAGCAGTGAAAATTCCGGCTCCACCGTGGTATTGGCCTGCGGCGTCAGAACCCCAAGCAGTCCATTCCTTGCATAGGCGAGTGACATGGCATCCTCCGCCACCATGAAGACATGGCCGCGGCTTTCGGTCTATGAAACGAGCAAATTTCCGTCGGGGAGCATCACCATGACCACCACCAAGCGCCGCGCCATCCTGGCCGCCATGCTGGCCTCACCTGCGTTCGCCGCCCACGCGCAAACCGCCCGGCCCATCCGCTTCATTGTCCCCTTCCCGCCCGGCGGCACGGCGGATTTGCTGGCGCGCCTGGTGGCGCGAGAGATGGAAAACCGCCTCGGCGCGCCGGTGGTGGTCGAAAACCGCGCCGGCGCGGGCGGCGTGGTTGGCAGTGATTCGGTGGCGAAAAGCCCAGCCGATGGCACGACCATTCTGCTGTCCAACATCGCCTCCCAGGGGCTTGCGCCGGCCATTCTGCCTTCCATG
>JBIKWX010000261.1:0-5139 GCA_044356095.1 Roseomonas sp.
TTGGGGTGCAGGCTGGCTGATCGGAAAGGGGGAGTTTCCGATGTCCGCCTCACTACACACTGAAATTGATCGCGTTATCAATCCCTTGGACGTGCTGGAACAGATCATCGCCGGCAATGAATGGGTGTTTGAACGCCGGTCCGATGAGGAAATGGCCGCCGAGGCACCGGGGAAATGGTGCGATTACGGGCTGCATTTCTCCTGGTCATCCGAGATGAGCGCCATGGCCTTCACCTGCGCCTTTGATTTGAAAGTGCCGGCGGCGCGGCGGGAAAAGCTCTATGAATTGCTCGCACTCGCCAATGACCGGCTCTGGATCGGGCATTTCGGCATTGAATCGGAAGAAGGCGTGCCGGTGTTTCGCCATTCCGTGCTGCTGCGCGGTGCGCCAGGCGCCTCGGCAGAAAGCCTGGAAGATATGGTGGATATCGCGCTGACGGAATGTGAGCGCTTCTTCCCCGCCTTCCAATTCGTGCTGTGGGGCGGGAAAAGCCCAGCCGATGCGCTGGCCGCCGCCATGCTGGATTGCGTGGGCGAGGCGTGAGTTGCCAAGCGCGCGGGTGATTGCCCGCGCCGGGTTTCGAAGGCAATCTGGGGGCATGAGCGAAAAACTCCCCCCGATCCTTCTGATTGGCTGCGGCAAGATGGGTGGCGCGATGCTGTCCGGCTGGCTGGAGCAAGGTTTGTCTGACGCGGTGGTGGTGGAACCCCACACACCTGCGGTTGCCGCCTTTGCCGGGCGGGTGCGCGTGGTGGCGGATGCCGCTGCCATCCCAGCGGATTTCCGCCCCGCCGCCGTGGTGGCCGCAATCAAACCGCAGGAAGCGCCGGCAAGCCTGCCGGCCTATGCGCGTTTTGCCGGTCAGGGCGCCTTGTTTCTTTCCATCATGGCCGGGCGGTCGATTGCTTCCATGCAGGCGGCGCTTGGTGCCAATACCGCAGTCGTGCGCGCCATGCCGAATACGCCGGCGGCCATCCGCCAAGGTTTTACGGCGGCCTTTGGCGGGCCGGGGGTGACACCGGCGCAACGCGCGCTCGCCGATGCGCTATTGGCGGCGATTGGCGAAGTGGCCTGGGTGGATCAGGAAGATCAGATCAATCCCGTCACTGCGGTCTCGGGCGGCGGGCCGGCCTATGTGTTTTTGCTGGCCGAAGTATTGGAGGCCGCTGCGGTGGAACAGGGACTGCCGCGCGATCTGGCGCGGCGCATGGCGCGCGCGACGGTGGCGGGGTCTGGCGCGCTGCTTGGTGCCAGTGAACAGGATGCAGCGGACCTGCGCCGCGCCGTGACCAGCCCGAAAGGCACCACGGAACGTGCACTCGCGGTCTTGATGGAACCGGATGCCTGGCCCAGGGCGATGTCGCGCGCCATTCAAGCGGCGACGGATCGGGCGCGCGAATTGGCGGGGTAGCGCCAGGGCAGCCGCGCCCACAAAGCCTCTGGCGCATCGCCGCAAAACCGATCAATCTTTGGAATATTGCTTGCTCGTTTTTGGCAAAGGTTCTTTCGGCATGCCGCGTGTTGTTTTCGCGCTCCCGTTTCGGAGCAATGTGGTTTCTGGCGGTCAGAAGATGATCTACCAGGCCGCCGGCATGCTGGCGCGCCATGGGGTGGATGCGATGGTCTGGCAGCGTCACGGGCGCCCTGCCTGGTTCGCATCTGACGCGCGGCATAGCCATGATCGCCCGCCACTTGATGCCAATGACCTTGTCGTATTTCCCGAAGATGTATCGGCTTCTGCGGCGCTGGAATTGCTGGAAGGTGTCACGCCCCGACGTATTCTTTTTTGTCAAAATCCCTTTCATTACCTCAGGACCCGCCAGGCTGACCCAACAGCTTTTGTTTGGGATGGCGCCATCACGGTTGGGGTGAACAATGCCCGCATGGTGCGGCGGATCAGTGGCGCATCCGCAGTTCATTTGGTCCAGATCGCTGTTGACAACAACATCTTTCGTCCCGGGGAAAAGAAGCTCCAGATTTGCGTCGTGCCGCGTAAACTGCCGAGGGAATTCGAAGCCATCATCGGTGGCCTGCGCTTGCTTCATCCGACCTTTGTCGGCATCCCAATTCTGCGCATTGACAGCGTGCCCGAACCGCAAGTTGCTGCGATGATGGCCAGTAGCGCCGTGTTCCTGAGCCTCTGCCATCGGGAGGCTTTGCCGCTTACGCCGATCGAAGCCATGGCATCAGGTTGCGCTATTGTCGGCTATCACGGCTGGGGCGGGCTTGATTACGCCAGTGCCGCCAATGGCCGCTGGTTCGGCCATGATGAGATCGAAGGCGTCATTGACGCCCTGGCCGAGGTTCTGGAGGGGCTCAATCGCCGCGACCCGGCCATCACTGCCATGATCGCTGCCGGCCGCGAAACCGCCGCCGCCTATTCGCCCGCCAAATCGGAGGCCAGCTTTATTGCGGCTTTCCGTGCTTTCGGGGCGCTTTAGTCCGGTTCGGTGGTTTGCTGATGACCGCGACGGGTAGCCGTTGAGTAAAGCAGCGGGCCGAAGAACCAGGTTGGAAGCGGGCATCCTTGATCTTCCTCTGGCGCGGAGTGGCCTTCTTGGCTTATCCTTCCGCCATGTCGCAGCCTTCTCACGATGAAAGTCTTATCGCCGCACTCTGGCGCGTGATTGCCGCGCATGGTTGGCCTGGGCTGACGATGCGCCGGCTTGCTGCCGAAGCCGGGGTGGAAGCCGCCAGCCTGCGCGAAGGCTTCCCGACCCGGCTTGATGTGCTGCTGCTGCATGGCCGCGTAATGGATCAGGCCGTGCTGGCCGGTACCATTCCAGGCCAGGGCGGGTCTGCGCGGGACCGGATTTTCGATGTGCTGATGCGCCGGCTGGATGCCATGCAGCCGCATCGCGAAGGCATTCTGCGCCTGTTTGAGGATATGCGCCGCGATCCCTTGCTGGCACTGGCGCTCGCGCCCCATATCGGCGTTGCCATGCGCTGGATGCTGGAAGCGGCGGAGGTTGAGGCGAAAAGCTGCGAAGCAAGGGTGCTGGCTTTGGGCCTGACCGGTGTTTGGCTTGCCACCATCCGCGCCTGGGCGCGTGATGATAGCCCCGATATGGGCAGCACTATGGCGGCCTTGGATGCAGCGCTGGATCGGGCAGAACGCATCGCCCGCCCGCTTGGCCTATTGCGGGGCGAGGCCACGCCGCCACCGGCTGGGGAAGCCGCCGAAACTTCGTGACCTCCCGTGCAGGCGGTCTATACTGGGGTTTCACCCCCGGAGAACCCTCATGACCGATCCCTTCAGCTTCAAGCCCAACCTCGACATCACCAAAATCATGGCAGAGTTCCGAATGCCCGCCATGCCGGATATGACAGAACTCGCCAAGGCGCAGCAGAAGAATCTGGAAGCCATTACGGCAGCCAATAAGGTCGCGCTGGAAGGGGCGCGCGCGGTTGCCGAACGGCATATGGAAATTGTCCAGCAATCGGTCGCGGAAATGCAGGACGCGATGCGCAGCATGGCAAGCCCGGGCGATATGCAGGAACAGGCCGCGAAGCGCGCCGAAATGGCCAAGGCTGCCTATGAACGCGCCGTTGGGCAGATGCAGGAACTGGCCGATCTCATTCAGAAATCAAGCGGCGAGGCGCTTTCAGTGCTGAATAAGCGGTTTACCGAAGCGATGGAGGAGGTGAAGAACCTCTCCACCGACAAGAAGGCGTGATCTGGTGGGCGCGGGGGCAGCCCCCGCGCCGTTACTTTCAGCCGAGATGCTTGGCGAAAAACGCCAGCGTGCGTTCCTGGGCGAGTGCGGCATCCTTGGCCACATAAGACCCGCGCTCATCACAGCCAAAGCCGTGGCCGGCGCCCATATAGACGAAGATTTCCACTTCCTTGCGCGCGGCGCGGATCGCGTCCACATCGGTCATGGGGATTGACGCATCGGTTTCGCCGAAATGCAGTTGCGTCGGGCAATTCGGCACCTCATCCTTTGCCGCCGCAATGCCGCCGCCATACCAGCCGACCGAGGCCGAAAAGGCGCTGCTGCGTGTGGCACCATGCCAGGCAACCGTGCCGCCCCAGCAATAGCCGACAATGCCGCGCTTGGCCTGGCGGGGCAGGGCAGCGGCGGCGGCGAGCACATCCAGAACGGTCTTGCCCGCATCAATCTTGCCACGCAATTCGCGCCCGCGCGCCAGATCGGCGGCGTCATAGCCAAGCTCCACATTGCGTTCGGCACGATCAAAAAGCTGCGGCGCGATGACCGCGTAACCAGCTGCAGCAAAATCATCGCAGAGCTTGCGAATATGGCGGTTTACGCCAAAGATTTCCTGCGTCACCACCAGGGCGCGCGCGGCATTCTGCGGGCCGGTGCGATAGGCTTGCAGGCGAAAACCATCGGCGGCGGTGAGAGAGATCATGGGCGTTTTCCTTCTGGGTGAGATGGGCTTATCCTGATGGCATGGCTGAAATCGTCAACCTCAAGTGCGCGGAGCATTTTCAAGCAAAGTGGACCCACTTTGCGACTCGGAAAATGCGATCATCCCAAAGATTTGGCGCATGGCTGAAATCGTCAACCTGAAGCACGCGCGCAAAGCGAAAGCGCGGGCCGAAGCGGCCGCCAAGGCCGCCGAAAACCGCGCCACATACGGGCAGACCAAGGCGGAACGCGCGCGGCTGGCGTTGGAAAAAGCGAAGCTGCGCGCTGTGATTGATGGGGCCAAGAAGGACGAATAGCCGCTTGCAACATTGGCTAGGCGGCGACGCCATGGCCGAAGAACACTGCCTGATGCTGATGCAGCCCCCGCTCGGCGCAATCAAGCGCAAGACTGGCGACTTCCGCCGGCGTGACGCTCGATAAACGCGTGCCGGGGGCCACGGCGGTCAGGGTGTGAAACGGCTCATTGCCCGGCCTGGTTTTGAACGGGGCGGGGCGCAGGATGGTCCAATCAAGCCCGCTTGCGCGGATCAGCGCCTCCTGCCGGTCCTTGTCGGCATAAAGGTTTTTCGTGAATAGCGGGTAGATCAGATGGTCATAGACAAAGCCGCCATGCCCTTTTGTATCGCCCGCGCCAACGCCGGTTATGGCAATCAGGCGCCGCACACCGCTTGAGTGCATGGCAGCCAGCAGCGCCTTGGTGGTTGCCGAGAAAAACAAAACCTCGCCCCGCCCGCGAAAGCCAAG
>JBIKWX010000262.1:0-5130 GCA_044356095.1 Roseomonas sp.
CCATAGGTCGTCACCACGCCGATGCGCTGGATGTTCGTCAGTAGCGGTTCAATCGCGCCTTCGCCAAGCTTGAAGGCAACGCCTGGCGCCCAGATGCGATCGAACCAGCCCTTCAGCATCGCGGGTAGCCCGTACCACCAGGTTGGATAAACCAGCAGCAAAGCCTCTGCCCGTTGCAACGAAGCAACATGATCCGCGACATCCGGCGGGTGGCTGGAAGCGTCGAGGTAATCGCGATGCTCGGCATCACTCAGCGCTGCGGAGAAGCCCTCCGCGTAAAGATCACGGCATTCCACCTCATGCCCGGCGGCTTGCAAGGCTTCACGCGCGGCATCGCGGAGTGCCGCCGAAAAACTCTCCGCCCGCGGGTGGCAATGGATCAGCAGCACCCGCATGGCGCGCGCCTAATCCAGCTTTTCCTCAACCTCAGGCGCATCCGGATCGCCATACATGTAATGCGTGCGCGGGCGTTCCGGCGACCATTCCGGATCATCCCAGGCGAGCATCTTGCCGGGATTGAGCAGACCAAGCGGATCAGCTTCCTTCTTGAAGGCCAATTGCCGCGCATCCACACGCTTCATGCCGCCTTCTTCCAGCGAAAACGCATGCGGGTTGAAGACCGGGCAGCCATTGGCTTCATGGATGCGAATAATCTCGGCCAGGCGTTCTTCGCTGGTATAGCGCACCAATTGCAGGCCAAAGCAGGTGACATGTCCGCCAAAGCGCACGAATTCCAGATGCATCGGCACTTCATCACCGAACAGCGCTTCCATTTTTTCCACCAACGCCATGTGGCCCGGCGGCGGAAACAGCGTTTGCAGATAGGTGATGCCGCGATCAAGCTTCAGCGCTTGCAGCGTGGTATGATTCCACGCGTGTTCATAAAGCGGCACGGCGGCTTCTTCGGTTGGGCAGCGATAGATTTCCGCTTGTGTGGCACCATGCTTGACCTTGAGCGCCTCAAAAGCCTCCAGGAAGGGGGCGGCGATCATCAGCATGGTGATGCTCATCCCCGCCGGAATGCGCCCTTCGAAATGGCGGAAATATTGTTGGGGTACCGGCGATGCAACAACAGTGGCAAGCTTCTTCACAATCCCATCAGCCAGTGTCACGGCCTCCGCAAAACGCGCGGCTTCCATGAAACTCGGGAAGGCCATCATCACATCCACCCAATCATGAGCGGGGGCGAGTGGCATCTCCACCTCAGTGATGATGCCATTGGTGCCATAGGCGTGATTGGCTTTTTCAATCTCCGCGCCACGCAATTCCAGAATGCGCGGCGTGGCTTCCATGGTGATCACACGAAGCCCAAGCACATTGCCCGGTTCGCGAAAGGACCCCCACATGCAGGAACCCGCCCCCGCCGAACCGCCGGCCACAAAGCCACCAATCGTTGCCGTGCGCTTGGTTGAAGGATGAAAGCGCAATTCCCCGCCCACTTGCTGGCGGGTCTGTTCATCAAGCGCGATCAGCTTGGCGCCAGCCTGCGCGCGCATCATGCCGGGCTTGGCCCAAAGCAGCTTATCAAGCGCCGAGACATCCAGCACCACACCGCCATGCAGCGGCATGGCCTGACCGTAATTCCCTGTGCCCGCGCCGCGCGGTGTCACTGGAATGCGCCGCGCGTGGCAGGCCGCCAGAATGCGCACCACATCAGCCTCATCCCGCGCTTCGGCCACAACATCCGCGCTTACGCCATTCAATTGGCGCTTAAGTACGGGGCTATACCAGAAGAAATCGCGACTGCGTTGGCGCACCAGCGCGGCATCCGTGACCCAGCGAATATCGGGCAGCGCGGCCATGAGGCCAGCAATATCATGCTTCATGCGGCGTTACTTTCTGGTTCATCGAAGCTTTTCATCTTGCCTGGATTGAAGAGACCCAGCGGATCAACGCGGCGCTTGAAGCCAAGCTGATCCCCAGGCACGCGGCGATAGCCAGAACCTTCTTCAATGGTAAAGACATGCGGATTGGCAATGCCCGCGCCCGCCGCTTCAAAGCCGGCCATGATCTCAGCCAGCCGCGCATCATCCTTCCAGCGAATGACGGGCAGAGCGGTCATGGTGGTGCGCCCGCCGAAGCGCACGCATTCGGTATGCATCCAAACCTCATCCGGGAAGGCCGCGCGCACTTTTTCAACTGATTCCAAAGTACCTTCAAAGGGAAAGCGGCATTGCAGATAAGTGACACCACGATCGCGCTTAAGCACCTGCAACGTGGTGTGGTTCCAGCAGTATTCATAAAAGGGCGTTGCTTCCGGATCGCGTTCCGCCGCCACCGTATCCTGATCCGCCACAATCCGCCCGCCATGTTCGCGCGCCATATCGCGGAGGGCGACAAGGCCAGACGGTGCCACCATCACCAGCGCCAGCGCATGATCCGCCGGCACCACATCCGCAATGGCCCTGAAGAAGGGCGGCAGGCGTGCATCAAACACGGCACACATTTTCTTGGGGATGCCATCAGCAAACGCCAACGCCAGTGCAAAGCGCCCCGCAGCGGCAAAATCCGAAAACACCACCGCAATATCGCGCCAATCCTGCGCCGGCGTCAGCGGCAGCCGCACGCGCGTGATCACCCCCGTGGTGCCATAGGTGCGATTGACCGGGTTCGCCTCATCACCTTCCAGATCAAGCAGCGCAGGAGGGTCTTGCAGCGTCGCCACACGCACGCCCAGCAGATTGCCACGTTCGCGCATGGTGCCGTGGCTGATGCCGCCAACCCCTGCGCCGCCGCCAGCGACAAAACCCGCAATGGTCGCGGTGCGCTTGGTGCTGGGCCAAAGCCGTAGCTCCCAGCCGCGTTCGCGCGCCCAAAGGTCAAGATCAATCATGCGCGCACCGGCTTCGGCTTCCAGCACACCATCCTTCAACGCAATCGGCGCTGTCATGGCGGTGGTATCCAAAACCGCGCCGCCATTCAGCGGCACGCATTGGCCGTAATTGCCGGTTGCCCCACCGCGCACCGTCACAGGCACGCCATGCCGGCGCGCAGCATTCAGGATGCGCATCACCTCATCTTCATTCTGCGGACGCAGCCAGATATCCGCGCGCTTGCCATCCAATTGGCGCTTCAGAATGGGGCTATACCAGTAGAAGTCGCGGCTTTTCTGGCGCAGCAGCGCGGCATCGGTGGATTGTTCAAGGCCACCCAATTCGGCGGTAAAGGCAGTGATATCAGGCATCGGGATTGGGCTCCTGATCCAGCCAGCTTGAGATATCCATGCCGGCAACCTGCTGCCAAAGCGCGGCCATGCGCTGCGCGGCGTGATCTAGCAGCGCCTCACCAATTTCCACCGTGGCGGCTGAGGCATTGCCGACCGCACCGGCACCACCCAGATCCTGCGCCTGCCAGGCGGGCGGCGCGCCGGCATCGGGTGCCATGCTTGGCGTATCAGCGGAAACGCCCTGCCAGCGGCTCACGAAATTCCGCGCCTTATCCATGCGTACCAGATCAGGCCTCAGCGCCAGCATCACCGCGGTTTCATCGCGCCCGGCATGAATGCCGAACCGCGCTTCCACCGGGTCTCGCAAGGCTTCCGGTTTGCCCATGCGCGCCCACATGGCATTCACCACGAAAAGCTCATGCTGAATGCGCAACCGCCGCGCCGCGATGTCAAGCGCCGAGACATTGCCGCCATGGCTATTCAAAAACACCAGCCGCTTCACGCCCGCGCGTGCGACCGAAGCGCCGATATCACAGACCAGCGCAAGCAATGTTTCCGCGCTGGTGGTAATGGTGCCGGGGAAGCGCAAATGCTCCACCGAAAGCGCCACAGCTTGCGTTGGCAGCACCAGCACCGGCAGATCATCCGGGATGACTTTCAGCGTGCGCGCGACAATGCCCTGATTGATCGCGGTATCCACCGCCACCGGCAAATGCGGCCCATGCTGTTCAATCGCCCCCACCGGCAGCACCGCAACCGTATTGGCGGGAAGGGCACGAAAATCCGGCCAGGTGAGGTCCTGCCAGAAACGGCTGGGAAGGGGCATAGGGGACTCCGCCTTTGCTGATGCAAGGCTGGTATCGCGGACCCCCCTCAGAGTCCAGGGTGTTTGGGCTGTGTCAGGGCCTGCCCAAAATCTCCTGATTGTGCTGGCCGATGCGTGGCGCCGGGCGGCGAGACAAAGGCCGACGACGATTGAAGGAAATCGGCAAACCAACCACGCTCGGGCCGCCTTCCGGCAGGGCTTGCATCATGTTCATGGCCGCGAATTGCGGGCTTGCCGCAAGCTCCGCAATGTCATTCACCGGGCCGCTTGGCACACCAGCAGCTTCCAACGCAGCCAGCCAATGATCGCGCGACTGCAAGCGCAGCGCCTCCGCAATCAAGGGCAAAAGTACGGCCTTGTTGCGCACACGGGCGGGGCCGGTCGCGAAACGCACATCGCTTGCCCATTCCGGATGCCCCAAAACCTTGGCACAACGCGCCCAAAGCCGATCATTCCCGGCAGCGAGGCAAAGCGGCTGGTCAGCGGTATCAAACACCTGATAGGGCACAATCACCGCGCCGCCCGTGCCATGCCGCTTCGGGATATCGCCACTCGCCACGTGATTATTCACATGGCCTTCCACCCAATGCACAGCGCTTTCGAATAGCGATGTATCCACCAGGCAGCCCTTGCCGGTGCGGTCGCGCTGGCGCAAAGCCGCCAAGGCGCCAATTACGCAGAACATACCCGTCGCCTTGTCATTGATGGAAGCGCCGCAAAAAGTCGGCGGATCTTCTGGCCGGCCCGTGACGGACATCATGGCACCATAGGCTTGCAGCAGCGGATCAAAACCGGGTTTTAACCGCATCGGCCCTTCATGGCCAAAAGCCCAGATGGAACAATAAACAAGCCTTGGATGGCGCTTGAGCATCGCTTCCGGCCCGATGCCGATTTCATCCACCACGCCGGGGCGCAGATTCTGGATCAGCACATCGGCGGTCTCCACCAGCTTGTGAAGCGCTTCAACATCTTCGTGCTTTTTCAGATCAAGCGTGATGGAACGCTTGTTGCGATTCTGACCATGAAAATATAGCGAGGTTTCACCATCCGGCCCGAAGGGTGGCCCCCAGGCGCGCGCATCATCGCCGCCATCGGGCTTTTCCACCTTGATCACATCGGCACCCATATCGGCCATGAT
>JBIKWX010000040.1:0-17012 GCA_044356095.1 Roseomonas sp.
CAAGCTTGGCCGCGGCGGCCACCGTGCTGCGGGTTGGCTGGGTCAGCGCGCCGTCCTGATGATCGGCAAGAACAAGCACCGCCATGGTCAAATCACCTTCGCTTCATTGCGCAGTTTTTCAACAAGTTCCTGAACGGAGCCCACCTTCTTGCCGGCCTGGCGCTTGGGCGGCTCTTCCACCTTCAGCACGGTCAGCCGCGGCGCGGGATCAACGCCAAGATCAGCGGGCTTCACGGTTTCAATCGGCTTCTTGCGCGCCTTCATGATATTCGGCAGCGATGCATAGCGCGGTTCATTCAGCCGCAGATCAGTGGTGATGATCGCCGGCAGCTTCAGCGCCAGCTTTTCCAAGCCACCATCCACTTCGCGCGTGATATTCAGCGTGCCATCGGCGACCTCAACCTTGGACGCGAAGGTGCCTTGCGGCCAGCCCATCAGCGCCGCCAGCATCTGGCCGGTGGCGTTCATGTCGTCATCAATCGCCTGCTTGCCCAGGATCACCAGATCAGGCGCTTCCTTGGCAATGATCGCCTTCAGAATCTTGGCAACCGCGAGCGGTTCCAGCACGCCATCATGCTCAACTAAAATGCCGCGATCAGCACCCATCGCGAGCGCCGTGCGGATTTGTTCCTGCGCCACGGCGGGGCCGGCGGAAACCGCGATGATTTCGGTAGCCACGCCCTTTTCCTTCAACCGCACGGCTTCTTCCACCGCGATTTCGTCAAAGGGGTTCATGGACATTTTGACATTGGCGGTTTCAACGCCCGTGCCATCCGCCTTCACGCGGACCTTCACGTTGTAATCCACCACCCGCTTGACGGGGACCAGAAGCTTCATGATGCAACCATAGCCTTCAGGAAATGGGGGGCCGTTTGGCGCCGGAATGCCGCATGCGAGAGTTCTTCCGCCCCCTCATCCGACGCTTGGCCTATTAAAGCCCCAGGCCGGGCGGGGCAAGGCGGGATCAACTCTTGAGAAGGAGAAGCAGAATGGCAAACAGCGCCACCGCGATGAATTGGAAAATGATGCGCCAACGCATGAGCCAATTGGCGGTTTTCGGATTGGCCTTGCCGCCCGCCATGCCGAGAATCCCGGCAAAAAGCACGCCAACCGTGGCCAGCATCGCAAGCGCAACCAGAATGGTGAGGATCGTCGTCATGGTCTGAGACTAGCCTGTTTCATGGGCGGGAGACAGCCCCATCCCGCACGGACCAGGCGAGCCCAGCCCCAATTAGCGCCGTGATCACGCAAAGCGCGAAGCCCGCCGCATAGCCGCAGGTCAGGTCCACCAGCAGGGAAAAGAAGGGCGGTGCCACCAGCATGGAAAGGCCAAAGACAAAGCCCGCCGCCGCCGTGGTGCCGCCAACCTGCCCCGCCGGCGCCAGCCGCGCCATCTCGGCCAAAAACACACCATTCCAGCCAATCGCGGTCGCGCCCATCAACATGCCGGCCAGGATGATGACAAAGCACGGCCAGCCCGGCCCGGCCAGCAATAACGCCAAACCGGCCACCGCCGCGCCAATGCCAAGCCCGGTAAAGACCGGCGCCGCGCCGGTGCGGTCCGCCACCAGGCCCCAAAGCACCCGCCCCGCCACCCCGGCGGCCTGGGCAAAAGCCAGGCGCAGCCCGGCCTCGGTCAGCGATGCCCCCAGGCTTGCCACCTGAAACACCACGAAAAAGCTCGAAAAACAGAATTGGGAAACGCCGAATAGCGCCGACATGATGGTCATGCGGCGCAGCACCGGGAATTGACGGAGTAGCCCAAGGCTGGACGCCGCCGCCCCCCAAATCTGCCCCAGACCCCGGATGGCGGCCTTGGGATTACGCTCGGCGTCCAAAGCGGCGCGCAGCGGTTGCAGGCAAAGCGCTGAAAAGGCGAGGAACACCACCATCGCCAGCACGCCCTGGCGCCAGCCGGCAGCCACCGCAATGGGCGGCACAGCGGCGGCAATCAGCATGGCACCCGCTGGCACGCCGCATTGCTTCAGGCTGAAGATCAGGCCCCGTCGCCGCGCCGGGGTGCGGGCTGCGAGCAAATGGCTGCCTGCCGGCGTGACCGGCCCATGGCCGAGCCCGGCAATCACCGCCGAGGCGAAAAGCGCTGCCGGATGCCCAAGCATGGCAAGCGAGATGCCGAAAGCTGAAATCAGCATGCCCACCTGCAAGACCCGAATGCCGCCAAAGCGATGAATAAAGGCCCCCGCCAAGGGCCCCGACACCATCGCCCCCAGATAGACCAGCGCGGTATGCACCCCCGCCAGCGATGCCGCGATGCCGAGCTCTGCCGCAATAGCCGGCGCGAGCACCGGCACCGTCAGGAAAACGCCCATCCCCGCCAGATGCGTCCCCAATAGGGCGATCATAACGGTCCAGACGGAAGGGGAAGCCAGCATGCGCGCGGTGTAACGGCGCTGACCCCTCCCCGCAATCGGCGCGCGGGAAAGACTTGACCCGCGCCCGGCAATAGGCTCCGAAGCGCCACATGAGCATCACCCACGCATTGCGGCGTTTCATGTTATTGATGGGCTTCGTGCTGCTGACCGGCCATGCATGGGCGCAGGCGGAACCAGGCAATCCGGTCGCGGAACCGCCGCCATCCGTACCCGCTTCAGCCAGCAGCGCGGCGTCACCGGAAGTGGAAGCGCTGCTCAAGATTTTGCAGGATGATGCGCGCCGCGCCGAATTGATCCGCGCGCTGCGCGCTGCCGCACCAGAAGGGGAAGCTGCCGCGCCCGCTGCGCCGGCCAGCACGGAACCCGCCCTGCTCGCGCCCAATACGCTCGGCGCGCAATTGCTGCAGGGGGCGTCGCAGCGCCTGGCCGGGGCATCGGATCAACTTGTGGCCACTGTGCGCACCATTGCCGATCTGCCGGCGGTCCTGAATTGGCTCACCTCCCTTGCGCGTGATCCCATTACGCAAAGCCGCGTATTGGATGCTTCCTGGAAGGTCATTCTGGTCCTTGGGCTCGGCTTGCTGGCCGAATGGGCGGCAGCGCGTTTTCTTGGCCGGTTTCGGGATCGGCTGGATGCCCATGCCCCGGCCGAGGTCACCGGCTGGGCAAGGTTGCAGCGCGTGCCATTGGTATTGGCAAGGCTTGGGCTTGATCTGGTGCCGATCGCCGCTTTTGCGGTGGTGTCCTACGGCTTGATCACGGCGGTTCACCCGCTGCCGACCACGCAGCTTGTGATGCTGACCGCGAATAATGCCTATATGGCGTCACGCGCAGTGATGGCGGCGGCGCGCATGCTGTTCTCCCCGGCTTCGACGCATTTGCGCCTGCTGCCGGTGACGGATGAAACCGCCGCCTATGCCACGGTTTGGCTGAGGCGCATCGTGGTGGTCCTGATCACAAGCTATGCGGTGGCCGAAGCTGGGCTGCAATTCGGCCTGCCCTGGTCGGCCTATGATTCCATTCTGCGCATTGCGCTGCTTTTGGTCACGCTGTTCCTGGTGATTATCATTCTGCAGAACCGGCAGGCGGTTTCGGATGTATTGCGCGCACCGGAACTGGCAGAGGGTGAACAACCGGACCGCGCGCGCATTTTCTTTCGCATGCTGCGCGACCGCGCTGCGGATATCTGGCATCTGGTGGCCATCGCCTGGCTGATTGCGGCCTGGGGAGTCTGGGCGCTTGAAATCCAGCATGGCTTCTGGCGGCTGATCAGGGTTTCCTTCAGCACCATCCTCATTCTCTCGGTTGCCAAATTCGCGGATATGGCCATCCGCCGCGTCATCCAGCGCGCCTTTCGCATCACGCCCGATCTATCCGCGCGCTACCCGGGGCTGGAAGCGCGCGCCAATCGCTATCTGCCGGTATTGAAGGGCAGCGCGAGCCTGGCCATTGGCGGCATCGCGCTCCTGTTTTTGCTGGAAAGCTGGGGGCTGGAGGCCTTTGCCTGGTTCGGCCATGGCAAGCTTGGCAACCGGCTGGTGTCGTCCCTGGTGTCCATCGCGTTGACCATCACCATTGCGTTGGTGATCTGGGAGGGGATCAATGCTGCCATTCAACGGCACCTCGAAAAACTCTCACGCGATGCCAAGGCCGCGCAGAGTGCACGCGTGCGCACGCTGTTGCCCATGCTGCGCACGGCGTTGTTGGCAGTGATCCTGATATTCGTTGTGCTGTCGGTACTCACGGAAATTGGTGTCAATGTCGCGCCACTGATCGCCGGTGCCGGGGTGGTTGGCATTGCGGTGGGTTTTGGTTCCCAGCGCCTGGTGCAGGATGTCATCACCGGGATTTTCCTGCTGTTTGAAGACGCGGTCGCAGTGGGGGATGTGGTGCAATTGGGTGGCTTGAGCGGCGTCGTGGAACATCTTTCCATCCGCTCCATCAAGCTTCGCGCCGTGGATGGCAGCTTGCACATTATTCCGTTTAGCGCGGTGACGAGTGTCACCAACCAGACACGTGACTTCGCCTTTGCCGTGATTGATGTGAATGTGGATTACCGCGAGGATACCGACAAGGTCGCTGAGGTTCTGCGCAGCCTCAGTGCGGAAATGCGCGAGGACCCGCGTTGGCGGCCCGTGATCCGCGATGATCTGGATGTGATGGGCGTGGAGCGACTTGCTGATTCAGGTGTGGTGATCCGTGTGCGGCTGAAGACGGAACCATCGCAACGCTGGGCGGTCGCGCGTGAACTCAATCGCCGGATCAAGCGGCGCTTTGATGAGCTTGGGATCGAAATTCCCTACCCGCACCAAAAGCTGGTGCTGGAAGAAAAGCACCCCGCGCAAACGGCAAGTGCGGCGCCGGAGACACCGGCTGCAAGTTAAGAAAAGAGTGCCGCTTGGGCAGGCGATAAGCCCGCCCGCGCTTTTGCTTCAGCCATGTGGCGCCATGCGCCGCGCGGTTTCCTGCAATTCCTTGGCCTTTTTCACCGCACGATCAATTTCCGTTGCGGTGCGGTCAAGCGCGTCACGATAGGATTGCATGCCGGTCTGCATGCCACCGACCTTGGACTTCAATTCACCCATGGCGGAGCGGAAATCCGATGTCGCACGCGCCTGGGCGCGAAGCGCTTCATCAAGCTTATGCAGCGCGATGCGCAGCCGATCCTGTGGGCGCTGCGGGAAGGCGACGATTTCCGCCGCTTTAACTTCGGTTGCTGGCAGGGTGATGGTGGATGCGCTCATCGCTCCGGTCTCCGCTTGGTTAACCGAAGGCTAATACGGGTTAAAAAAAATTACCAGGGAAATTTCAGAAAAAATAAGAATTTCTGAAGAATTTATCGAAGTTATTGTTTTATGCGCAATTTTTTTGACTGAAATTTACCAAATAAAACTTAAGGTAAAATTGCATTTATTTCATTTCAACCGTGGGTTCTGCCCCCTGCGCCATATCAGGCGGCACAGGGGGCAGACGCCTTTACCGATTCGTAAAAGCGGCCTTCCGCTTTTCCGCGAAAGCCGCCATGCCTTCCTTCTGATCCGCCGTCGCAAACAGCGAAAGGAACAGCCGGCGTTCCGTGCGCACGCCTTCCGTCAGGCTGCTTTCAAAGGCGGCATTCACGGCTTCCTTCGCCATGGCAACCGAAGGCCCGGAAAGGCTTGCGATCTTCTCACCAATCTTGAGCGCTTCGGCGATCAAATCCGCCGCCGGCACGACGCGGCAGACCAGATTGGCACGCTCCGCTTCCTCGGCATTCATCATGCGCGCGGTCAGGATCATTTCCATGGCCTTGGATTTGCCGATGGCGCGCGTGAGCCGCTGCGTGCCGCCGGCACCGGGGATGATGCCAAGATTGATTTCCGGCTGGCCGAAGCGCGCCGTGTCAGCAGCAATGATCAGATCACACATCATCGCCAATTCGCAGCCACCACCCAGCGCAAAGCCGGCCACCGCGGCGATCACAGGCTTTTGGATTTCCAGCACCGCTTCCCAATTGGCGCCGATGAAATCATTGAAATAGACGCCGGGGAAATTGCGTTCCTTCATTTCCTTGATATCGGCACCCGCCGCGAAAGCCTTCTCATTGCCGGTGATGACAATGGCCGCAATCGCCGGGTCCTTATCAAAAGCGCGCAAGGCAGTGCCGAGTTCGATCATCAATTGATCACAAAGCGCATTCAGCGCCTGCGGCCGGTTCAGCCGGATCAGCCCGGTCTTGCCGTGGGTTTCAACCAGGATCATTTCAGGGGCCATGGCGGTTCTCCTTCATCTGTTGTTGTGGATGGGCTTTTAGCACAGGCTCAGCGCTGCCGAAGTGGGCAGAAAAAGCTCGACCTGCCGGATTGCACAATGCGCTTGATCCCGGGGCATTCCGGCTGGCCCGGACAGCCAGGGCAGGCCTCCCCTTCCCGGCCATAGACCGCGAAATTCTCCTGAAACCGCCCGATTTCGCCATCTGCCTGAACATAATCACGTAAACTGGACCCGCCGGCCGCAATCGCCTCGGTCAGAACGGCCTTGATGGCAGGCGCCAACCGCGCTGCCCGCGCCCCCGCCACCGTATGGGCGGAACGGCGTGGTGAGATGCCGGCGCGGTACAGCGCCTCACAGACATAGATATTGCCAAGCCCGGCGATGACCCGCTGATCCAACAGTGCCGCCTTGATCGGGGTGCGCTTGCCCGCCAGCACGCTGGAAAGCCAGGCAGGGGTGATTTCTGGCCCCAGCGGTTCCGGGCCAAGGCCGGCCAAAAGCTTGTGGTGATCCTCATCCGCCGTTGCCACCAAATCCACGCTGCCGAAGCGGCGCGGGTCCACAAAGCCGATATGCCAGCCGCCCTCGGTCCCGAAGGCCAAATGTTCATGCGCCTCGGGGGGCGCGTTATGGCCACGCGCGTCAGAGAATACGCCCTGCTTGCAGGTGCGCGGCGCTGGGGCCGCACCTTCGCGGCGCGCGACCATGCGGCCTGACATGCCAAGATGGATCAGCAGGCTTTCGCCGCCTTCCAGCCGCATCAGGATATATTTGGCGCGACGACGGAACCCGAGAACCCGCCGCCCGCGCAGCCGTTCCGCAAGACGCGGCGGGAAGGGAAAACGCATGCCATCGCGCCGCGTTTCGGCCCAGGCGATGCGTTCGCCTTCCAGCACGGCCTGAAGCCCGCGCATCACGGTTTCCACTTCCGGCAATTCGGGCATTGCCCCTCCCCTTTCCGCCGATTGGCGCCTATGTTGGCGCCATGAACGACACCGCCGCCCCAGAGACTGATTTCGGTTACCGCAAAATCCCCAAGGCCGAAAAGGCCGGCATGGTGCGCGCCGTGTTTGAAAGCGTCGCCCCCAAATATGACGTGATGAATGACCTGATGTCACTTGGCGTGCATCGGGTCTGGAAGCGCATTTTTGTCAATGCCATTGGCGCCGGGCCGCATGATACTTTGCTCGATCTCGCGGGGGGCACGGGCGATATCTCCTTCCTCGCACTCGAACGCGGCGCGGGGCGGGTGATACTTACGGATGTGAACCCCGCCATGCTGGAAGTGGCGCAGGGGCGCGCCTTATCCCGCGGGCTGGTCAATGGCCTTTCCTTCATGTGTGTGGATGCCGAGCGTATTCCGCTGCCTGATCGCAGTGTTGAGCGCGTGTCCATCGCCTTTGGGCTCCGCAATTGCACCGACAAGGATGCGGTGCTGCATGAGGCGCGGCGCGTGCTCCGCCCCGGTGGGCGGTTTCATTGCCTGGAGTTTTCGAAGCTGGAGGTCGCGGCCCTGGACGCGCTTTATGATGCCTGGTCCTTCAAGGCGCTGCCGGTGATTGGCGAATATGTCGCGAAGGATCGCGCTTCCTATGAGTATTTGGCCGAGAGCATTCGCATGTTCCCGGATCAGGAAACGCTGGCTGGCATGATGCGCCGTGCAGGGCTGGAACGCGTTTCCTTTCGCAACCTATCGGGCGGCATTGTCGCCATGCATAGCGGGTGGCGCTTGTAGCGCAGCCTATTCGGGATCAGCCGGCACATCTGGCACGGGCTTGCGGTTATCTTCCGCCCAATCGGTGCTTTGCTTCATGCGTTGGCGCAGCAGATAGGCCGCGCCAATCCCCGCCGCACCAAGCGCCGCCAGCCCAAACGCAGCAGCGCCCGGAAGTGGGATGATGGCAAGCCCGCAGGCCAATCTCGGCAAGATCATCAGCGTGTCCTATTGCTTGAGTCGATGGTTATCCCCGGCAGCACCGGTCGGAGGCAAGGGCCTTTGCGCCGCGCAGGAACAAAAGGCACTGCCCTGGGGCAGGCGGTTCACCTGCGTGACTTCCCCGCAATGGGGGCATGCAATCACCTCACGCGGGGTCATGCCTTCTTCTCATGCTTATCCGGCAAGGGCCGCATGGCGCGAAGCTGCGCGGCAAGCGCCCCCTGCCCGGCCAATTCCGCGAGCAAGGCCGCTTCTTCCCGCGCGGCTTCAAAGCCCAAGCGATAGCCCGCATAGGTCGCCTGATCGAGGCTTTGGCCGAGTGCCTTGCCGATGCCCTGCATGAATGGCTCCCTTCTGGGTCGAGGCTAGTTTACCGCCCCTTGCAATACCCCGCCCCGGCATGGCTGGTACCCGATGGGCAGGAACCATTCCGGCTTGGCACATATTCAGCCCGCCCATCTGTCCGGCAATAGCCCGCCCCCGCATGGCTGGTGCCGGATGGGCAGGACCCGTTATGCGCCGTGACGAACCCCGCGCCAGAAGATGAACGGCAATAGCCAGACCCGGCATGGCTGGAACCCGATGGGCAGGACCCGTTCTGCGCCGGCACCATTTGCTGCGCCAGCGCAGCGCTGGTTGGGAGCCATAACGCAAACAAGGCAGTGCGGAACAGCATCGCGGCGGACTCCTTCGCGGGGCGGGAAGTAGAGAAGCCGCAGAACGCGGCTACTCCATGGCCCCCTTATGGCGCGGAAGGGTAAATCAAACCGCCTCCAACACCGTCGCAATACCTTGCCCCACGCCGATACACATGGTCGCCAAGGCGCGCTTCAGCTTGCGTTCCTGCATTTCATGCGTCGCGGTCGCGATCAGCCGCGCACCACTCATGCCAAGCGGATGGCCAAGCGCAATCGCGCCACCATTCGGATTGACCCGCGCATCATCATCGGCAATGCCAAGCCCACGCAGCACCGCCAAGCCCTGCGCGGCGAAGGCTTCATTCAATTCAATCACATCCATCTGGTCTTGCGTCATGCCAAGCCGCGCCAGCAGTTTTTGCGTGGCCGGCACTGGCCCAATCCCCATCACGCGCGGCGCGCAACCCGCGGTCGCGACACCCACAAACCGCGCGAGTGGCGTCAAGCCATGGCGCTTCGCTGCCGCCTCACTCGCGATAATCAGCGCGCAAGCACCGTCATTCACACCTGAGGCATTGCCCGCCGTCACCGTGCCATCCGCCTTCACCACTGGCTTCAACTTACCGAGTGCCTCCATGGAGGTCTCGCGCGGATGTTCATCAGCGCTCACCACTACCGGATCACCCTTGCGGGAGGGGATGGTGACAGCCACGATTTCCTTGGCAAGCCGACCATTCTTCTGCGCCGCTGCTGCACGCGCCTGGGAACGGAGCGCCATGGCATCCTGATCTTCCCGCGCGATATTGTAGTCAGTGGCGACGTTCTCCGCAGTCTCCGGCATGGAATCAGTGCCGTAGCGCTTTTGCATGGCAGGGTTCACGAAGCGCCAGCCGATGGTGGTGTCATAAACGGCATTGCTGCGCGAAAAGGCGCTTTCGGCCTTGGGCATCACGAAAGGCGCGCGAGACATGCTCTCAACGCCGCCCGCGATCATCAATTCCGCTTCGCCGGCGCGAATGGCGCGCGCGGCAATGCCCACCGCATCCATGCCGGAACCACAAAGCCGGTTCACCGTGCTGCCTGGGATGGCTTGCGGCAGGCCAGCCAACAGCAGCGCCATGCGCGCGACATTGCGGTTATCCTCACCCGCCTGGTTGGCGCAGCCGAAGATCACATCATCCACTGCTGCCCAATCGACGGACGCGTGCCGTTCCATCAGCGCCTTCAGCGGCACCGCGCCAAGATCATCCGTACGCACCGATGAAAGGCTGCCGCCGTAACGGCCAATCGGGGTCCGTAGGGCAGCGCAGACAAAAGCTTCGGGCATGGTGTTGTTTCCTCGATCCTGATGGCGCGGCCAAGCGTTATGGGTCACGCGTCTTACGCGCCATCATCACGCAGAAACCGTCTCTTGCCAATCAGTCGGCGCGGATATTCACCTCCCGCGCGATGCGGGTCCAGGCGTCGCGTTCCTTCACGACATTCTCCCGTACCTCGGCACCTGGGGCGAAGGCCGGGAAGGTGCCAAAGCCAAGCAGGGTTTGCGGCAGGTCAGTATTGTCCATGGTCCAGCGCATGGCATCTTCAAGGCGCCGCAGAATGGCGGGCGGGGTTGCCGCCGGCGCCGCAAGCGCAGACCAGGAGGTGAATTCATAACCGGGCACGCCGGCCTCATCCACCGTTGGCACATCGGGCAAATTCGGATGCCGCTGGCGTGATGTGATAGCGAGCACACGAATGCGCCCCGCTTCATGCGCGCCGCGCATCAGCCCATAACCATCCACCATCAATTGCACCCGGCCACCCAGCAAATCCTGCAACGCCGGGCCGCTGCCGCGATAGGGCACATGGACAACATCAAACCCGACGCGTTGCTTCAGAATTTCAAAAGCGAAATGCGGCACACCGCCCGAACCGCCGGAGCCGAAATTCAATTCACCTGGCCGGCGGCGCGCGATATCCAGGAATTCCTGGAGCGTACGTGCGGGAAAATCCGCCGGTACGGCAATCGCAAGCGGGCCAATATGCACGCGGCAGACATAGGCAAAATCGCGCACCGTATCGAAGCCAGGATTTGGAAACAGCGCTTGCGTCGTGTAATTGCCGACATTGCCAAAGAACAGCGTATAGCCATCGGCTGGCGATTTCGTCACATGATCCATGGCGATATTGCCGTTATTGCCGGCGCGATTATCAATCGCGATCACCTGACCCAACCTTTGACCTAGGCGCTGAAAGGTGGGGCGCCCGATCGTGTCCACGCCGCCACCCGGCGGGAAGCCAATCACCACACGAATGGGCCGGCTTGGATATTCGCCTTGCGCAATGGCAGGCAGCGGTAGCGCTGCCCCCAACCCGCCAAGCAGGATATTGCGACGATTGACCTTCCCGATCATTGCTTTCCTCCGCCCGCATTCTTCGTTTTGTGGAAGCCTATGGGGCGGCGGGCGGGATCGTCAATGAAATTCTTGGTGCCAGGCTTGGCGTTGCGCGTGATGATGCCGGAAGTCTGAGTGGATCATGGGCTACCCCCCTCACTCCCACTCAATCGTCCCCGGCGGCTTGCTCGTGATGTCATAAGTCACGCGATTGATCCCCGGCACCTCATTCACAATCCGCGCCGCGACGCGGTTCAGAAAACCCATATCAAACGGATAGACATCCGCCGTCATGCCATCCGTGCTGGTGACGGCACGGAGCGCACAAGCCTGATCATAACTCCGCCCATCGCCCATCACGCCCACGGTGCGGACAGGCAGCAGCACGGCAAAAGCCTGCCAGATCGCGTCATACAAACCGGCATTGCGGATTTCTTCCAGGAACACGCTATCCACGCGGCGCAGCAGATCGGCCTTTTCGCGCGTCACCTCACCGGGGATGCGGATGGCCAGGCCCGGCCCTGGGAAGGGATGGCGGCCCACAATCTCTTCCGGGATGCCGAGCTCGCGGCCCAGCGCGCGCACCTCATCCTTGAACAGGTCACGCAAGGGCTCCACCAGCTGCATGCGCATATGCGCGGGCAGACCGCCGACATTATGGTGCGATTTGATCGTGACGGATGGCCCGCCGGTTGCCGAGACACTTTCAATCACATCCGGATAAAGCGTGCCTTGGGCCAAGAAATCCGCGCCCCCCAGCTTGTTCTGTTCATCTTCAAACACGTCAATGAACAGCCGCCCGATGGTCTTGCGCTTCACCTCCGGGTCCGTCACGCTGGAAAGCTGGCCCAGAAACAAATCCGATGCATCGCGATGGATCAGCTTGATGTTGAAGCGATCCCGAAAGGTGCTGACAACCTGTTCGCTTTCATTGGCGCGCATCAGGCCGTGATCCACGTAAATGCAGGTCAATTGATCGCCAATCGCCTCATGAATCAGCACTGCGGCGACCGAGCTATCAACACCGCCGGAAAGCCCACAGACAACGCGCCCTTTGCCCACCTGGGCACGAATGCGCGCCACCGCTTCCTGGCGGAAGCCGGCCATGGTCCAATCACCGGCGCAGCCGCAAACGCCATGGGTGAAGTTCTTCAGCAGCGCCGCGCCATGCGGGGTATGCACCACTTCAGGGTGGAACTGCACGCCGTAGAAATGCCGCGCATCATCGGCAATGGCAGCGAAGGGAGCACCTTCACTCACTGCCACAGGGCGAAAGCCGGGCGGCAGTCTGGTGACACGATCACCATGGCTCATCCATACCTGTTCACGTGCG
Source organism: Roseomonas sp. (assembly GCA_044356095.1). Classification (GTDB taxonomy): domain Bacteria; phylum Pseudomonadota; class Alphaproteobacteria; order Acetobacterales; family Acetobacteraceae; genus Neoroseomonas. The sequence continues at coordinate 12,432 of JBIKWX010000040.1, forward strand.
CCCTTGGCCCAAACCCCGCGCGTGATGGCGCATTCACCGGTTACGTCCACAAAGGCGCGGCCGAATTCACGGTGATCGGAAGGCTCCACCAGGCCGCCCAATTGCGCCGCCATGGTTTGCTGACCGTAACAAATCCCCAAAACCGGCACGCCAAGCGCGAAGACCGCTTCCGGCGCGCGTGGGCTTTCGCCCTCCGTCACACTCGCCGGTCCGCCGGATAGGATAATCCCACGCGGCGCAAAGGCGCGGATGCGCGCCTCGGGCGCGTGATGAAAGGGCCAAACCTCGCAATAAACGCCGGATTCCCGCACGCGGCGCGCAATCAGCTGCGTCACCTGGCTACCGAAATCGAGGATCAGCACATGATCGTGCCGGGGGGAGGAGTCGTGCGGTTGAGCGGCCATGCGGGCTTGCACCACAAGCCGCGCCTTGGGGCAAGTTACGCCTCTGGCGCCGCAGCGGTCGCGGCCAGCAAGGTGTCAATCGGCTCCCACAACATCGCCACCTGCTCCACGGGCTGGCCGCCGACACGGGTCTGGCCGCGCGCCACCACCCGCCCGCCCAAATGGCGGTAGAACCATTGGGTTGGGTTGTCGCGCAGCACCCAAACCATGGCCGAACGGCACCCCACCACCCGCAAATGCGCCGCCGCCGCGCGCATCAGCCGCCGCCCGGTGCCGCGGTCCCGGTAATCCTCATTCAAATAGAGCGTGTTGATCTCCCCATCCGCCAGCCCCCCTCGGCGGGACCGCCCGCCAGAGGCAAAGCCGATGATCGTCGCCTCATCCGGGGCGCTGCCTTCCGGCGCGTCATCACCGGATGCGACCGCGACAAACACGGCATAGCCCCCGCGCCGATCAAACATATCCCGCTGATAGCCAGCGGCCAGGCGGGTCGCGGAAAGCCCGGCCAGATAGGCATCGGGCAGAATGCCGGCATAGGCGCTGCGCCATACCGCGACATGCAGCGCGCCAATCGCGGCGGCATCGCTGGCACGGGCGCGGCGGATCGCGATCATGGCTTTCTTTCCAGTACAGCACAGAAGAATCCATCCGTACCTTGCGCGCCAGGGGAAAGGCGCAACCACGGCCCGGCGCAAGGCTGCGCGACATCAGGACATAGCGCGGGCCATAGCGCTTCCAGCGCTACTGGCGCGAAATCCGGGTTGTTTGCCAGGAAGCTTTCCATCTGCTCCTCATTCTCTGCCGGCAATACGGAACAGGTAGCGTAGACCAATCTGCCGCCCGGACGCACCAATTCTCTTGCCCTGTCGAGAATGTTATTTTGCACTGCAATAAGCTCGGCCAAATCGGCGGGGCGGGTGCGCAGCCGAGCATCCGGGTTGCGCCGCCAGGTGCCGGTGCCGGTGCAGGGCGCATCCACCAAAACGCGATCAAAACTGCCGGCGCGGCGCTTGGCCCAGCGGTCACCAGGCTCCAGCAAATGCCTCTCGGCATTATCCACCCCAGCACGCCGGAAGCGCAAAGCCGCCCCTTCCAGCCGGGGCGCCGAGGTGTCGCAGGCGGTGATCTTGCCCCGATTGCCCATGGTGGCCGCCATGGCCAGCGTCTTGCCCCCGGCGCCGGCACAGTAATCAGCAACCCGCATGCCGGGGCGGGCATCAGCCAAAAGGGCGATCAATTGGCTGCCTTCATCCTGCACCTCGATCAGGCCGGACTTGAAGGCCGCCATGCCCGTCACCGGGCGGCGGGATGGCACGCGCAGCCCCCAGGGGGAAAATTGGGTGGGTTCCGTGGCAATGCCCTCGGCGGCCAGGGCGGCAGCGGCTTCCTCGCGTGTGCCACGCAGCAGATTGGCGCGCAGATCAAGCCCAGCCGGTTGTTCCATGGCAGCGGCTTCGGCAGCCAAATCCGCCCCGAAACGCGCCTTGAAATCCGGCAACAGCCAATCCGGCAGGTTGAAGCGCCCCCCTTCCGGCATATCCGGGTGCAGCAATTCCCGCCCGGCCATGATCCGCACCGCACGCGCTTCTCCGGCATTAAGGGGGGCAGCGCCATAGCCTTCGCCGGAAAAGCCCCGGCCGATATCGGCCTCTGTCCAGCGCACCACCAGCACCAGATAGGCCAGCAGTAGAAGCCTGGGGCTGGGTTCAGCCGGCAGCCGCGCCAGGTTCCAATCAAGCCGCAGCCTTTGCCGCACCACCCCCCAGACCCATTCGCTGACCGTGCGCCGATCCCCCCCGCCAATAAAGCGGCGGGCGCGGAAGAAATCACTCGCCACCGCATCGGCGGGGCGGCGACGGGCATCTGGGGCAAAGCATTGGGCTTCGAGCGCGCTGAGCAGCTCAATTGCCGCGGCAAGTCTGGCGGAAGGGGTCACGATGGGAGCATCAGCGCAGAAGCGCCCCCTGGCAAGGCCCACCCCCTTCACCTTTTGCGCTGCCTTGTTTTAGGCTGCGATCAGGAACGGCGAGGCACATCGCCCAAAACGACTTGAGGAAGCGCCGCATGCATCTTGGCTTGTTCATGATGCCGCTCCATCCACCGGGGCGGCCCATGCATGAAACCCTGGCAGAGGATACGGAAAAATCCCTGCTCGCGGACCGCCTGGGCTTTCAGGAGGTCTGGGTGGGGGAACATTTCTCCGCCACCTCAGAACCCATAGCCTCGCCCTTGATGTTCATGGCGGGGCTGGTGCATCGCACAAGCCTGACCTTCGGCACCGGCGTGATCAATCTGCCAAACCACCACCCGGCCATTGTGGCGGCAGAGGTCGCGCAATTCGACCATATGGCGCAGGGGCGCTTCATGATGGGGATTGGCGCGGGGGGACTTTCTTCAGATTTTGAGCTGTTTGGTGATATCGAGCCCAAGGAACGCGGCAAGCGCATGGTGGAATCGATTGAAACCATCCAGCGCATCTGGGCCGCCGAGCCGCCCTATGATGTGGGCGGCGAAACCTGGCCGGTGAAGATTTCGCGCAATGTGCTGCCGGAATATGGTGTCGGTTTTATGCCAAAGCCGTTCCAGCCGGGCGGGCCTTCCATTCATATCTCCGCCCGGTCCAAGGATTCGCAAGGTGTCGCGCTGGCGGCCAGGCGCGGCTGGGGCGTGATCAGCGCCAATTTCGTCGCACATCGGATTCTTGCCGGCCATTGGCAAAGCTTCGCCGCTGGGCAGCGCGAAGCGGGGCAGGCGCCGGATGGCGCGCGCTGGCGCATGGCGCGGAATTTCGTGATTGCCGCGACCGATGCCGAAGCCCGCGCCCGCGCCACCGCACCGGAAGGCGCCACACGTTATTACTTCGACTATCTTGGCAGCCTCGCGAAACGCGCCGGCCTTGCCGCCACCATGACGCCGCGTGACGACATGGACCATAACTCGGCCACGGCCGAGGATATGATTGACGCTTGCGTGATCGCCGGCAGCCCGCGCACCGTTCTCGATAAGCTGATTGCGCTGCGCGAAGAAGCCGGCCCCTATGGCCATGTGCTGATGGCCGGCCTGGATTGGTCCGGCCCCAATGCAGCTTGGGAGGCGGAGAGCATGGCGCGTTTGGCGCAGGAAGTGATGCCAAGGCTCCGCCAGCATCTTGATCGGCGGGCTGCTGCGGAGTGAACCAAAAAAACTGAGGGGTAGCCACAGAATTCCACCAGGGGTGTCGATTCTTCAGAACTTTATTTACGAATCTCGGTTAGATTAGCTTCATGACGAAAACCATCCCCGGCGGCATCAATGCCGCGATGAATGCGACGCTGAGCGGCATGCAGCGAGCCGTGGAGCGTCTGGAAATGGCGGCAATACGCCTGGCCAATACCACCGCAGCGCCAGAAAGGCCTGTCTATGTCCCGCCCATCCCTCGGGAGGGCATCGGTTCCGGCATTGCCGCCATTCAAGGGCAGGAAGCCCTAGAGACGGCCTTTGTAGACGTCATGATCGCAAAACGCGCTTATGAAGCCAATGCCAAAGCGTTTCGTTTCATCTCAGCGACCGAGGATTGGCCCTTCAGTCGGGGGTTCTGATCATCTCCTTCTAAGAACTAATGTAGTCCAAGGCCCAACATCTATTCTGCGTTCAAGCACCAGGCCCTGACGGCGATGCGCCGCCAGCACCATACGCGCCTGCGTGCCGAGAAGCCCGGCCAAAATGGCCGTTCCCTGCGGTGCAAGATGCGCCGCCAATTCTCGCGCCATGGCACAAAGCGGGCGCGCCAGGATATTCGCGAAAATAAGATCATAGCGCTTGCCCTGCAACCGCCGATCACGCCAGCCATCCGCCAATAGCGCGCGCATCTGGGCAGACAGCCCATTCAGCCGCGCATTCTCCGCACAAATGCGCACCGACCAGGGTTCGATATCGGTCGCCGTCACCGGCACATGCAACAACTTCGCCGCCGCCATGGCGAGAATGCCCGAACCACTGCCCAGATCCATGACGCGCCGTGGCCTGCGATGCGCCATGGCTTCAAAAGCCATCAGGCAACCTTGCGTGGAAGCATGTTCGCCTGAACCAAACGCCAAACCAGCATCCAGCTTCAATACCAGCCGATCAAAACAGCGCCGATCCGCAACATGCGTCGGGCGTATCAGGAAGCGCTGGCCAATGCGCTGTTCCGGAAAAG
>JBIKWX010000263.1:0-5070 GCA_044356095.1 Roseomonas sp.
GAAGGTCGCCGCCCCGCCGGCATGACGGAAGATCAGCGCATTGTCTATGAATTCTGCACGGAATTGCACCGTGACCACGGCGTATCAGACGCGACTTTCGCCACCACCGCGGCGCGTTTTGGTGAACAAGGTGTAGTGGATCTGATCGCTGTCAGTGGCTATTACGTCGCGGTTTCCATGACGCTGAATGTGGCCGAAGTGCAAATCCCGCCTGAGGCGACGCCGCTGCCGCCCTTGCCGAAGGCATGAACAACAAATGGGGCGGCATGACGCCGCCCCGTGCAAGCGCTAATCAGCTACGCGTCAAAGAACAACCGCCATCAGCCACGGAACGGAAGGCATCATCAGCGGTGCTGGTCTGCAACAGCTTGTAGTAGTCAAACCGGTGCTTGCTTTCCGCAGGCGTCTTCACTTCAAACAGATAGGCCGGATGGAGCTTGCGGCCATCAGCGCGGATGGTTCCGGCACCGAAAGCATCATCCTGCGTCGGCATGGCCTTCATGCGTTCCACAACAGCGCGCCCATTGGCCTTGGCCGGCGCGGCGCCCAGCTCAGCGACGGCCTTCAGGTAATGCAGGGTGGCCGAGTAATCACCAGCCTGCGCCATGGTAACCGGCGTATCCACGCCGGAATTCGCCAGAATACGCCGAGCCAAGCCGCGTGTCTGGTCGTTCATGTCCCAATAATAGGCGGCCGTGCACACGAGTCCCTGGGCGGTTTCCAGCCCAAGCGCATGCACATCCGTGATGAACATCAGCATCGAGGCAAGCTTGATACCGCGCCGTGTAATGCCGAATTCCGCAGCTTGCTTAATGCAATTGCTGGTATCCGTGCCGGCATTGGCAAGGCCAATTACCTTCGCGCGGCTGGCTTGCGCCTGCAGAATGAAGGAGGAGAAGTCGGTTGTGCCGGGGAAGGGTGTACGTACCTGCCCGACAACGCGCCCACCAGCAGCACGCACAAAGGCCGCAGTATCACGTTCCAAGGCGTGCCCAAAGGCGTAATCGGCGGTGATGAAGAACCAGGTATCACCACCCGCGCGCACCATGGCCGCGCCAGTGGATCGCGCCAGCATATAGGTGTCATAAACCCAGTGGATTGTATTGGCGTTGCACGCACGGCCTGTGAGATCAGACGTCGCTGTGGAGGTTGCAATGGCAACCTTGTTTTTCTCACGCGCCAATTCAGAAACGGCAAGTGCGACGGAAGAAGCGGCAAGGTTCAACACCATATCCACGCCATCGCGGTCGAACCATTGCCGGGTGATATTTACGCCCACATCCGGGCGGTTCTGATGGTCAGCCACCACCAGGTCAACATTAAGGCCGCGAGCCGCCGCCATTTCCTGCATCGCAAGGCGTGTGGCGGCAATGCTGTTCGGACCATTCAAATCCCGATACGGCCCGGACATATCTGAAAGCAGGCCGATCTTGATCGTATTCGCGGCCTGCGCGCGCGCACTGCTCCAGGGCAACGCGCCAAAAGCCGCAGCGCCGCCCGTGGCGGCCAGGACGGAACGTCTTTCAATGGTCATGGTGTTTTCCTCTCTTTCTTGTTGGCATGTGAAGCCTCAGACATGCCGGCTTTACCCCAAGCGCATGGCGAAATCCATGCCTATTCCGCAGCCGCCCGGCTGGCCGGCGGGCGGAAGGCCGGGATGACATGCTGGGCGAAAAGCGTAAGGCTGCGCAGGATTTTCTCATGCCCATAATAGGGCGGGTAATGCAGCAGCAGGCTGGTCATGCCGGTCCGCGCCTGTAGCGCACGGAGCTTCGCAATCACCGTGGTTGGGCTGCCATGCAGCAGGGTCGTCTCCGCCAGCACCCCGTAATCCAGCGCCTGCCCCTTTTCGGAAACCGAGCCAAGATAGCCGCTTGTGCCGGCACTATTGAAATTGCGGATATGGTGCAGAATGTGTTCTTCCGTATCGGCGCGCGCCTGTTCATCGGTTTCCGCCACATAAACCATGCGCGCAATATCAATATGTCCGGCAGCCGGGTTGTTGCGCTGGGGTGAAGGCGCTGTCGCCAATGCCTCGCGATAAATCTTCGATTGCGACGCCAAGGTGTCCAAGCCTGGCAGCGTGCTCAGCATCAGCCCAAAACCATTGCGCCCGGCATAGCCAATGGACCGATCCGTGCCGCCCGCCATATAAAGCGGCGGATGGGGAAGCTGGATCGGCACGGGCAGCATTTCATATTGCCCTTCGACCTTGCCCTTGTAGAATTTGCCTTCATGCGTCCAGCGCCGACGATGAAAGCCATCGAAAATCAGCTGCACGCTTTCCTCGACAATATCGCGCCGCGCCTCAAAATCCTTGCCCAAACCTTCAAACTCATAAGGCCGATACCCGCTGCCCAAGCCCAGCATCACGCGGCCATTGGAAAGCACATCCACGAAAGCGGTGTTTTCCACCACGCGGATCGGGTCATACAGCGGCAGCGTGATCACGCCTGCCGCGAGCTTGATGCGGCTGGTGCGCGCCGCAAGGTAGGACATATACACAAAGCAATCGGGCATGATGCCGTAAGTCGTGCTGAAGTGATGTTCCGCGATCCAGGCAGTATCGTAGCCGAGCGCTTCGGCGCGCAGGATTTCCTCAGTTGTGCGCGCGGTCACGCCCTGATGCGGATAGGGTTCTTCCACCGGGTTGGGGTGGCTTGTCATCAGAATGCCGAATTCCATGATTGCTTCCTCCTGCCGATATGTTTGTGGTCGCGTCAGCCGCCGGCTTCCTTGGGGGTGGCGCGCACCTCAATGCCTGCCAGCTTTTCCATATGCTGAATGGTGGAAACGAAATCCTCTGGCCCGGACCCCATCGCCAAGGCCATCGAAAGATATTGTCGTGCTGCTGGGCCCATGAACATCGGCACGCCGAAGCGTTCCGCTTCTTCCAGGCATAGCTTCACATCCTTGTGCATCAGCCCTGCCGCAAAGCGCACGGGAAAACCCTGTGCGCGTTCGGTGATGGCTTGCGGCACGCGCTTTTCCGACATGAAGGAACGCCCGCTGGAGGCATTCAGCACGTCAAACATCAGCTTGGTGTCCAAACCCGCCTTGGCGCCCAATACCATGCCTTCCAAACAAGCCAATGTATTGCTGGCAAGAATGACATTATTCACCAGCTTCATCGTCTGCCCAAGGCCAGGTTCCGCACCAAGGTAGAAGATATTTTGGCCGATCTGCTTCAGCACCGGCTCCACAGCCTTTTGGGAGGCAGCATCGCCCGATGTCATGATGGCGAGGGTCCCGGCCTCAGCGCCCGAAACGCCGCCACTCACCGGGCCATCAATCAAGTGGATGCCCTTGGTAGCCAAAGCCTCCGCCACGCGCCGCGCGACTGTCGGTCCGGTGGTGGATAGATCCACCACGATCTTCGCCGTGCTGCCCTGCACCAGCCCATCCGCCCCCAAGGCGACGGCTTCCACCGCTGCGGGTGTCGGCAGGCTCAGCAGCACCGCATCACATTGCTCGGCAACATCGCGCGCGCTGGTTGCGGCCTTGGCGCCCATGGCGGTGAGTGACGCCACGGCCTTGGCATCAAGATCATGCACCACCAGCGCATGGCCTGCCTTCACCAGGCGCCGCGCCATGACGCCACCAATATTTCCAAGGCCGATAAAACCTAGCTTCATGACATTCCTCATTGCCTTTGCGCCGGGCATGCATGGCCCGCGCTATTATTTGTGGGTAAGGCTCCGCCCGGATGCGCTTTCAGTCAAGGGCTCGCCTCAGCGCGTGGGGGGCAATTTCGTGAAATCGCCGAACCTCATACTTGGGTGGCTGCGGGCATATTGCGGTGGGAAGGCTGCCGGTTCGCGCAACGCCTCTGCCGCATGCCAGGCCCAGCGCGGATTATAGCTCATGCCGCGGCCAATCGCGATCAGGTCTGCCGCGCCATCACGCAAGGCCTGATCCGCCTGCGCCGGTTCATTGATGAGGCCGACAGCAATGGTCGGAATGCCGGCATCTTCGCGAATGCGCCGCGCCATGGGCACCTGATAGCCAGGACCAAGATCAATCTGCTGATCCGGGCTGCTGCCGCCGGAAGACGCGCAGATGAAATCACAGCCGAGCTTCTTCAATTCTTGCGAGAAGATGACACTATCTTGCAGCGTCCAACCGCCTTCAATCCAATCGGTGGCGGAAACCCGCACCCCCAACGGCTTATGTTCAGGCCAGACCGCGCGCATGGCGGTGAAGACTTCCAGCGGGAAGCGCATACGGCCGGCAATGTCGCCGCCATATTCATCATTCCGATTATTCGACAGCGGCGACAGGAAGGAATGCAGCAAATAGCCATGCGCCGAATGCAGCTCAATCAAATCAATGCCGAGCGCATCCGCCCGCCTGGTCGCTTGCACGAAGAATTCTTTGATCTCCGCAAGCCCCGCATGGTCCAGCATGCGTGGCGCTGGGCGGCCAGGAAAAGCGATGTCACCGGGACTGATCGGGTGCCAGCCACCTTCCTCCGGCCCGATATATTTGCCGCCCATCCAAGGCTGCATGGTGGAGCCCTTGCGCCCTGAATGGGCCAATTGCATGGCGATCTTCGCCTGACCATGCTGCCGGCAAAAGGCGATGACGCGCGCAATCGATTCCTGCTGCGCGTCATTCCATAAGCCCAGATCGAAGCGCCCAACCCGCCCGCGCGGTTCCACCGCTGTCGCCTCAAAAAACATGAGACCAGCGCCAGAGACCGAGAAATTCCCATAATGCATCAGGTGCCAATCCGTCGCCTCATTACCGGTGGTGCCGGAATATTGCGCCATGGGGGAGACGACGATGCGGTTGGGCAGCGTCAGCCCGCGCAAGGTGAAGGGCGAAAAAAGACGGCTTGGCATTGGCGGTTTCCTCTTTTGGGGGAATACTCACCCCCGTCCACTCGGGCGCGCAAGCCCTGGGGTTGGGTTCATGAAGTTCTTGTTATGCGGCGCGGCGCCGAGCCCCGTCGGAAAGGGTGGATGCGATGAATGAAATGCGGCGGACCATGCCGGCAAGCACTGGGCCTGCTTTGACGGACCCGGATGTGATCATCATCGGCGCTGGCATTTCCGGCCTTTATCAACT
>JBIKWX010000041.1:0-16938 GCA_044356095.1 Roseomonas sp.
TTGGCGAATAAGTCCTGCGGCTCTCGTCCAACCAGAAGCTGATCCAGTAACGCTTTGTCGATTGCCATATCGATGGGTCCTTTCATTCCATCCATATGACCCCACGCACAAAATTACTGATAGGCCCGGTGCATGCGCTGATGGGCACGCAGCGCACATCCATCGGCACCTATGCCAGTTCGCAACTGCTGCCTGATGCCGCGGCCTATGTGGAACAGGCTTTATTCTACAAGGAAAATGGCTGGTGCGCGTACAAGATCCATCCACCGACCGTGCCGGAAACGGACATCAAGGTGTGCGAAGCCGTGCGCAAGGCAATGGGTGATGATTACCCCATCATGCTGGATAGTACCTGGAGCTACGATTACTACGGCGCCTTGAAGGTTGGCTTGGCGATCCAGGAAATGGGCTATAAATGGTACGAGGACCCGCTGGCAGATGAGGATATTCTGTCTTACGTGAAGCTACGCCAGAAGCTGAATATTCCCATCATGGCCACGGAATATCCGGCCGGTGGGCTGGATACCTACCCGATTTGGGTGACGCAGCAGGCGACGGATTATTTGCGCGGCGATATCCCGAATAAGGGCGGCCTTACGACCATGCTGAAGACCGCGCATTTGGCCGAAGCCTTCCGCATGAATTACGAAATCCACCATAGCGGCAATTCACTGAACAATCTTGCCAATCTGCATCTGGCCTTGGCAATTCCGAACACCACCTGGTTTGAGGTGCTGCTGCCAGATGGCGCGCATCGCTATGGCCTGGCTGAGGAATTCCACCCGGACAAGAACGGCATGCTGCATGCACCAACCGGACCGGGGCTCGGCGCCAAGATTGATTTCGATCTGATCAAGCGCAAGACGGAAGGGGTATTGGAATAGCCGCTGACTACCCCGGCTCCCCCATCGCGGGCGTACCGCCACATTTTTGCATCAGCGCGAAAACTTCCTGCACAGCAGCTTCAATCGCGCCCAAATCAGTACCCTTCGCCACCACGGCGACCCCTCCGCCGCCGCCTTGGCGGTAATAGGGGTAGGAACCGATATCCAAATCGGCATGGCGCTGCTGAATGGCGGAAAGCCCTTCCGCAATCGCGCCTTCCACCACGCCATGCGCATGCACGCTGCGCGATTGAATGGGCGGGCCACCTTCAAGCCGGGGCGCCAGCGCTTCGAACATGGATTGCATGATGCGCGGCACGCCCGCCATCACATGCACATTGCCAATGGTATAGCCAGGCGCGATGGAAACCGAATTTTCGATCAAAATCGCACCGCGCGGCATGGTTGCCATGCGCTGCCGCGCCGCGTTGAAATCTCCGGGCGGGGTCTGCTTCGCGTAATAGGATTCCAGCGCATGCCAGGCATCCGGGTGCGGTTCCCAGGGCACGCCAAAGGCGCGCGCGACGCATTCGCTCGTGATATCATCATGGGTCGGGCCAATGCCACCGGTGGTGAAGACATGATCAAACTTCGCACGCACTTCATTGACCGTATTGATGATCACTTCCGGCACATCGGGGATCACGCGCACTTCCTTCATGGGAATGCCAATCTCGCCAAGGCGCGTTGCCAGGAATTGCAGATTGGCATCGCGGGTGCGGCCGGACAGCACCTCATTGCCGATGATCAGCAGGCAGGCGGTCGGGTTCGGCATGGGGCTCTCCTGTATTTGGACACAGTCTCAAAGGAAATCGCGCAACATGGCAACCAGGGGGATATCGGCGGGTGGCATGGCGTAATCGCCAAGCCGTGCGGGCCGCACCCAGGCGAGTGCCTGGCCTTCCATGGCCGTCACCTGCCCCTGCCAGCGCCGACACAAATAAAGCGGCATCAGCAGATGGAATTTTTCGTAAGTGTGGGACGCAAAGGTGAAGGGGCCGAGGCAGGCGGCGCTGACATCAATGCCCAATTCCTCGCGCAATTCGCGGATCAGCGCTTCTTCCGGCGTTTCACCCGGCGCCACCTTGCCGCCCGGAAATTCCCATAAGCCGGCAAGCGGTTTGCCTTCCGGCCGCCGCGCCAACAGCACGCGACCTTCCGTATCAATCAAGGCAACCGCCGCCACCAATAGCGTCGGCTGGCCCGATGCGGGCGCGGCTTCGACTGGCGCGGCTGCTTCCACGGCGATATCCATCCGCGTGGCGGCAAATAGCCTGACCGGCATGAGCCCGCCGCGTGAGATAAACTCCTGACTGCCCGCGCCGCTTTCCTTGAAACCAATCCGCCGCAACACCGCCGCCGAGCGTTCATTATCCACAAGCGCCGAGGCCACCAGCCGATCAATATCCAAATTGGCCAGCGCCCAATGTGCGAGGCGCCCTGCCGCTTCCGGCCCAAGCCCCTGGCCCCAATGGCGCCGACCGATCCAATAGCCAAGCTCTGCCTCACGCGGGTTTTTGGGATCGAGGGTCAGGCCAACACAGCCAAGCAGGGCTTCCGCGCCATCAACCTGGCGCGTCACCGCCAAATGCCAGGCAGTACCGGCGGCGATTTGCGCGCGGGTAGAGGCGATCCATTCATCCGCCAAATCGCGCGGATAGGGGAAGGGCACGCGCGCCAAAGTTTTCGCCACTTCCCAATCATTCACCAGACGATGCAAGGAAGCGGCATCATCTGCGCGCAAAGGCCGCAGCCGCAAGCGATCTGTCGTCAGGGGCGCGAAGCTATCTTCCATGGCAGCGCTGCGGTATGTCAGCTCCGGTAACTTCCATTGATGTCAATATAACCATGCGTCAGATCGCAGGTCCAAACCGTGGATTTACCCTTGCCAAGGCCGATATCCACGGTGATTTCCACTTCGCGGCCCTTCATATGCTGCACAACGGGCGCTTCATCATAGCCATCCACCACGCCGCCATTGCGCGCCATCCAGACGCCGCCGACATTGACCGAGAGCTTGTCGCGATCCGCGGGCTCCCCCGCCTTGCCAACGGCCATGACAATGCGGCCCCAATTCGCGTCCTCACCCGCAATCGCGGTTTTCACCAAAGGCGAATTGGCGATGGACATGGCGATGCGATGCGCCGAACGCGCCGTGGTCGCACCTGTCACGTTGATCTGGATCAGCTTCTGCGCGCCTTCACCATCACGCGCCACCATCAGCGCCAATTCCATCAGCACTTCATTTAAGGCGCGGGCGAAGTCCTTCAGCACCGCGCCGCCTTCCGCCGGTATGCGCGGATGCTTCGCCGTACCAGTGGCGAAGACCATCACCGTGTCGGAGGTGGAGGTATCAGAATCCACCGTCACGCAATTGAAGGAACGATCAACGCCCTTCTTCAGCAGCGCCTGCAAGGCGGCGGCGGGAATTTTCGCATCTGTCGCCAGGAAGGACAGCATTGTCGCCATATCGGGCGCGATCATGCCGCTGCCCTTGGCGATGCCCGCGATGGTCACTTCCGTATCGCCGATGCGCGCCTTGCGGATGGCGCCTTTCGGGAAGGTATCCGTGGTCATGATGGCCTTGGCCGCGCCCTGCCAATCACGCTCGGCCGCCATATCAAAAATACGCGGCAGGGCAGCGATCAGTTTTTCGGTCGGCAGTTTTTCGCCAATCACGCCAGTGGAAGCCAGGAAGATTTCCTTGGGCTTGCAGCCAAGGATCGCGGCGGCGGCCTTGGCGGTTTCCTCGCAGGTTTGGCGCCCGGCGCGGCCGGTAAACACGTTTGAATTGCCCGCAGTCACCACCAGGCCGCGTGCCTTGCCACCAGGCAGCGCGCCGCGGCACCAATCCACCGGGGCGCCGGGGCAGCGATTGCGCGTGAAAACCCCCGCCACCGTTGTGCCGGCGGGGAAGGCCATCACGGTCACGTCATCGCGATCCTTATAGCGAATCGCCGCGCGGCCTGATGCCACGCGCACCCCAGGTACCGCCGGCATTTCCGGCAGGGGCAGGGCAAGCGGTGAGGTCGGGATATCATGTCCGGCCATGGGACTTCTCCAAGTTTAATTTCGCGGCGAGTTGGGGCGGCGGGGCGGCCCGCCGGGGCGGCAGGGGTGGGCGGTTCCGCGGCGTCAAGCGCGCGCGGGGCCGAGCCATCCAGGTTGAAACGCTCAATCTTCGCGGCGCTGCGGGCGCGTTCGACTACAGCATTGATTTCGCCTTCAAACAGGCGCTGGCGGAGCGTCTCACGCGCTTCTTCGAAGCTTGGCGGGGCTGAGGCACGGCGTTCATCCACGCGGATGATATGCCAGCCAAAGGGGCTGCGCACGGGCGCAGCACTCATTTGACCCGCCGGCAGCGCAAAGGCAGCTTCGGCAAATTCCGGCACCATGTCGCCGCGCTTGAAGAAGCCAAGATCACCGCCTTCACGGGCGCCTGGCCCGGCAGAACGCCGCTGCGCCACAGCGTTGAAATCAGCCCCGGCGCGGATTTCGGCCAAGGCTTCGCGCGCCTCGGTTTCCGTCGGCACCAGAATATGGCGGGCGCGCACTTCTTCTTCCGCCGGGCGGGCGCGGATTTCGGCATCATAAGCGGCGCGGATGCGTTCTTCCGTGACACGCCCGGCCAATTCGCGGGACAAATAGGCTTGCTGCAATTCCTGTTCTTCGGCGCGGCGGATGCGGGCGCGCACCGCCTCATCCTTGTCCAACCCCGCACGGCGGGCGGCGGCGGCCACCGACCGCCCCGCGATCATTTGATCGAGCAGCAAGGGATAGAGCATTTGTGGCGGCGCGCCGCGCAATTCCTCGGGCAATTCCTGGGCGGCATTGGCGAGGTCCGAGAAGCGAATCTCCTCTCCATCCACCTTGGCCACGATGGGATCGCCCGGCGGGGTGGCCGGGGCGGGCTGGGCCAGGCTGGGCTGGGCAAAAGCCACCCCCAGCAGCAGCGCCAGGGTGGCGCGAAGGGGGGCGGTGGCGGCAAGGCCGCGCAAATGGCGCATAAGGGGCGATCCCAATTCGGTGATTGGCCGGGAACATGGCCGATGCGCCCCTTCCCCACAAGGCGCAAGCGTTGACCCGCCCCCCGGGGGAGCCTATTTCTGCGGCCAATCCGAAACATGCTTCAGGCGCTGCGGCGCCGCGACCGGGCGCCCGCCCGCCGGAGACTGACGCCCCAGATGTTTGCCCGCCTTGCAGCCGCTATTTTTGGCACCTCCAACGACCGCGCCCTGAAGCGCTATCAATCCCGCGTTCCCGCGATCAATGCGCTGGAACCCCGCATGCAGGCGCTTTCGAATGAGGCGCTGGCGGGGCAGACCGCGCTATTCCGCGAAAGGCTGGCCAAGGGCGAGACCCTGGATGCGCTGCTGCCGGAAGCCTTCGCGACCGTGCGGGAAGCGTCGCGCCGGGTGCTGGGCCTGCGCCATTTCGATGTGCAGATGATTGGCGGCATGGTGCTGCATGAAGGCAAGATCGCCGAGATGAAAACCGGCGAAGGCAAGACGCTGGTCGCGACCCTGCCTGTTTACCTGAATGCGCTGCCCGCCAAGGGCGTGCATGTGGTGACGGTGAATGATTACCTCGCGAAGCGCGACGCCGAATGGATGGGCCGTATCTATGGCTTTCTGGGGCTGACCGTTGGCGTGATCGTGCATGGGCTGACGGATGACCAGCGTCAGGCCGCCTATGCCTGCGATATCACCTACGGCACCAATAATGAATACGGCTTCGATTATCTGCGCGACAATATGAAGTATCGGCTGGAAGATATGGTCCAGCGCGATTTCGCCTATGCCATTGTGGACGAGGTTGACAGCATTCTGGTGGATGAGGCGCGCACGCCACTGATCATCAGCGGCCCAACCGATGATACATCCGACCTTTACCGCCGCACCGATGAGGTGATGAAGGAGCTGGTGAAGGACAAGGAAACCTATGAGAAGGACGAAAAGCAGCGCACTGTGAGCCTGACGGAATTGGGCGGCGAAAGGGTGGAAGAATTGCTCCGCCAATTCGGCCTGCTGACCGAAGGCAATATGTATGACATCGAAAACGTGTCCCTGGTGCATCACGTGAACCAGGCTTTGCGGGCGCATACGCTCTTCACTCGTGATGTCGAATATATTGTCCGGCAGGACAAGATTGTGATCATTGACGAATTCACCGGGCGCATGATGGAAGGAAGGCGCTATTCCGATGGCTTGCATCAGGCGCTTGAAGCCAAGGAACATGTGACAGTTCAGCCGGAAAATCAGACGCTCGCTTCCATCACCTTCCAGAATTACTTTCGCCTTTACCCGAAGCTTGCCGGCATGACCGGTACGGCGGCGACGGAAGCGGATGAATTCGCAGAAATCTACAAGCTGGATGTGGTGGAAATCCCGACCAATGTGCCGGTTGCGCGCCTGGATCAGGATGATGAGGTTTATCGCAGCGCCGAAGAAAAATACGAGGCGGTGGCGAAGCTGATTGAGGAAGCTCGCGGGCGCGGTCAGCCCTGCCTGGTCGGCACCACGAGCATCGAGAAATCAGAACTCATTTCAGCGCTGCTCAAGAAGAAGAATGTCCCGCATCAGGTGCTGAACGCGCGCTACCATGAACAGGAAGCGGAGATTGTGGCGCAGGCCGGCCGCGCCGGCGCGGTGACGATTGCGACGAATATGGCAGGCCGTGGCACGGATATTCAGCTGGGCGGCAATCTGGAAATGCTGGCACGCCAGGAAGCCAATGCCATTGAAGGCCCCGAATACGAAACAGCGCTGGCGCGCCACAAGGCCGAGGTGGATGAGGCCCGGCCCATCGTGCGCGCTGCCGGCGGGCTTTTCGTGATCGGCACGGAACGCCATGAAAGCCGGCGTATTGACAATCAGCTGCGTGGCCGTTCCGGCCGTCAGGGGGACCCCGGTGCCTCACGCTTCTTCCTGTCCTTGGAAGATGATCTGATGCGCATCTTCGGGTCGGATCGCATGGGCGGGATGTTGCAAAAGCTCGGCCTGAAGGAAGGGGAGGCGATTGTCCATCCCTGGATCAACAAGGCCCTGGAACGCGCGCAGAAAAAGGTGGAAGCGCGGAATTTCGATATCCGCAAGAACCTTTTGAAATACGATGACGTGATGAATGACCAGCGCCGGGAAGTTTATGCCCAGCGCCGCGCCTTCATGATGGCGAATGAGGTTGCTGAAACCATCACGGAAATGCGTGAGGAAACCATCACGGATATCGTGGCCCGCGCCATTCCGGAAAACGCCTATCCCGAGCAATGGGATCTGGAAAAGCTCGATCGTGACGTCAAGGATATCCTGAACCTTGATCTGCCGGTGGCAGATTGGGCGCGCGAAGAAGGCATTGATGATGATGCGGTGCGCGAACGCCTGATGCAGGCGGCGGCGCAGGCCTATGCGTCTCGGGCGGCCAATGTGGGGCCGGAGATCATGCGACAGATCGAAAAATCCCTGCTGCTGCAGATTTTCGATCAATCCTGGAAGGAACATTTGCTTTCATTGGATCATTTGCGCCAGGGCATTGGGCTGCGCGCCTATGGCCAGCGCGATCCGCTGAATGAATATAAAAGCGAGGCCTTCCGCCTGTTCAATTCCATGCTGGAAAACCTGCGTGAGCGTGTGACCAGCCTGCTGCTGCGCATTGAAATCCGCCCGGATGCGCCGCCACCCGCACCGGAAGGCATTGGCGTGTTTGACATGCGCCACCCGGACCCGACGCTCGCGGGCGCTGAGATGATGGAAGTGGATGGCCCGCCCATCACGGCGCCCATCGGCACCGCATCAGCGCGCGCCCTGCCGGAAGCGGTGGACCCGAATGACCCAAGCACCTGGGGCCGCACGCCGCGCAATGCGCCTTGTCCGTGCGGGAGCGGCAAGAAATTCAAGGCCTGTCACGGGCGGGCGTGAATGCCCATGTGGGGCGTGGCCACAAATCCGCGTTGACAGGCCTTCAGCCGTAACACTAGGCTTTGTTCCATGAACGGGTTTTGCCGCCGCATCGCCAACCGACGCCGTCGCTGCTTTTCAGCGGCGGCTTTCGTGGCTGCGTGCAGACAAGCCCCTCCCAAAGTGAGGTCCGCCCCGTAGCGGCCCACTACCTGAGGCGGCATCAGCCCGCATCTTTGAACCCCCGCAGCCCCTGGCTTTCGGGGGTTTTTCTTTGTCCAACTCACAGGAACATCTCATGCAAAATTGCAACGCCGACCACCCCGATCCGTCACAAATATCCAAGGATGCCGAGCAGAAAACGCTACGGCGCGCCACCACCGCCGATGTGACGATCATCCGCGACCTGACCCGCGCGGCCTACACGAAATGGGTGCCCCTTCTGGGGCGGGAGCCGCGACCGATGATCGCCGACTATGATGCGGCAGTGCGCAACCACATCATAGACCTGCTGCGCGTGGATGGGGCGGCCGCGGCGCTGATTGAGATGGCGCCCAGCGCTGACCACTTGTTGATCGTCAACATCGCAGTCGCGCCCAACCATCAAGGCCGGGGCCACGGTCGCGCGCTGATGGCGCATGCAGAGGAAGTCGCCCGCTCCCTCAACCTGAACGAGATGCGGCTCTACACCAATGCGCTGTTTGCCGAGAATATTCGACTCTACAGCAGGCTCGGCTATCGGGTGGATCGCAAGGAAGAGCACGCGCAATTCGGCGTGACTGTGTACATGAGCAAGCGTCTCGATAGTGCCGATGCAGCAGCCAAAGACCACTCCAGCAGCAGGACATCACCATGAGCATTCGTATTGGCATTGTCGGCATCAGCGGTTTTGGCGGCGGCGAGGCGATGCGCCTGGTCGCAAACCACCCGTCTTTCGAACTGGTCTACGCCGCAGGTGAGGGCAGCGCCGGCAGCCGGCTCGGGCATCGCTTCCCCGGTACGCCGGCCAAGCTTGCTGATTTGGTCATCGAGAAATGGGATGCGGGGAAGTTGCCGAGGCTTGATGTGCTGTTTGCGTCGCTGCCCACGGGTAGCTCGGCCGAGGCATTGGCGCGCGTCTCCAAGGACGTGAAGATCATCGATATCGGTGGCGATCATCGCTACGTCGAAGGCTGGGCCTATGGCCTGGCTGATGTCTGGCCAGCACAGATCGAGGGTCAGAACCGCATTGCCAATCCCGGTTGTTTTCCGGCGGCGGCGCTGACAGCGCTTGCGCCATTGCTGGCCAATAAGTTGATCGACCCCGGCAATATTGTGATTGACGCCAAGACTGGTATCTCCGGCGCTGGTCGTGGTGGCGGCGACAGCAAATTTGGTTACGCTGAGAGCAATGAGAATCTGGTGCCCTATGGGCTGCTCAAGCATACCCATATGCCCGAGATGGCCAGGACGATTGAGGAGCTGAGCGGCAGCGCTGCAACGGGGCTGGTGTTTACGCCACATTTGGTGCCGATGACCCGTGGCATACTGACAACCATCTACTGTCGTGGCCGCGCAACGACGGGCGACTGCCTGGACGCGGCGCGGCACTTCTACGCCGGGCGGGCTTTTGTACGCGTAACCGACAAGCCACCGCAGACCAAATGGGCCACTGGTTCCAACTTGGCATTCGTCAGCTATGCAGCGGATCCAGGGCGCAATCTGGTGATCGCAATGGGCGTGGTTGATAATCTCGGCAAAGGCGCGGCAGGCCAGGCGGTGCAGAATGCCAACCTGATCTGCGGCCTACCAGAGACTGCGGGGCTGGAAGGCGTGCCTGTTTGGCCGTGAGATTCGCCAAGCGCATGCCCCGCGCCAGATCACCCATTTCGCGCTATAGGCAGGCAGGAGAAGTCAGAGGTCCGGCGCCGCCCGGAAATGTCGCATGAAATTGGCCCGCCATGGCCTGATCGCCCTGATGTTGCTGGTGATGATCACCCCCGCTAACGCGGCCTGGGAATATACGCGCTGGGGCATGACAGAAGCGCAGGCGGTGACAGCCTCGCGCCGCGCGGTGCGCAGCCTGCCGGCGGCGGAACGGCGCATGATGGATGCGCGGGTGGAATATCGCGCGCGTGGCACCTTCAGCGTGGAGGGGCTGCGGATGAACATCGCCTTCGGCTTCGATATCGAAACCGGCGGCCTGGCCTGCATTTCAGGGCGCGGCGCTGCGGCGCAGGGCGATGTGCTGCGCCAAAGGCTGATATCGCGCTTCGGGCCGCCGGAATTCGATGATCAGCATCCGCGCAGCGGGGAACAGGATATCGGCTGGACCACGCCGGATAAGATTGATCTGGTGATTACCTCGGCCGGTTTTACGCTTCTGCATTGCGCGCCGGGCTACTGAGCAATGCCATCAGCGGCGCGATGGAAGCTGACTTATCAAGCGCCCATAGCGCCGCAATCTGCGCATCCACATCGGCGGTGGTGCCGCCAAGCGCGGCATTGGCGCGGTATTTCGCCGCGAGTTCCGCATCACTCAGCGGGCGTTCCGCACTGCCGCGCGGATGTTCGATATAATGCTGATGCGCACTGCCATCGGCGAGTGTGATGGTCACGCGCGCCGCACCGCGTGGCAGGCTGGCATCGCATTCCGCGACCACCTTTGCGCGTAGCGCTGCAAGGGCAGGGTCTTGCACCGCTGCCATTTCAAAATCCGCCACATCGGCGCGACCCAGCAGCAGGGCAATCGCAGCACAGTGATGAATGCTCACGCGCGTATCGCGTTCATTGCGCACCACGCGATCCCCACGCGCCAGCAAAAGCGCATCGCCGGCGACCGTGACGCTTTTGATGTGCGAGACTGCATCGCCAAGCCCCTCACGCAGGTCAAGGCAGGCATCAATCACCGCATGAAAGACAATGCCCGCCGCATAGGGCTTGTAGGTATTGCGCGCGATTTCCCAACGCTGGCCGAGCCCTTCGGTGATCTCAGTCAGCACTGCCTCATCACCCATGGCCCGCGCCCAACCAAGCGGGCCTTCAATGGCGAGCGGCGCGGCTCGATAGCCGCGCGCAGCGAAACGCGCGGCCAGAATGCCATTCCGCGCTGCGTTGCCCACGCCGATATTCTTCGCCGCCGTCGCGAGGTTCTCGACAATGCTGCCCGATTGGCTGGCAGCGATACCAAGCGCATGCGCGGTCTGTTCTGCCGAAAGCCGCATCAGCCGCGCTGCCGCCGCCGCTGCGCCAAAAACACCGCAGCTTGCGGTGATATGCCAGCCCCGCGCGTAATGGCCAGGAGAGACTGCATTGCCGATACGGCAGGCGATTTCGCCACCCAGCAGGAAGGCGTGCAAAACCTCCGCCCCGGTGGCGCCAATTTCCTCGCCAAGTGCAAAGGCCACAGGGGCAACCGGCGCGCTTGGGTGGATCACAGTATTCAGATGCGTGTCGTCATAATCCAGCAGATTGGACGCAATGGCATTGACGAAAGCCGCTTCCATCACGCCAAGCCGATCGCGCTGCCCCAGCACCGTGGCGCGTGGCTTGCCGGAGGCTTCGCGCATGATCTCCAGCGCCGTGATCACCGCCGGATCACGCGCAACACCCAGCGCGCAGCCCACGTGATTGAGGATGGAACGCCGCCCTTCATGACGCAGCGCTTCTGGCAAGGTTTCAAACCGAGACTCGGCAACGAAACGCCCCAGGGCCTCGGTGGCGGAAGCAGCTTCACCCATGGGGCGCGTCCTTCACTCTATTCAGCGATTTCACGCGCCATGACGCGTGCCGGCGCACCATCCGACCCGGTAATGGCAAGCGCGCCAAAAATAAATTCCACCCGCTTGCCGGCAAGGGGGCGGGGTCCGCGCAAATGCTCACAAATCAGCACGCCATTACGCAACAGGCGTTGATGCACGGGCCAGGTGAAGCCCTCAGCCGGGCGGCGATGCACGGGTAGATCAGGCGTTGGGAAATCACAGGCGAGAAGCTTCACCTGCTTCGCCACAATCCAATCCGCTGCTGCCAGGCTCAAGCAGGGATGCGCATCATAGGCGGGCGTATTGATATGCGGCGAAGAACCCGTATCCAGCGCGAGAATATCGCCAGAACGCAGCAACGGGCGCGCGGCTTCCAGATGTTCCGGCTCAAGCAGGCTATTCGGCGGCAGATCGAAGCGCCAGACAACACCGGGACCATTCCAGCGTTCCAACGGCACTTGTTCCATGCTCGGCCCATCGCTGAAGAAATGGCAGGGCGCATCCACATGCGTGCCGGTATGCACCACCATCTCAAAGCTCGTCACCGTCAGCGGATCGGCGGGCAGGCAGAATAGTTTCTTGACCTTGGGCGGGCCGAAGGTTGGCACGCGCGGCATTGCCTCATCTATCGGGTGCGTCAGATCAAGCCAGGGGCCGAGCGGTTTGGTTTCCATCCGCGGCGGTAGCGGCATCCAACCGCGCCAGCCAAGCCCACGTTCCTTTGCCTTATCGCACATGTGTTCTCTCCTTCAGACTGCCCGCAGCCACCCGCCATCCACATCCATCAACGTGCCTTGCACATAACTCGCGCGGTCACTGACCAGAAAGCTGACAACCTCAGCAATTTCCTCAGGTGTCGCGAAGCGCTTGATGCCGGCTTCGCGCGCCAGATCAGCCGCTGCTGCCGCATCATCCGCGCCCAATTCCTTGGCGCGGGTTTGGATGCGATGCGTCAGGCGATCCGTATGGATATTGCCGGGATTGATGAGGTTCACGCGCACGCCATCCGCCACGCCACGATCCGCCAGCGCCTTGGTGAAATTCATCAGCGCCGCATTGACTGATCCGCCAATGGTGAAATCCGCACTCGCCAACCGCCCGCCGATGCCGCCGATATTCACAACTGCGCCCTTCGCCTTGCACAAATGCGACCAGGCAGCGCGCGCCAGCCGCACGGCACCAAATAGTTTCAGCGCATAGCCATCCGCCCAATCATCATCGGTGAGCGTCAGGAAATCGCCGCGCTTGGTCGCACCCGCGCTATGGACCAGAATATCGAGGCCACCGAAGCGCTGAATGGCCGCTTCAACCGCTGCCTTGGCGGCGGCATCTTCGCGCAAATCGCCTGGCACCACCAAGCAATCCGCGCCGCAATCGGCGGCAACCTTCTGCATATCGGCTTCACTGCGCGCAAGCAGCACCAGCCTGGCGCCATCGCGCGCGAGGATGCGCGCAATCGCCGCGCCGATGCCGCGGCTCGCGCCACTCACCAAGGCAATCTTGCCAGAAAGCGGCGTGCTCATTCCGCAGTGATCCCGGCATCGCGGATCACCTGGCCATAGCGCGCGACATCATTGGTGATCAGTGTGCCGAAGGTCTCCGCCGTGCCGCCGACAACCTCGGCGCCGGAATCGAGCAGTTTCTGGCGCATCTCTGGGGCAGTGATGATGCCGCCAATCACAGCGTTCAGGCGCTGCGCAGCTGCGGTCGGCATGCCGCGTGGCCCGACAATGCCGTACCATTCAGCGATCTGATAACCAGGGATGGCGGCTTCGGCGATGGTGGGTGCTTCCGGCAGAAAGGGCAGGCGCTGCGCTGCCGTCACACCCAGCGCGCGAATGCGCCCACCGCGCACATGCGGCAGGGATGATGTGGCATTGGCAAACATGATCGGCACATTGCCCGCCATCAAATCCGTCAGCGCCGGCCCGCCGCCACGATAGGGCACATGGGTCATGCTAAGCCCGGTGGCGAGGCGAAACATCTCCCCACTGATATGCGTTGAAGTTCCGGTGCCGGAGGATGCGAAGGCGAGTGGATTGGTCCGGCCCCAGGTGATCAGTTCCGGTACCGTGCGCGGTGGCAGGTTGTTGTTGATGCAGAGGATATTGTGGACATCAGCAACATGGATCACCGGCGTGACGTCGCGCACCGCATCAAAGGGGTGGTTCTTCACCAGATGCGCATTGGCGGCATGCGTGCTGATGATGAAGCCGAAGGCATGGCCATCAGCATCGGCCCGCACAATGGCTTCCGTGCCGATCAGCCCCGCCGCGCCGGCGCGGTTTTCGATAATGACATTTTGGCCCAGCGCTTCCTGCAAGGCCGGCGCAATCATGCGCGCGAGGATATCGGTAGTCCCGGCAGGCGGCCAGGGCACGATGAAGCGGATGGGGCGCGTGGCTACCCAGGCGCCTTGCGCGCGCAAAATACTCGGCGTGGCAAGCAGTACGCCGCTAGCGGCGATGAATGAACGTCTTTTCATGCTGGTTCCTCCCCTTTCTTGCCGCCATGGTGACCGGGCGCGCCCTATCTGTCCAGCACGCGCACCGCTTCCCCTCGCGCGCCAGCGGCGCAATACTCGGCGCCAAGACCAAAGGGATGAAACGGCATGGCCAAGGGCGGCGGTTTGCTTTGCGTGATGAATGATATCGCGCCTGCTTGTGATCGGCGCGATTATGAAGCCTGGTATCAGCAGGATCACGTGCCGGATCGGCTTGGCATTCCCGGCTTTCAGCATGCGCGGCGCTATCGTCGCCTGAATGGCCCGCGCGCTGAGTTTTTGACATTTTATGAAACAGCGACACCGAAAGTGCTGTGCTCTGCGCCTTATCTCAAGCGCTTGGCAGAGCCCACGGAGTGGACCGCGCGCATCATGGCGCATTTCCGCACCATGTCGCGCAGTATTTGTCGTGTGGCCCTGGATGAAGGACAGGCAGGCGCTGGCGGCATGCTGGCACTCATGGCGCAACAGGAAGCGCCCGTGGCGGGGCTTGAATCGCGTTTGGCGGCAATCCTTGAACAACCGGGCGTGACGCGCGTGCGGGTATGGCAGGCTGATGCAAGCGTGACAGTGCCAAGCCCCGAGGAAAAACTGCGCCCCGGCGGCGATGCATCCTTCGCGACCATCATGGTGGTGGAGGGCACCAATGCGGAAATGATCCAGGCAGCGCTGACCGCGCATGGCTTTACAGCGACGCCGACATTCTACAGCCTGATCTATGCTTCACCATCACTGAAGGAATAATCAGCATGACCACGCGCGCCCTTGCGGAATTTACTGCCTCCATCACGCCGGATGCGCTGCCGGTAGAGGTGCGGCGCCAGGCGGCGCGGCTTGTGTTGGATGCTTTAGGCTGCGCCATGGCGGCCTGGACGGAAGATGCGGAAAAATCCCGCATCGCGCGCGATATCGCGGCACTTTATCCCGGTGCGCCTGGGGCACATGTGATGGGCACAAAGGGCGCTGCGGTGCAGCCGGCCTTCGCCGCACTCGCCAATGGTATTCTGATCAATGCCGCCGATAATGATGACACGCATAAGCGCGCCTTGTTGCATGTGGGCTCAGTGATGGTGCCAACCGCGCTTGCCTTGGCGGAGGCGCGTGGGCTTTCAGGACGTGCGATGCTGGCCGCTTTGGTGGCGGGGTATGAGGTTGCGGTGCGCGTTGGCATGGCCGTGATGCCGACGCATTACCGCTTCTGGCATTCCACCGCGACCAATGGAACCTTCGGCGCTGCTGCGGGGGCGGCGCATGCCATGGGTCTGGATGCGGATGGCGTACAGCGCGCACTTGGCTTGGCCGGCACACAAGCTGCCGGGCTGAATACGTTTTTCGAATCGGGCGACATGACGAAATCCATCCACCCCGGCAAGGCCGCGTTGAATGGCATTCTGTCTGCGCAAATGGCCGCGCTTGGCGCAACCAGCCCGCCCGGCATTCTGGAACACCCGAAGGGCTATCTGGCGGCGTTTTCGCTGGAACCGAAAGCCGCCGCGCTAACCGCTGGCCTTGGGACGGAATGGGAAATTCTGCAGAACGGCTTCAAATATTTCCCCTCCATCCTGGCGAGCCATTCACCGATCCAGGCGACCCTTGCCATTGTGGCCAAGCACAAGCCGGACCCGAAGCGGATCGTGGCCATCGCCAATGAAACCTATGAAACGGTGAAGACGCATTTTTCGAACAAGGATGTCACCTCGCTGATGGGGGCGCGGGTTTCGGTGCCCTATTGCATCGCTGCCGCCGCGGTGGATGGGGAATTGACGCAGCGCCAATTCGCGCCCGGGCGCGTGCATGATGCGCTGATCCGCCAGGTATTGGCGCGCACGGAAGTGGTGCAGGACGCAGAACTCAATAAACTCTATCCCGCGAAGTTTCCGGCGCGCGTGACCATTACCCTGGATGACGGCACGAAGCTGACCGAAACCGTGCTGCTGCCGAAGGGCGACCCCGGTGCGCCGCTTTCGGATGAGGAGCTGGAAGCAAAATACCGTGGCAATGCCGAACCGCTATTGGGCAAGGCGGGCGCGGCGGCATTGCGCGATGCGATCTGGCGCCTGGATGATGCGCCGGATGTGGCAGAACTCGTGCGCGCTATGCAGCCAATATAACGCTTATCCATACCGCTTCAGAATATCGCGCATGGCCGGCGCCAGATCAGGTCTGGCCAGCGCGAAAGCCACCTGGGCTTCCAGAAAACCTGCCTTGTCGCCGCAATCAAAACGGCGGCCTTCATAACGCAGCCCATGGAAGGGCTGCGTGCCGATCAGCTTCGCCATGCTATCGGTCAATTGCACTTCACCGCCGGCGCCCTTTTCCATGCGCGCCAAATGGCCGATCACTTCGGGCATCAGCACATAACGGCCAATGATCGTCAGATTGGACGGCGCCTTTTCAATCGGCGGTTTTTCCACCAGGCCCTTCACGGAAACCAAACGCCCGCGATCTTCCGCCACATCCAAAACACCGTAGCGGTTCACGCGGTCACGCGGCACTTCTTCAATCGCCACCACATTGCCGCCGGTTTCGCGATAGGCTCCCGCAAGCTGCGCGGTGCATGAAACCTCGCATTGCATCAGATCATCGGGCAGCAGAATGGCGAAGGGATCATCGGCAATAAAGGCGCGCGCACACCAAATGGCATGGCCAAGCCCCATCGGCACTTGCTGACGGACGGAAAAGACACTCCCCGGCAGCACTGCATCCGCACGCAGCGCGGCTAATTCCTTTTCCTTGCCGCGTTCGGCCAGCGTCTTTTCCAATTCATAGGCAATGTCGAAATGATCCACCAGCATGGTCTTGCCGCGCCCGGTGATCAGGCAGATTTGTTCGATGCCTGCGGCGCGCGCTTCTTCCACCGCGTATTGAATGAGCGGCTTGTCCACGATGGGCAGCATTTCCTTCGCCATGGTCTTGGT
>JBIKWX010000042.1:0-16931 GCA_044356095.1 Roseomonas sp.
GGGCTGGAAGATCTTGGCTTCGTCAAGCGTGGTGAGGCCAAGGATTTCATCTGGGAACGCAATACCGCACCGGGTGGCAAGCTGCCGATCAATACCAATGGCGGCGGGCTTTCTTACACCCACACGGGCATGTATGGCATGTTCGCCCTGCAGGAAAGCGTGCGTCAGGTGCGCGGCACCGCGCCTGCGCAAGTGCCCAATGTGAAGATCAGCGTGGCGCATGGCGTGGGCGGCATGTTCTCGGCGTCTGGTACGGTGGTGCTCAGCAATCAGCGTCCCTGAGGAAGGTTGCACATGACGGAGGCGGTGAATTTACGCGAAAGGGTGAAGGAACCGCCTTCGCCATTGCTGGTGGAAAGCTATTACCGAGGATCAGTCGCGCGGGCGCAGCATCATGTCTTTCAGCATGAAATGTGGGTGCATCTGGCCCATGGGCTGATGCTGCAACGCCAAGGCATTATTGCGCGTGATGCCATGGCGCAAATCCTGCCGGAAATCCTCATTATGGCTGATGCGGGGCCGGATGCGGTGCCGGTGGATTATCGGCAGGAAGATCTCTATTCCTATGTCGAAAAGCGCATTATCCAAAAACTTGGCCCGGATATTGGCGGGCGGCTGCATACCGGGCGCAGCCGGAATGATCTGAACGCCACCACCTGGCGCATGGCGTTGCGCACCGAATTGCTCGCGGTGCTGGGGCTGCTTGCTGATCTGCGGCAAGTGATGCTGGCGCGGGCGGAAGAACACATCGCCACCATCATGCCTGGCTATACGCATGGGCAGCATGCGCAGCCGATCAC
Organism: Roseomonas sp.; assembly: GCA_044356095.1. Classification (GTDB taxonomy): domain Bacteria; phylum Pseudomonadota; class Alphaproteobacteria; order Acetobacterales; family Acetobacteraceae; genus Neoroseomonas. The sequence goes on from JBIKWX010000042.1 coordinate 801, forward strand.
CTTTGGCTATTGGTTGGCCTCGGCTGCGGATGCGCTGGCGCGCGATCATCAAAGGCTGATGGGTGCCCTGATCCATTGTGATCTTTGCCCCTTGGGTGCAGGCGCGCTTTCCACCACTGCCTTCCCGCTTGATCGTGCCTGGGTCGCAAGCGCGCTTGGTTTCGCAGCACCGTTGGAACTGGCTTATGATGCCGTATCATCGCGCGATGATGCGCTGGAAGCGGCATCCGCCATGGCCGTGATGATGACGCTGCTATCGCGCCTTGCGACCGATCTGCAAAACTGGGGCAGTTGGGAATATGGTTTTGTCGAATTGGCGGATCGCCATTCGGCGGTTTCCAGCATCATGCCGCAGAAGAAAAACCCTGTGGCGCTGGAACATTTGAAGGCAGCGGCGGCCATGGTGCAGGGCGCGCATCACGCGGCGATGGCCTGTACCAAAAACACGGCCTTCGCCGATGTGAACGATGCGGTGACGGCGGTGAATGAACCTGTGCTGGATGCAGCACTTCGCAGCCGGCGCATCCTTGCCCTGTTTCAGGAAGTGATGCAGGGCCTCAGCCTGAATGAAACCCGCATGGAAAATGCAGCGCGGGAGGGGTTTGGGTCAGCCACTGAATTGGCGGATGTGATTGTGCGCGAAACCGGCCTCAGTTTCCGCATGGCGCATAATATTGTTGCGATTGTCGTGCGCGATGCGCTGGCGGAAGGCCGCACGGCGGAGAGCATTTCAAGCGCTGCCCTGGATGCGGCGGCGCAGGTGCTGTTCGGCAAAGCCTTGCATATTCCGGCTGAGAAACTCCGCGCCGCGCTTGATCCGGCAGAGAATTTGCGCGGGCGCAGCGTGCAAGGCGGCCCCGCGCCTGATGCCATGGCAGCGCTAATCGCGAACCGGCGTGACAGGTTGGCGCAGGACCGCGCAGCGATTGCCGCCATCAACCAGCGCCTTGCCGATGCGCGGGCAGCATGCTGGGCCGAGGCCGGCCGGCTGGCGCCTTAGCCAAAAGCCATGGTCTTGCCGTACAGGCCTGTGATAAGCTGACCACGCATTAGCGCGGGTCATGCCAACACCGCGCAGCAACCGGGAGCAAGATATGAAACTGACACGCCGCACTGCTTTGACCGCCGCTGCGGGGCTTCTCGCAACGCCCGCCATTGCGCAATCGGGCTTTCCCAATCGCCCCATTCGCCTGATCGTCCCCTGGCCGCCTGGCGGCTCCACTGATGGCCAATTGCGCGCCTTGGCCGAGGCAGGGTCGCGCTATCTTGGCCAACAGGTGATTATTGATAATCGCGGCGGCGCCAGCGGCACCTTGGCGGCGGCGGCCATGGCGCAGGAACAGCGCGGCGATGGTTATCTGGTCGGCCAATTGCCCATCACCGTGTTTCGTTTCCCCATGATGTCAAGCCGCCCAACCTGGGACCCGCTCAAGGATTTCACCTACATCATCCACCTGACCGGCTATCTGTTCGGCGTTGTGGTGAAGGCCGATAGTCCTTGGAAGAATTGGGAAGAATTCCTCGCCTATGCAAAGGCCAATCCGGGGAAGGTCGCTTATGGTTCGCCCGGTGTTGGCACCACGCTGCATATCACCATGGAACGCATCGCACTCGAACGCGGGATTGAATGGCTGCATGTGCCTTTTCGTGGCGGCGCCGATAATGCGCAATCCCTGCTGAGTGGTCAGACCCAGGCGATGGTCGATTCAACCTCCTGGGCGCCCTTGGTGGATGGTGGACAATTCCGCTTGCTCTGCACCTGGGGTGAGACACGCGCCAAGCGCTACCCGGATGCGCCGACGCTGGTTGAAAGCGGGATCAATATTGTCTCCACCTCACCCTATGGTATTGCAGCACCCAAGGGCGTTGATCCCGGCATCGTCAAGGTGCTGCATGATGGCTTCAAGCAGGCGCTTTATGATCCGGTGCATACCACCGCGCTGGAACGCTTCGACATGCCGCTGATCTACAAGAGCAGTGAGGATTACCGCGCATCCGTGGCGAAAATCATGGAAGAGGAAGGGGCGATTATTCGTCGCCTCAATCTAAGGATCAATTGATCAAGGCTTGGCGATGGCGGCACCACTGCCATCGCCACCCGTGCTACCCCGCGCGCAATTCATCCAGCGCGAGCGAGACATGCCGCTGCACCGCGCCATCCTCATCCCGCAGCGCCAGTGTGGCGCGCCTGTTCTGCCAATCAATCTCCACCGTGCCGAAATTCACGCGCGGGTAAAGCTCCCCAAGGCGATTGGGGCCTTGTTCTCGCGCATTGACAAACTGCCGATTGATCCCGCTTGAGGTCATTTCCGTGAGTGGATAGGGCGTGCCCTGGCTTTCGCGATAGAGCGCGCCGATATGCCGATCACCAGACAGAAACACCACGCCCCGCGCCCTGGTGCTGGCGATCAGATCATAAAGCCGCTGCCGTTCGCGCGGGAAATTGCCCCATCTTTCCCAGCCATGTCCTTCCACCACGACCTGGATTGATGAAACAATCAAGCGCAGCTCCGCCGGTTCTTGCAGGCAGGCACGAAGCCAAGCCCATTGCGCTTCGCCCAGCATGGTCTTGGCCGGATCATCATCGGGCAAATAACGTTCCCGCCCCGGCGCACCGCGCGCGTCGGTAACGCGCAAGGGTGAACGGAACCAACGCGTGTCCAACAGAATGATTTGCACACGCTGCCCCGCCGGGCCGAGGGTCAGATGATGATAAAGCCCATCGCGTCGGCGCCGTACATCATCGGCCGGCACGCGCCAGAATTCCAGGAAGGCATCCTTCGCTTCCTGCTTGAAGGGGTTTTCAATGCCGCCATCATTCACGCCAAAATCATGATCATCCCAAATTGCGGCATGATGCTGCTGCCCTGCGATGAAGCCCATGAATTCCTGATGCTGCTGCGCCCTTGCATAGGCTTCCTGCAATTCGGCCAGATCATGCCGCCGCACCCCGCCATAGACATTATCGCCGGCGAAGATGAAAAACTCCGGCTGCCAGGCACGCACCGCGCGCCAGATCGGCTGCGGCTGCTTTTCATCGGCGCAGGTGCCGAAGGCGATACGGCTTACCGCGCGCCCCTGCGCCGCCACCGGCACAGCAAGCGGCACCAGGGCCGCCGCCGCCAAGCCACGCCGCGTGATCATGGGCGTCAAACCTGCGGCACTTCAACCTTGCCGGTATGCAGCTTCAGCCGAGACATTTCCGGCGCTTCCTGCCCGGCATCGCGGAAGGCCTGCTTCAGCGCCGCCATATTGGGTGCGAAAATGCTCTCACGATTGCTGCTGACCCAATCACGCGATTGCTGCGGCATCACAAGCGATCCCTGGAAGCGCGGCATGACCCAACGCGCGAAAAGCTCAAAGGACCGCATGGTGGCTTCCCGATCGGCCCATTCATGGGCGCGGAACAAGACACCCCCTGCGCCGCCATTGGTGAAGCCGAGCAGCCGTTCAATCCCTGCCGCCACCGTCTCCGGCGATCCGACCAGGGTTGAGCCCATCGCCAAGCCATCGCGCAGCGGGTCTTCCGAACGCATCGGCGGCCGGCCCAGGGTTTCGCTGAAATAGGTCAGCGTTTCCAAAGCCTCACCATGGCGCACATCACGCAAAGCGCGTTCATCATCCTCGGCGCAATGCAGATTGACGACCAGACGCCAATTGCGCCGATCCATCTTCTGGCCATGCTTGGCGGCTTCCGCTTCCGCCATTTGCCATTGCTCGGCCAGCGATTTCGGCCCGCCCGGCAAACCCGCGCCGAGTGAGAGCAAGCCAAGCCCGTACTTCGCCGCGGCCAAGGCGCCCGATGGCGTGGTGGAAGAAGCGACCGAAATTGGGAAACGCGGTTCGGAATAAGGTGCCAGATGCAGCCGCGCCTCTCGTAGGGTGAACCAATCGGTTTCCATCGTGACCGGTTCTTCGCAGGCCAAAAGCCGCGTGATGGCATTGAGGGATTCATCCATCCGCCGGCGCTGATGCGCGGCATCAATGCCCATCATGTACGCGTCAGATACCAGCGCGCCCGGCCCGCAGCCCAGCATCACGCGCCCGCGCGTCATGTGATCCAATTGCACAAAACGCTGCGCCACCAGAAGCGGATGGTGATACGGCAGGCTGGTCACGCCAGACCCAAGCTTGATGTGCTTGGTGCGTTCCGCCGCCGCGGCAATCATGATTTCCGGGCTCGCGATGGTTTCCCAGCCGGCGGAATGATGCTCACCAATCCAGGCCTCATCAAAGCCCAGATGGTCCAGCCATTCGATCAATTCCAAATCGCGCGTCAGCCCCAGTGTCGGGTTGTCACCAACCCGATGAAACGGGGCCAAAAAGATGCCGAAGCGAAGGCGGCGAGGCAGCATGGGTGGGTTCTCCATCACATGGAAGGCGGATCGCCCGCCAGGAAATCCTCGCCGCCATAATCGGCTGCACGAGGCAGGCGCAGGATGCGCCCTTCAGGGGTCATGCCAATCTGTTCCGGCAGCACGGTGACCACGGGTGTGGCGCGGGCGGCGGCGAAGGCTTCCGCCACGCTGTCATGCCGGGCGAGTTTGGTCAGGTTCATGCGTGTTGGGAAAACAAGCTTCTTCGTGCCGGCGATGCCTTCCGCCAGCGCATCGGCGGGCCTGATCCAGACACTATCCACCGCTTCATGCCCATCATGTAGCGCGGCCTGATCTTCCGGCGCGGCGGCCAGAAAGAAATGCGTATCAAAGCGCTTGGGCACATCCACCGGCGTGATCCAATGCGCGAAATGCGCCAGGCCCGAAATTGCGGGCATCAGGCCGCGCGTGGCCAGCATGGCGGCGAATTCGCCCTCGGCTTCCGGTGCCGCGCCTGCTTCGGCCAGCAATACCCCGCATTCTTCCCAGGTTTCGCGAATGGCGGCGACACGAAACGCGCCATGCGCATCGCCACCGGCCAGCACCTGGTCAGAGGCTTCAACGCGCCCGCCCGGAAACACCAAGGCACCAGAGGCGAAATCAATCTGACGGTGGCGCACCACCATGAAAACTTCCATGCCGCGCGCCCCGTCACGCAGCAGCATGACGGTTGACGCGGGGCGGGCGGGGGCGGCGGTGCGATCACTCATGGCCGTATTGCAGCGCGCCCAGGGCTCCGCCGCAAGGTGTCGCGCTTCAGGATTTCGCCAATCGCCGCAAATGCTGGGAAGCCGCGCGGGTCGCCGCCGCTTCAATCTCCCGAAAGCCGAGCACCAAAGCCTCCCCCAGGCGGGTCAGCCGCGCCCCGCCGCCCCCGGCGCCGCCGGTGATCCGTTCCACCACGGGGATCGAGAAGGTCTCATTCAACTCCGCCACCAATTCCCAGGCGCGGCGATAGGACATGCCGAGCGACCTGGCGGCGGCGCTGATCGAACCGGCCTCCGCAATCGCCTCCAAGAGCACGATCTTGCCGGGGCCCACGCGGCCATCGGCAAAATCAAGCCGGAGCCAAAGCGCAGCATCCTTCATGGCCGGGGCATCACATGCAGCGCATCGCGCAGCAGAGAAACGCTGCACGCCTCACCGGCTGCCAGGCCATTGCGTTGCGCGGCGTGGCGCGGCAGGGCGAAGGTCAATTGGCGGCCTTCTGTGTCGCCCACATCCAGCGTGACGCGCATTTCCTCGCCCATCGGCAAAAGCGCGGTGATGGTGCCGGAAACCGGGTTTTCTCTTTCGCCGGCTGAGGGGCGGCCACGCCGATGCAGCACCACCCCACCAGCACCGATCAGCCAATCCACAGCGGTCCCCGGCGGCAGGCTTGGCATGGGGGCGGCTTCCAGGATTTGATGACCCCAGCGGAGCCGCGTCAGGTCAGCCTCATGCGCCAGCACCACGCCGGTAAAAAGATTGCGGAGATCGAGCAACCGCGCGACCTCGGCCGAGGCAGGGCGGGCGAGCATTTCCGCGGGCGGCGCGGTTTGCAGCCCGCGCCCGCGATGCAGCAACAGCATACGATCGGCAAGCGACGCGGCCTCATCCAAATCATGCGTGACCAGAATGATCGGGATGGCAAGCCCCTGGCGCAGATTGGCCAATTCCACTTGCAAGCGCCGACGCGTGGCGCGGTCCACGGCGCTGAAGGGCTCGTCCAACAGCAGCACGGCAGGGTCTCGCGCCAAGGCGCGTGCGACGGCGACGCGTTGTTGCTGCCCACCGGAAAGCTCCGCCGGGCGGCGTTCCTCAAGCCCGGCTAGATGCACGCGCGCCAAAAGGCCAGCGGCGCGTTCGGCGCGCGACGCGGTAGGCACATGCCCCATCGCGGCCATGACATTGCCAAGCGCTGTCATATGCGGAAACAGCGCGTAATCCTGAAACACCAGGCCAACGCGGCGCCGATGCGCGGGCATATCAAGCGCGCGGCTGGTATCGAGCCAGGTTTCTCCATCACAAATCACGCTGCCACTGGCCGGATGATGCAGCCCGGCAATGGCGCGAAGCGTGGTGGATTTGCCCGCACCTGAGGGGCCGATGATCGCCAATAGCTCGCCCGGTGCGCATTCCAGCGCGACATCCAGCGCAATGGGCGCGGCGGAGTTGAGCCGTACGGAAAGCCCCGCATCAGTCATGGCGCCGCCGCCCGATCCCGCGCGTGAGGCGTTGCACCAGCAGCAGCGCGAGCAAGCAAATCACCAGCAGCAGCGCCGACATGCTGGCCGCGGCGGCATCATCAAACGCCTGCACGCGATCATAAATGGCAATGGCGGCGGTGCGGGTTTCACCTGGGATGGCGCCGCCCACCATCAGCACCACGCCGAATTCACCCAGCGTATGGGCAAAGGTCAGCACAATGGCGGTGGCAATGCCCGGCCAGGCCAAAGGCAATTCCACGCGCCAGAACACTGCCCAAGGCGCCATGCCGGAAGTGGCGCCGGCTTCGCGCAAATTGGGCGGGATGGCACCGAAGGCGTTTTGAATCGGCTGTACAGCAAAGGGGATATTGGCAATCGCGCTTGCCAATAGCAGCCCTTCAAAGGAAAAGGCGAGGGTCTTGCCGAAGGCCGCCTGGAAAGCTCCGCCAAGCCAAGACCCCGCACCGAAGGCAGTCAGCAAATAAAAGCCAAGCACGGTCGGCGGCAACACCAAAGGCAGCGCAACCGCTGCTTCCACCACGCCGCGCCCGCGAAAACGTCGCAGCGCCAAAAACCGCCCAAGCCATAATGCCAGGGGCAGCAGGATCACCACCGTGCCAAGACCAAGCCAGAGCGAAAGGCGGAAGGCGGGCCAATCCATGGTTCAGGGTGCCTCTAGGCCATGGCGCGCAAAAACCGCCGCCGCCTGGGGTGAGAGGAACCAGGCTTGCAGACGCAGCGCCGCGTCACTGGCACGCCTGGTCAAAGCCAGACGGTGGCGCAAAGGGTCATGCAAATTCGCTGGCACCAGGCTGAAACTGCCACGCGCCTTGAGCGCGGGGGACAGCGCCAGAGAATAAGCAACCAGGCCACCGCTCGCCCCTTCCGTCATGGCGAATTGCGCTGCCTGGGCGATATTCTCGCCGAAAATCAGGCGCGGGCGCAGCGCCTCCCACAATTCAAGACTACGCAAGGCTTGTTCGGCAGCGCGGCCATAGGGGGCGGTCTCAGGGTTGGCGATGGCAAAGCGCTGCACGCGCCCTGCCGCCAGTAAGGGGCGCAGCGCTTCCAAGCCGGCAGCGGGATCAAGCACCGACCCACGCGGGGCAAACAACGCCAGCCTGCCAAGCGCAAAGACATGACTCGCATCGCGCGTGTGCCCCGCTTCGGCGAGTTTCTGGATACTGATTTCATCAGCGGCGAGCAGCATTTCAAATGGCGCACCTTGCGCGATTTGCCGCGCCAGATTGCCGCTGGCGCCATAGGCGAAGCGCGGCGCGATGCCGGTTTGTGCGGTGATCAGCACCGCCGCTTCTTCCAAGGCCGGCTGCAAGCTGGCGGCGGCGGCAATCAAGGGGCGATCCACCACAGATGCGCGGGCCGTCGCGCATGGCAGCGCCGCCAAAGCCAGCATCAGGCGACGGTGCATCGCGAGCCTCCGTTATTCCCGTTCGGCTATAACCCGAAGCGCGTATGGCGCGCAAGCTTCGCGAAAAAGGTGCCGGCGTTTTACAAATGTAAATCTAAGCATGGCAGAACAGTGGATGAGGAGCAAAAAATGTTCACATCCCAGAAATACTCTATGTTCGCGGAACAAAGCCTTGCGTTGGTTGCCGCGGTATTTCTCAAGACATCATCCATCATTGCTAACGGATCATTGATGCGGGGCATCGCGTATGCGGCAGCCATCTCAGCAATGGTGGGGGCAGCACCATGAGCGGCACATCCCCCCCGATTGGAACTGCTGGCGATGACTTCCTCTCAATGCCCGGCATTACCGATGACAGTCTGGCCGGGCTTGCCGGTCACGACACCTTGCTTGGTTTCGGCGGCGTTGATCAGCTCTCCGGCGGGACAGGCAATGACTGGCTTGATGGCGGCGACCTGGCCGATGGCCTGCAAGGCGATGCGGGTGATGATACGTTGTTGGGTGGCAATGGCTGGGATGTGCTGTTTGCCGATGCGCCAAGCGGCAGTGGCGATACCGGCACATCACGCAACCTGTTGCGCGGTGAGGCTGGCGATGATGTGTTGCTTGGTGCGCTAGGGCGCGACACGCTTGACGGCGGCGATGGTCAGGATGTCTTGGGCGGCGATGGCGGGGCGGATTGGTTGTTTGGCGGCAATGACGCCGATACGTTCCTGATTGACCTTTCTGCCAATCCAGCGCTGGTCAGCAATTTTCTCGCGGCGGATACCATTGCCGATTTCTCCCGCACGCAGGGGGACGCAATCTCCTTCGGGTTGAGCAATGGTGTATTGCAAGGGGCCTATGGACCAGCGCCGCTGATCTGGCGAGGCACCTTGCAGACCAGTTCGGGACCGGTGGCCGGGCTCGCCTTGCCCGGTGCGGAATTGGGTTTGGGGTATCTGCAGGCCTGGTATATTCCCGCCGCCAGCACCGATACTGAACCAGGCGGCTGGATCGCCATTGACCTTGACCAGGATAATGCACTTGGCACCAACGATGTTTTGATTCGCCTGGTGACATCCAGCTTTACGTCGGGAAATTTCTATGCCTCGGCCACGCCAGGAAGTTTTGCCGGCATGGCAGGAAGCGATAATGATGATGCGCTTTCCGCCATCGCTTCCGGGTCTCGGCTATTCGGGCTTGGCGGTGCGGATTTGTTGCTCGGTGAAGCAGCCGCGGATTGGTTTTCAGGTGGTGCGGATGCAGATTCGATTTTCGGCCTTGGCGGTGCCGATCAGCTTTGGGGCGGTGCCGGGGATGATTGGCTGCTGGGTGGCAATGGCGATGATGCGCTTTATGCCGATGGCCCAACCCTGGATGACGCGGATGCACCGGAAGCCACCAATCTGTTGGAGGGCGAAGCCGGCAATGACTGGCTCTTTGGCGGGGCAGGGCAGGATCGGCTGCTGGGCGGCGATGGCGATGATTTTCTCTATGGCGCTGACGGTGCCGATATCCTGGAAGGCGGTGCAGGGCATGATTGGCTGATTGGCGGCGATGGTGGTGACAGCCTGGTGGGTGGTGTTGGGGCCGATACGCTTGAGGGCGGTGGCGGCGATGATCGCCTGATCCTGCAGGATGCCACCAATCGGCTTGATGGCGGGGATGGGTATGATTGGCTCATTCTCTCGACCGGGCTGTTCATTGATCTTGGACTTGAAGAAAATCAGGTGACCAATGGCGCCTGGATCGCCGGCTTCGAAGCGGTAGATGCCAGAACTGCCAGCGCCGCGATGACCGTGCTGGGCAGCTACGCCGGGAACAACATCTTCGGCGGTTCGGCCAGCGATAGCCTCAGCGGCAATGATGGTGATGATTACCTGCTGGGCGGTGGTGGTCATGATACCTTGGCCGGCGGATCAGGGCAGAATATTCTTGAAGGCGGCTTGGGCAATGATCTCTACTGGATAGAAAGTGCCGATGATCTGGTATTGGAAAATCCGGGTGCGGGCAGTGATACGATTGTTGCGGGCATTGACTTCTACCTTCCAAGCGAATTCGAAACCCTGATCCTTTCCGCGACAGGGAATGCCCAACGCGGGATCGGCAATGAAGGCAATAACCTCATCATCGGCAATGCGCTTGCCAATGAACTGCTGGGCGGCGCGGGCCATGATACGCTGCAGGGCGGTGCGGGCGATGATACGCTGCAAGGTGATGCAGGGAATGATCACCTGATCGGCGGTGACGGGACGGGCGATTGGGTCAGCTATGCCAATCTGTCCGAATTTGGCCAGAACGTCGTGGTCCATCTTGCCAATTCAGCCGCGTCAGGCGCTGCTGGCAGCGACTGGCTGCAAGGCATTGAACATGTGCTGACCGGGGCAGGGAATGACCAGATCACTGGCAATGCGGCGGCCAATTACCTCTCGGCCGGTGCGGGTTCGGATATGCTTTGGGGCGACTCGGGCGCCGATACGCTGGATGGCGGGGAACATGACGACGCGCTTTATGGTGGCGCTGACGGGGACTTGCTGATTGGCGGCGCCGGGCGGGATAGCCTTTCGGGCGATGCCGGCAATGATACGCTGTTTGGCGGGGAGGGCGCCGATACCATGGCGGGCGGCGCTGGCGATGACATTTATTACTTCATCGAAGCCCAGGACCAGATTATCGAATTTACTGGCGGCGGCCAGGATACCATCATCACCTCGACCGATATCACCATGGGCACCAATGTTGAGGTTCTGATGATCGCTGATGGGGTGAGCGGCCTGTCCCTTGTTGCAGGGGCGAATGGCAACGTGATGATCGGCAATGGTCTTAGCCACCAGTTCCAGGGTGGCGCGGGCGATGATGTGATCCTTGCAGGCGGCGGGAGTCTCCCCGATATAATGGCCCTCTTCAATCATTGGCTTTAGCCCGCGTTACAAACGGGCCTGAGCGTAAGTCGAGGAAGGCGCGGTTGTGATGGAAAAGGCGACGCTCGGCGGCGGGTGTTTTTGGTGCCTGGAGGCGGTCTTTCTTGGCATGAAGGGCGTCAGCGCCGTGATGTCTGGCTATGCGGGCGGGCATGTTGCGAACCCGACTTATGAGGAGGTTTGCGGCAAGCGCACCGGCCATGCAGAGGTGGTTCAGGTTGCTTATGATCCAACCGTGATTTCCTTCCGGGATGTGCTGCGGGTCTTTTTTGCGATCCATGATCCCACGACCAAGGATCGGCAAGGCGCTGATATCGGGCCGCAATATCGGAGTATTATCCTGACCCATGACCCCGCGCAGGAGGCCACCGCACAGGAAGTGATGGCGGAGCTTACGGCGGCGCGGCTATGGGGTAGCCCGTTTGTTACAGAAATTGTGCCGCTCACCCAATTCTGGCCGGCCGAGCCCGAGCATCACAATTACTTCGCGCGCAACCCCTGGTCCGGCTATTGTCAGGCGGTGGTGGCGCCCAAGGTCGCGAAATTCAGGAAAAGTTTTTCCGATTTGCTGAAACCCGCGCATGGGGCATAAGGGCTCATGGTTTTCTTCAAGCAAAACAGGCCGCAGGAACAGGCTTTCCCGGTCCAAAAATCGGAAGCAGAATGGCGCGCGGCGCTTTCCCCCGAGGCTTTTCGGGTTCTGCGCCAGCATGGCACCGAACGGCCTGGCTCTTCAGCCCTGAATGCCGAAAAGCGCCCGGGGCGCTTCCTGTGTGGCGGTTGCGGTGTGCCGCTTTTCGATGCGGCGACCAAGTATGAAAGCGGTACGGGCTGGCCTTCATTTTATGCGCCGCTGGATGGTGCCATCGGGACCCATATAGACCGCTCGCTTTTCATGGTGCGGACCGAAGTGCATTGTGGCCAATGTGGCGGCCATCTTGGCCATGTTTTTCCGGATGGTCCTGCCCCCACCGGCCAGCGCTATTGCATGAATGGCATTGCCCTGACCTTTGAGCCTGACGCCAAATGAAAATCGCGCAATGGTTTGGCCTTGCCTTGGCACTGCTTGCGCTGAATGGCGCTGCCAAGGCGGATTTCGTCTATGTGCTGAATTCGACCGACCCAAGCATTGTCAAAATCGATTCGCGCACTGGCCAGGAAGTACGCCGCATTGAAGGGCTGCGCGAAGTGCATCATCTTGTGCTGGCGCCTGGCGGGCGTGAATTGCTGATCGCGGATTCGGTTGGCAATGAGATCCTGTTCGTCGAGCCCGCCACCGGCGAAGTTCTCCGGCGAGAGCGGATTTCCAACCCATATCATCTGGATTTCACGCCCGATGGCCGCTTGCTGGTGATTGCTAGCCTGAGGCGCGGGCAGGTTGATATCTATGACGCCGACGGGCCCCGGCTTTTGGAAAGGCTACGCGCCGGCAACAAGCCATCCCATATCGCCTTCAGCCCGGATTCGCGCTTTGCCTATGTCACCATGCAGGGTGATGGCACTGTGGCCGCGATAGACCTGCAAACGCGGCGCATTGTGTGGCAGGCGCCGGTGGGGCCCGAACCCGCTGGCATTATCTGGCATCGTGATCGGTTGATCGTTGGCATTATGGGGCGTGATCACTTCGCTGTACTGAACCCGGCGACACAACAGGTGGAAAGCACCATCCGCGTTGGCCGCGGCGCGCATACCATCTTCCCGTCGCCCGATGGCAAGACGCTTTGGGCGACAAGCCGCGTGCAAAGTCGCATTGCGGAGATTGATCCCATCAGTCTGGAAGTACGCCGCATTCATGAAGTGCCGGGCGGGCCGGATTGCATTGCCTTCGCGCCCGATGGCGCGGTTTGGGCGACCCTGCGCTGGGCGGGCCGTATCGCGCGGCTTGATCCCAATTCGGGCGAGGTTTCGACCATTCGCGTTGGGCGCAGCCCGCATGGCATTTTCGTCCAACCACGCGCTGCGCAATGATGCAGCGCTGGCATAGATTATTGCTGAGTTTCGCGGCGCTTTGCGCCATCCTGGCCATGCCGGCTTCGGCGCAGACATCGGCTGCGTGCCCGGCCGGGACACTTTACCTGACGATTGATACGGGTTGGGGGCGAGAGGCCGAGAAAATCGCCGAAATCCTCCGCCGTCGCGGTATTCGTGCCACCTTGTTTGTGGCGCATGAACCGACCCATCGCGGTGACCGCAGCCTTGATCCTGCCTGGGCGGAATTCTGGCGCGCCCGCGCCGCTGAAGGGCATGTCTTCGCGAGCCATACGGATCGGCATTGGTATTTCCGCGGTGATCCCGCACCTGGCCTGGTGCGCTATGTCGCGCGTGGTGGTGGTGGTGGCGAAGCGCAGCTTGACCAGGAAGCCATGTGCCGAGAGCTGTCAGCGCCGATTGAACGGCTGCGCGCAGCCGCGCCGGGTGCTGTGGTGCTACCGCTTTGGCGTGCACCGGGCGGGATCACCACGCCAAATACGCTGCGGCTCGCTGAAGCTTGTGGCCTGCGCCATCAGGGCTGGACCAAAAACGGCTTTCTCGGTGATGAACTCAATAGCGATACACATCCCAATGCGGCGCTGCGCGATCAGGCGCTGCGGAATATTCGCGATGGTGAGGTGTTGGTCATGCACTGGGGTGTTCGCAGCCGAAAGGACCCCTATGCCAATGTGCTGGACGATGTGCTGGCGGGGCTTCAGTCCAAGGGCTTCTGCTTCGCCCCTTTGACCGCGCAAGGCAGGCGTTGAGCCATGTTGAAGACCCTGGATGATCTGCATACCCGCCTGACGGGCTGGATTTTCGAGACCCTGCTACAGCCGGTGCTCTATGCCACCAATCTGATGAATATCGCTGATGAAATGCTTGAATGGGTGGATTTTGCCCTGTTCAGCATTTTCGGCATGGTCGTGATCTATGCCGTCTGCCGCCCGTTGGAAGCCTTGCGCCCGGTGGAACCGGTGACGGATCGGCGTGCCATCCGCACCGATATCATCTATACGCTACTGGCGCGGCTTGGTATTTTTCCCTTGCTGGCCTTCATCTTTCTGGCCACGGTGCAAAGCCAATTGGAAGGGCTGCTGGCCGATACTGGCTTTGTTGCGCCAACACTCGAAACCTTCTTTCCCGTTTTGCATGAAGCGCCGCTGCTCACCTTTTTTCTTTACGTGGTCATCCTGGATTTCGGCGAATATTGGCGCCATCGGCTGCAACACAGCATTGGTTGGTGGTGGGCGCTGCATTCCATTCACCACGCGCAGCGGCAAATGACCTTCTGGACCGATGACCGCAACCATATCCTGGATGAGGTGATTGCGGCGCTCTGGTTCGGCACCATTGCCCTGCTGATCGGCGTATCCCCGGCGCAATTCCCCTTGCTGCTGCTGATGATGCGTCTGATCGAGGCTTTCTCCCACGGCAATATCCGGCTTTCCTTCGGCCGCATTGGTGAAAGGCTGGTGGTGTCCCCGCGCTATCACCGGCTGCATCATGGCATTCTCTCCACCGCCGAGCATGGCAAGAATTACGCGGTGCTGTTTCCTGTCTGGGATTGGATTTTCGGCACGGCGGATTTCAGCCGGCAGACCTATCCGCGCACGGGCGATCCGACCGGCACGGAAGCCTTGGCAACCGGTGGCTGGCTGGTCCAGCAATGGGCGGGTTTCAAGCGCATGCTGGGGAAGGGTGAGCGCGCCTGATCCACCGGGGCGCGCCTATTCCCGGTAATGGCAGGCAACCGAATGGCCTGGCCTCACTTCGCGCAAGGCGGGCACTTCACTGCGGCAGCGCGCGCCATCGGCAATCGGACAGCGCGTGTGGAAATGGCAGCCCGATGGCGGGTTCAGCGGGCTTGGCACATCGCCTTGCAGCCTGATCCTGTCGCGCTTCACGGTCGGGTCCGGGATCGGCACGGCTGACAAAAGTGCCTCGGTATAGGGGTGCAGCGGTGTGGTGTAGAGTTCCCGCGCCGAGGCAATCTCCACAATCCGCCCCAGATACATCACCGCAACACGATCGGAGATATGTTCCACTACCGAAAGATCATGCGCGATGAACAGGAAGGTCAGGCCGAATTTTTCCTGCAAATCCTCAAGCAGGTTCACCACCTGCGCCTGGATCGAGACATCAAGCGCCGAGACAGGTTCATCGCAAATGATCAGCTTAGGTGAAACCGCCAAGGCGCGCGCAATGCCGATGCGCTGCCTCTGCCCGCCAGAGAATTCATGCGGAAAGCGGCGCATGTGATCCGCATTGAGCCCAACCGTCTCGAGCAATTCGACCACGCGGTCTTCGCGTTCGCGCGGCGTCTTGGCAAGCTTATGGATGATCAGCGCCTCACCAATAATGGCCGCGACCGTCATGCGCGGATTGAGGGAGGCGAAGGGGTCCTGGAAAATGATCTGCATATCGCGCCGGAGCGCGACCATCTGCTGATGATCAAGCGCGGTCACGTCGCGGCCTTCGAACCAGACCTTGCCGGCGGTGGGTTCAATCAGCCGCAGGATCAGCCGGCCCGTGGTGGATTTGCCGCAGCCTGATTCGCCGACCAGGCCAAGCGTCTCACCCTTGTTGATGTCGAAGGAAACGCCAGAGACTGCATGAACCTGGTTCACGGTGCGCTGCAGAATGCCGCCCTTTACCGGGAAGCGCTTTACAAGATCCTGCACGCTGAGCAGTGGTTCCGTCATGCGATTTCCTCCGCCCTCAGGCAGGCGACCTTATGGCCGGGGGAGATCATCTCAAGGCTCGGCTCAATCTCGCGGCAGGATGGCATGGCGTGTTTGCAGCGCGCGGCAAAGCGGCAGCCAGGCGGCGGGTGCAAAAGGCTTGGCACCACGCCGCCAATCGCCTCAAGCCGCTTATGTTCCGTCGCCGCCAGATCAAGCCGCGGGATGGAACGGATCAGGCCCTGGGTGTAAGGGTGCCGTGGTGTTGCGAAAAGCGCCTCAACGGGCGCTTCTTCCACAACGCGCCCGGCATACATCACCACAACGCGCTGTGCGGTTTCCGCAACCACGCCCATGGCATGGGTGATCAGCAGCACCGCCATGCCAAGGCGCTGCTTCATCTCATTCATCAGGTCCAGAATCTGCGCCTGGATCGTTACATCCAGCGCCGTTGTCGGTTCATCGGCGATCACAAGCTTCGGGTTGCAGGATAGCGCCATGGCAATCATCACGCGCTGGCGCATGCCGCCCGAGAATTGATGCGGGTAGTCATGCACGCGCTTTGATGCATTCGGGATT
>JBIKWX010000043.1:0-16888 GCA_044356095.1 Roseomonas sp.
GGCAGGTGGCGTTATCAAGGCCGTAATCCCGATCCCCCATCAGGGCCTCACCGGAGACCTTGAGCATGACGCGCTTATAGGCCGGGTTCTGGCTCATGGGGGCTTTGTCTCGACTCGGGTTCAGGTTGCGGGCGCCACCATAAAGTCATGCCCGCGAAGGCGGCAATAAGGCAGACCCAGACCGCATAGATCATTTTCGCGCGCGGCGGAACCGTCTGGAGAGCATGGTATTGCGCATAACGGCGATGCCTTGGCGGCGCCCTATTCCCTATGCTGCGCTTCCGTCAGCGCCCGGCGCAGCATGGCGAGGCTCTTTCAGGAGCCAAGCTGCCGCATCCCCGCCTCAACAAGCCTGCGCTGAGCGGCAATGCGGCTTGCCAGATCGGCTTCGCCGCCGGCAAAGGGAAGCTGACCCGCATTGCGCAACCGCTCGGCGAAGGCTTCCTCGGCCACCACGGCACGGGTCGCTTCCGCCAGTACCGCGCGGATGGCTCCAGGCTGACGGGCATCTCCGAAAACACCGACAAAACCTTCGAAAACATATTCCGGGAAGCCCTGCTCGACTGCGGTCGAAACCTCTGGCGCGGCGGGCGAACGGGTGGCATTGGTCACGGCCAGCAATTTGATGCGCCCGGCACGCGCTTGTGGCAAAGCGGTGGCCAAGGGCATCGCCGCAATCTGGATGCGGTTCGTTGCCAGGTCATTCAGCATTTCGGGCACCGCGCGATACTGCGCCCGCACCAATTCAAGGCGCTGCTCAGCCGCGAAGGCCGCGAAGGTGATGTTGATGCCGCCCGGTGATGAGGCCCAGGCAAAGCTACCAGGCTGCGCCCGCGCCAAAGCTACGGCGTTGCTCAGGTCATTGGCGCCAAAACTGGGCGCGGCGGCGATAGCGATATGGTCAATGGCCACGGTGGAAATGGGCGCGAATTGCTCGGGCCGATAGGGCAGGTTCGGAATGGTGGAGGGATTGACCGTAAGATGGCCCGAAAAGGAGAAAAACATCTTGTGATCATCATTGATCCCCAGAAAGGCCATGGCGGCGATTACGCCATCCCCGCCGGGTCGGTTTTCCACCGGCACAGGCTGGCCCCAACGGCGTGCGAGCGCATCGGCGAAAAGCCGAAGCGTCGTCTCGGCCCCTAATCCGGCGGCGAAGGGGGTAATGACGCGTACCGGACGGTTCGGGAATGCCTGAGCCTGTGCGCGGAGCGGGAGCGCGAGGGCGCCAAGCATCGGCAGGTCGCGACGGGATAGTTTCATGACACGGCTTCCTTTTGTTGGAGGGTTGCGATGCGGCGCATTCGGCGCTCAGCGCCGGGCGAAATCAGCGTGGCGTGGTGTTCCACCGCCCGATGCAACAGCGCGAGCAGTGTCTTCGCCTCATCCTCGGTCAGGGCTTCGATGGCGCGGGCATTGGCGGCGAGCATCCGTGGACGGAGCCGTCGGCGCAGCGCCATCCCTTCGGGCGTGAGGCGCAGGATACGGGCGCGTCGGTCTTCCTGATCCAATTCCCGTGACAGCAGGCCGCGCTTTTCCAAGCGCTCGACCACGATGCCGATGGTATTGCGGTCAACACCAATCGCTTCGCCGAGGCGCCTTTGATCCAGCCCTGGTTCCTCATCGAGCGAGGCAAGGGCCGCGTATTCGGGCGAGACAAGCCCTTCGGTCGCTTGGGCTTCCGCCACAAGAAACTGACAAAGCTGATGAAAGAGCCGGCCGAGATGGGCTGGAACCCGGTGATAGGGCGCGACGTTGGTGCCATTTGAGTTTGTCATAATAATCACTATAATGATCATCAGTTATATGATCAATAGAAAAATGAGTCTTTGGCGCAAAACCACTCAAGAAAATTTTGTTAGGTAAATCAGGTAATTAGAGCGATCCCCGTTCACGCTACCTCACGGGAACCGCTCTCAACCCTTGTCTGGTCGCATTTTCCGGAGCGCCAAGTGAACCCACTTGGTTGGAAAACACTCTGGCCAGTTCAAGCCTTGCCGGCAGCAGCGGCCACTTCGGCGGCGAAATCGCCCTGCTGCTTTTCAATGCCTTCGCCCAGATGGAAGCGGGCAAAGCCGGCCAGCTTCACGCCCGCCTTCTTCACCACTTCCTTCACGCGGCTTTCGCCATCATGCACCCACACCTGCTCCAGCAGCACCACTTCTTCGTAGTATTTGCGGATGCGGCCTTCGACCATTTTTTCAATGATCGCCTCGGGCTTGCCGGAAGCGCGCGCCTGGTCAGCCAGCACATCGCGTTCACGGGCGAGGGAGGATGGATCAACGGCGGAAATATCCACTGCCTCGGGGCGCGCAGCGGCCACATGCATGCCGATCTGCCGGCCCAGCGTTTCCATCACCGCCTGTTCGGAAGCACCTTCAAGCGCCACCAGCACGCCAATCTTGCCAAGGCCGGGCTTCACGGCGGAATGCATATAGGTCGCAACCGTACCTTCCGCGACCTGGAAGCGCTTGGCGCGGCGGATGGACATATTCTCGCCAATCGTCGCGATCAGGGCGGTGAGCTGATCCGCCACCGTCTTGCGCACCGTGGTTTCTTCCACCAGGTCAACCGCGCCCGGCCAGGTGGCGTTCTTCAGCGCTTCGATATCGTCGCCGACCGTCAGCACCAATTCAGCGACCGTTTCGACGAAATGCTGGAAGGTTTCATTGCGCGCGACGAAATCCGTCTCGGCATTCACTTCCACCATGGCGGCAACACCAGGGGCCGAGGCAACGCCCACCAGCCCTTCCGCCGCAACACGGCCGGATTTCTTGGCAGCCGCCGAAAGGCCCTTCTTGCGTAGCCAATCAATGGCGGCTTCCATATCGCCACCATTTTCGACCAGCGCCTTCTTGCAATCCATCATGCCTGCGCCGGTGCGCTCACGCAGATCGCGCACCATACCCGCTGTGATTTCAGCCATTGTTCATCCCCATTTGCTGGATGAGTGAAAGAAAAGGGGCCACCCAAAGGCGGCCCCGGAAGGATCAGGCCTGGGCCGGCGCCTCAGCGCCTTCAACCGGCGCGATGACTTCTGCCGCGACTTCCGGCAGGGCTTCTTCCGGCAATTCCTCAACCGCGCCGAGGTCAACGCCAGAGGCCTGCATTTCCGCCGAAATGCCATCCAGCACCGCGCCCGCGATCATGTCGCAATAGAGCGTGATGGCGCGGATCGCGTCATCATTGCCGGGGATCGGGAAGGTCACGCCCGCCGGATCGGCATTGGAATCAACCACCGCAATCACCGGAATGCCAAGCTTATTGGCTTCCTCGATCGCGAGCTTTTCCTTGATGGTGTCAATGACGAAAATAATGTCGGGCAGGCCGCCCATTTCCTTGATGCCACCCAGCGCGCGATCAAGCTTTTCCTTGTCGCGGGAGAGCATCAGCACTTCCTTCTTGGTCAGACCCGCAGTGTCGCCCGACAGGCGCTCATCCATCTGGCGCAGACGCTTGATGGAACCGGTGATGGTCTTCCAATTCGTGAGCATGCCGCCAAGCCAGCGATGGTTCACGTAATACTGGCCGCAACGCGTCGCGGCTTCCGCCACGTAATCGGCCGCCGCCTTCTTGGTGCCAACGAACAGCACGCGCCCGCCGCCAGCGACGGTATCACGCACCGCGCGCAAAGCACGGTCCATCATCGGCACGGTCTGCTGCAGATCCAGGATATGCACCTGGTTGCGCACGCCGAAGATGTAGGGCGCCATGCGGGGATTCCAGCGGCGCGTATGGTGGCCAAAATGCACCCCAGCTTCGAGCAGGGCACGCAGAGAAACTTCGGGCATCGCCATGAGCGATCTCCTTCCATGGTGGTCCGGTTGAGCCTCCGCGGCGCCTTCCCCGGTGAAGGGGACCGGACCCTGCCTGATCAGGAAGGGTGCGCCGCGTGCGGATTACCCCCGGGCACGGCCCGGAAGCCGCGCCTAGATGGCGGAAATGCTGCGGCAGGGCAAGGGGGGCGCTGCTATTCCGGCTTGATCCCGGCGCGATCGGCGATGGCACGGATTTCCGCCCTTTCGCGCCGCAGCCAGGCGGCGAAGCCGGCGGGGTTCTGTTCAGCCTCGGCCACAATCTCGGCGCCGAGTTCGGCCTGCCGGGCGCGATAGGCGGGCTCCCGCAGGCCAGCCTGCACGGCTGCCGCCAGGGTGGCCAAGGCTTCGGGCGGCGCGCCGGCCGCTGTCACCAGCCCGGCCCAGGAACCGCCCGTCAGGTTCAAGCCCTGTTCGATCAGGGTTGGGATATCGGGGGCAATCGGCATCCGCCCGGCTGACGACATCGCCAGAATGCGCGCCCGGCCCGATTGCCAAAGCGGCAGAATGGTCGAGATCTCCGCCATGACCAGTGGGATATTGCCAGCGATCAGGTCGGGCACGGATTGGCTCGACCCGCGATAGGGCACATGGGTCAGGCGTATCCCGGCAGCCACCATGACCTGTTCGATCAGGAAATGCGTCGCACTGCCCTGGCCAGAGGAACCGATGCTGAGGTCACCCGGCTTGGCGCGGGCGGCGGCCACCAGATCTGCCACTGTGCGGAAAGGGCTATCGGCGCGCACCGCAAGGGTGACGGGGCTGCGGCTGATCATGGCAATCGCCGCGAAATCCCGCTCAGGGTCATAGGGCAGGCGCGCTTGCAGCACGGGCGCATTGGTGAGCGGCCCATTGGACCCGAGAAGCAGGGTATAGCCATCGGGCGGCGCCTTCGCGACCGCATCGGCCCCAACCACACCGCCCGCCCCGGCGCGGTTTTCAACAATGACCGGCTGGCGCAGCAAAGGCGCCATGCGTTCGCCGATCATGCGCGCCTGAAAGTCCGAGGAGGTGCCGGCGGCAAAAGGCACAATGATCCGCACCGGCCGATCCGGAAAAGCTGCCTGCGCCGGGCGCGGCAGCAAAGCGAGCGCCGGCAGGGCAAGGGCAGAACGGCGGGTGATTTTCATGGCAGCCTCCCGAAGGTCTTTCGGGAATGCTGCCCGTTTTGCGCCTGGCCGGAAAGCCGCCCTGTTAGCTGCCAACCTTCAGCGTGGAGGTCAGGCCCCTGAGGCAGGCCAGGATCGACAGCGGCGTGATCTTGCCGGTGCGGGGGTTTTCCTCCGATGGGACGTTTTCAATCGTCATGGTGAGCCGGACGGTGGAAGCCTCCACCCGAATGGTATGGGTGTTCCGCGTCACGCCAGGGTCGGCCCAGATTTCCACCATGGTGCGTTCCGACCCGATACCGGCCAGGGCGAGTGCAGCCGCGACATTTACATTGGCCGGGAAGCCCTGCGCGGCATCAAAGGCATTGCCCTTGAAAACACGCGTCGCGCTGGTGATAGCGCCGACATCAATCTTGTTCTTTTCAAGAAAGGGTGCGCCGGCCAGGCCACGCGGCGGCTTGCGGGTTTCGATGGTGACACTTTCCACATCGCCCTCAGCCGCGGCGCGCACGGCATCCAGGCCAAGCAAGGCGCCGGTCGGCACAATGATCCGCGCCCCCTTGGCCCGCGCCTTTTCCACCAGATGCATGCGTGGCAGCAGCGCACCCACCGAAGACGGCACAAAGATGCGCCCGGCTTCAATCGCGGCAGTGGCGATTTCTTCAAACACCGCAGCCGGCGCGGCTTCCACCACGATGTCACAGGCGGCGAGTTCCGCGTTGGAGACAATGCGCGGTGGGTGCTTGAACCCAGCCACATTGGCGGCGGCCTTGGCGTGATCCCGCGCTGACGCCGCGGCCAGTTTCAGCCCTGGCACGCCCTTATCCAGCGCGCGGGCCAGATGGAGCCCAATCGCGCCCAAGCCTGCAATGCCAACCGTCAAATCCTGCGCCATCACGCCCTCCCAAGAATGCTGGGGGGCGGATAATGCAAAATGACGGTTTGGCAAAGTGAGCGATCAGTCTTCCTTGAACCCGTAATCCGGGATGCCCTGCTCATTGCCGTAATATTTATAGGGCAGGAATTTGCCGGACATGGTGATCTTCACGCGATCACCCTTGGGATTGGCAACCCGTTCGAAATCGAAATCGAAATCAATGGCGGACATGATGCCATCGCCAAATTCTTCTTCAATCAACGCCTTCCAGGCCGGTCCATTCACCATCACCATTTCATAGAAGCGATAGATCAGCGGGTCCGTGGGCGGCATTTGCGTGCCGCGATAGGGAACTTCATTCAGCATGCGCTGTTCAACCTCAGAAAGGCCAAACAGCTTCGCGGCCTTCGCCGCCAGCGGCTTCACGAGCTTCATCTGCCCAAGCAGCGCGCCCACCACCAGGGTTGGCGACATGCCGCCGATTTCCGCGCAGATATATTTCCAGCTCCAGCCTTTCTCGCGCTTGATGTCGAGGATTTTTTCAGTGAGTTGGGCGCGCGTCATCGCGTTTCTCCAGCTTAGGTTTGGGAAGGATCACGCCGCCGCAAGCGGCGGGGTGGAAATTGCGGGTCTGACTTCCGGCACGGCGCGCGCCGACCAGCCAGCCGGCGGCACATCGGCCTTGAAGGCACGCGACCGCGCGATCAGGAAATCGAGGATATGATCACGCAGCGCATGATAGCCCGGCATGTGGTGCAGATTGGCCCGCGTGCGGGGCTTGGGCAGCGCGTTCAACACAACCTCGGCAATGCGCGCCTCTGGCCCATTGGACATGAGCAGAATGCGATCCGCGAGCAAAATCGCCTCATCCACATCATGGGTGATCATGAAGCCGGTCTGTTCGGTTTCACTGACCAGGCGCGCGACCTCATCCTGAAGCGCGCCGCGTGTCAGCGCATCAAGCGCCGAGAAGGGTTCATCCATCAGCAGCATTTTCGGATGGATGGCGAGTGCGCGGGCAATGCCGACGCGCTGCTTCATGCCGCCGGAAAGCTCCGCCGGTTTGCGATCCGCGGCGTGATCCAGACCAACGCGCTTCAGGGCTTCGCGTGCGGCGGCATCGCAGGCAGCGCGCGACCAATCGCGATGGCGGCAGGAAATGGCGAAGGCGACATTGCCGGCGGCTGTCATCCAGGGCATCAGCGCATGGCCCTGAAACACCACAGCGCGATCAAGCGATGGGCCGGAAATTGCCTGGCCATCCACAATCACCGCGCCATCATCCGGCGCTTCAAGCCCGGCCAGGATATTCAGGATGGTGGTCTTGCCGCAGCCCGAATGCCCGACCAGGCAGACAAATTCGCCGCGCGCAATGCCAAACCAGACATCCTGGAAAATCGTGGTCGGCCCATAGCGGCGCGCGACACCTTCAATGGAAACATAGGCTGTCATGGCGTTACTCCCGCCAGGCCACGGCACGTGCGCCGAGCCCAAGCAGACGGTCCAGCGCAAGCCCGACAAGCCCGATCATGAGAATGGCAATCACGATATCGGCGATGGAAAGATTGTTCCATTGATTCCAGACCCAATAGCCAATGCCGGTGCCGCCCACCAACATCTCAGCGGCGACAATCACCAGCCAGGCAATGCCGATGGAAATGCGCATGCCGGTCACAATGGTGGGCGCGGCGGCGGGCAGAATGACGCGTATGGCAGTGCGCCAGCGCCCCGCTTCCAGCGTACGCGCGACATTCAGCCATTCGCGCCTGACGCTTGCGACACCAAAGGCCGTGTTCAGCAGCATGGGCCAGATGGAGCAGATGAAAATCACGAACACCGCTGAAATCGCGCTATCCTTGATGGAATAAAGCGCCAAGGGCATCCAGGCGAGCGGTGAGACCGGGCGCAGCACCTGAATGAAGGGATTGAGCGCGGCATTCAGCAAGGGCGACATGCCAATGACGAAGCCAAGCGGAATGGCAACAATCGCCGCCAGGCCGAAGCCAGCGCCAACGCGCAGCAGCGAATAGGCGATTTGCACGCCAATCCCCTGATCATTCGGCCCGCGCACATAAAAGGGATCGGCCAGCAATTCCAAAAGCCGCTTGCCGATGGCGCTTGGCCCCGGCATGGGCGTGGTGCCGCCCTGCGCTGCCGCCTGCCCCAAAAGCGCGGCGTATTCAGGATCAAGCGCAGCACCGCCGCCGCCCGATTTGGGCATGACGGCGATTTCCCAAACGCCCAGGAACAGCGCCAGGATCAGCAGGGAAAGTCCGGCGGAACGCCAGAAGGATACGCCGCCAGACATTACGAACGGCGAATGGTGAAGCTATTGAGATAGGCTTCCGGCTGCGCCGGATCGAAATCACGCCCGAAAATGCGATGCGTGCGCGTAGCACTCGCCGGCACTGTCATGCCAAGGTCGCGCATCGCCTTTGCTGCGTCGGTTGCGAGAAACACCTGCTGCGCAACGGCCGCGTAATCCACATCGCCGCGGATTTGTCCCCAGCGCTTCATTTGCGTCAGGATCCAGACCGCCATGGAATGCCAGGGGAAGGGATCGAAATTGATCCGGTCCGGCACGCGCTGCACGCGGCCAAGACCATCGGCAAAGGTGCCGGTCAGCACCTGTTCCACCACGGTTGGCGGCTGGTTCAGGTAATTTTGCCCGGCAATCGCCTGCGCCACCTCGCGCCGGTTTTCTGCCTTGGAAGCATGGGCGGTTGCTTCCACAATCGCGCGCATGAGGGCTGCGAAGGTATTGGGCGTTTCGGTCATCATGCCGCGCGGTACGGCGAAGGCGCAGCAGGGGTGACCATCCCAGAATTCCTTGGTCAACACATGAATAAAGCCAACACCATCAAACACCGCACGCTGATTGAAGGGATCGGGGCCGAGGAAGCCATCAATATTATCGGCGCGCAGATTGGCGACCATCTCCGGCGGCGGCACGGCGCGGATTTGGATGTCGCGATCAGGATCAAGCCCGGCTTCCGCGACATAGGCGCGCAGCAGATAATTATGCATCGAAAAATCAAACGGCACCGCAAAGCGGAAGCCCTTCCAGTCCTTGGGGTCGCGCTTTTCCTTGTGCTTATTGGCAAGCGTAATCGCCTGGCCATTGGTATTCTCAATCGCCGCGACCGACCACGGCACGGGCTGCGCCACGCCAACGCCAAGCGACATCGCCACCGGCATGGGGGAGAGCATATGCGCCGCGTCATATTCACGCGCGATGGATTTATCGCGGATCACGGCCCAACCCGCCGTGCGGATCACTTCCACATTCAGGCCGTTGCGCCTGTAGAAGCCCATGGGATCGGCCATAATGATCGGCGTCGCGCAAGTGATCGGAATGAAACCGATTTTGAGGTCGCGCTTTTCCGGCGCGCCAGCACCTTGCGCCATGGCTTCGCGCGCCCGCGCCAGCGGGAAGACGCTATCAAGCGCGGCAAACAGCGTGCCGGCACCAACCGCATTGATCAGCGCGCGCCGCGTGGCCGCTTGCGGAAAGGCCGCGCGCAGCACCGCTTCCTGCGCGACCTCCCCATAGGCACCGGTGCCATCGGCTGGCGCGGTATCACACGCAAAACCCGTTGCGTGAGTGGCACCGCAGCCGCAAGCGGCAAGGCGACGCGAAGGGGGGCGAGGGCGAAAGGCCATGTGACATCTCCCGGTGTGTCAGCGCAGGGCGCTGTTCGAGCCGGGAGTAGCAAGGCTTGTGCCGCGAATTTGGGCGAAACGGCCGGTCTTTCGGCGTGAAACAGCCCAGACAGCACGCAGATTGAGAAAAAAATAGGCAATATGGCCAATGCTGCGCTGGCTATTCCGCCCTGATCCCCGCGGCGCGAACCACCATGCCCCAACGTTCCCATTCCTCCGCTACCATTTGCGCGAAGGCAGCCCGGCTGACCTGGCCGGGCTCGGCGCCGAGTTGATGGACGCGGGCTATCACATCGGGCTGGCGCAGCACCTCATTAACCTCGGCATGGATGCGGTCCAGCAAGGGTATTGGCGTGGCGCGCGGCGCGAATAGCCCGCCCCAGAACATCAGGACATGCCCAGGCAGGGTTTCAGCGAAGGTCGGCACATCGGGCATGATGGCAAGGCGTTGCGCGCCGCTCACGGCGATGGGGCGCAATTGCCCGGAATCAACAAAGCTGCGGGCGGAAACCGTGCCGTCATGGGCGAAATCCACATCGCCGCGCACCAGCGCCGTCAAGGATGGGGCATTGCCTGTATAGGGCACCAGGGTGAATTCCGTGCCTGTTTCGCGCTGGAAAAGCGCCATGGTCAAATGATTGATGGCCCCCGTGCCGGGATGGGAGACCGTCAGGCGTCCCGGCGCGCGGCGCGCGGCTTCAATCATCTGTGCGACGGTGCGGATCGGGCTATCGGGGCGCACCAGCAGCAGCATCGGCGCTTCCTGGGCCAGCACAATCGGCGCGAAATCGCGCATGGGGTCGAAGGTGGAACCCCTATTTACCAAGGGCGCGATGATGGTGGAATTGGATGTATACATCAGCGTCATGCCATCAGGTGCGGCGCGCGCCACCTGATCGGCGGCAACCAAGGTCGCCGCGCCGGGCCGGTTTTCGACAATGAAGCTGGTGCCGGGCAGGCGTTCATTCAGCTTGCCCGCGACCAGGCGCGCCATGATGTCATTCGCCCCGCCAGGTGCGAAGCCCACCACAAAGCGCACCTGGCGCAGCGGAAAATTCTGCGCCGAGGCCGGCGCCCCGGTCATTAGCGCGGATGCACCAAGCAAGGCGCTGCGACGGCGGATGGCGGTCATGGTTTCCTCCCTTTGGTTTTCAGCCAGGAAACCACCCTGGCAGGGTTTGGTCGAGGGGGGCGAGGCCCTGCCAATCCCGAGCCTATTCCACCCGCCCAATGCGATTGACGGCTGCTTCCACGCGCTTGAAATCCGCTTCCAGAAAATCCTGGAAGGCTTGGCCGTCGCGGTGATCCAATTCCAACCCCGCCGCTTCAAGCTGACGCAGCATTTCAGGGTCTTTTGCAACGGCGGCAGTTGCCTGGCGCCAGGCTTCGCGTTCCGTGGCCGGTGTTGCGGGTTGGCTGAAAATGCCGACCCAGAGATAAAACTCCACATCCGCAAGGCCGAGTTCGAGTGCCGTTGGCACATCCGGCAACAAGGCCACGCGGCGCGCCCCGGTATTGACCAAGGCGCGCATGGCGCCGGAGCGGATTTGTGGCGCAGCTACGGCCGCTGTTGCGGCGGTGGCAGCAATATGCCCGCCAAGCACGGCGGTCATGGCTGGGCCGCCGCCGGAATAGGGCACATGGTTCAACCGAAACCCGCCCGCCTGGGCCAGCATTTCGAATGGCAGGTGGATGGCGCTGTAGGGGCCTGAAGAGCCATAGGCGATCTGCCCGGGGCGGCGCCGCGCATCTTCGGCGAATTCCTGGAAACTCCGCCAGGGTGCATCGGCCTTCACCACAAGGATCAAGGGATCAGCCGTCAGCAGTGCAATTGGTGAGAGGCTTGCGCGTTCAAAGGAAGCCGGGCGCTGGAACAGCGCATCGGCTGCTGGGATTGAGGAATAGGCAACATGCGCGATCACGCCGGTATAACCATCGGGCCGCGCCGTGGCGCCGGCATTCATGCCAAGCGCGCCACCGGCACCGCCACGGTTCTGCAGCACGACCGACTGGTTCCAATGGCGCTGCAAGGCGGCACCATAGGGCCGCGCGATCAGATCGGTGGCGCCGCCGGGCGGAAAAGGGATGATGATGGTCACTGCCCGGCTAGGGAAACTGGGCTGCGCCAAGGCAGGAGAGGCTGCGCCCGCCAGCGCCAAGCCAAGCGCCCCGCGGCGTGACAGGATGTGCTTCATGGTGGTCCCTCCCATTTATCTAGGGGGGGGAGGTTAGATGATTTTGCAGGCAAGTCTAATGAACCGCCCGGGGTCTGCCGGAGGCTGTTTTGCTCAAGCTGCGCTGCCCTGGCCGATTGCTTTATTGAGGCATGGTGGAGGTTTTCTGCTTCTGCGGGCGTGACCAGCCTTTCGTCATGCTCTCCTGAACCCCGAGGGGTCCGTGTTGGGTACGCATCGAAAACGCGCATTTTCCGGCTGATCGCGAGTAGTTCGCTGATATCTGATTGAACTGATGTCCCCGGCGAGATTCGAACTCACGGCCCCCAGATTAGGAATCTGGTGCTCTATCCTGCTGAGCTACGGGGACACCTGACGCTTCAATAGCGCAAAACCACCCCTCAGGGAACCATTCTACCGCCGCCGGAAGCGTTCCACCGCGCTCACCAGCGCCGTGCGCAGCCCAGGCTCCAGCGCGGAATGGCCGGCATCGGGGATCACGGTCAGCCGTGCGGAAGGCCAGGCGGCGGCCAATTCAAAGGCCGTGGTCGCGGGGCAGACCATGTCATAGCGGCCCTGCACAATCTCGGCCGGCATGCCGGCCAGGCGGTCCATGCGGCCGAGCAAACCCTCGGGCGGCAGGAACAGATCATGCGCGAAGTAATGCGCCTCAATCCGCGCCAGCCCCAAGGCCGTCCGATCCTGCGCGAAACTCGCGACCGTCTCAGGTGAGGGCAAAAGCGTGGAACACGACCCCTCATATTGGCTCCAGGCGCGGGCCGCGGGCAGATGCACTGCCGGGTCGGGGTCACAGAGCCGGCGCAGATAAGCGCCCAAAAGATCACCGCGTTCTTCGGGCGGTAGGTGTTCACTAAAGGCCGCCCAGGCATCGGGAAACACGCGGCGCAGCCCATCCAGGAACCACACCACCTCATCACGCCGGCCCAGGAACACGCCGCGCAGCACGCAGCCCAAGACGCGGTTCGGATGTTCCTGAGCGTAAGCAAGTGCCAGGGTTGATCCCCAGGAACCGCCAAACAGCAACCAATCCTCGATCCCCAGAAATTGGCGCAGCACTTCAATATCGCGCACCAGATGCGGCGTGGTATTGTCGCGCAATTCGCCAAGCGGGCGGGACCGTCCGGCGCCGCGCTGATCGAAAATGATCACGCGCCAATGCTGCGGGTCGAAAAAGCGCCGATGCACCGCCCCGGCGCCAGCGCCCGGCCCGCCATGCAGGAATAGCACGGGCTGGCCGCGCGGATTGCCGACCTGTTCCCAATACATGACATGCCCGGATGAAAGCGGCAGGAAGCCGGTTTCATAGGGCGCGATATCGGGGAAAAGGTCTCCGCGAGGCATGGGTTAGATGTGCCGAAGCGCGCGGCGAAGCGCAATGGTTTTCACGGGATCAAGCCTTCACAAAGCGGGCGATGAAAAACCCATCCATGCCGCCGCGCGCGGCCCAGTAATCCGGGCGGGTGCGGAGCGCGCCTGATGGCAGGATTGCTTCGGGCAGGCCCGGCACTTCCTCGGCGCGGATCGGGTCAAGCCGAAGGCCAAGCGCGGGGGCTTCGCGCAAATGCGCCTCCCCTTCTTCGGCCTGCAAGGAACAGGTGGCAAAAACCAAGCGCCCGCCTGGTGCCAGCATGCCGGCGGCAGACTGCAAAAGCCTGGATTGCAAGGCGGCGGCGGTCGTGACATCACGCGCGCGCTTCAGCCAAGCCACATCCGGGTGGCGGCGGATGGTGCCGGTGGCGGTGCAGGGCGCATCCAGCAGAATGGCATCGAAAGCTGCGGCTGGGCGAAACTGCGCCGCATCGGCGGTGATGATCTCTGCCGGCAGGTGCAGCCGCGCCAGATTTTCACGCAGCCGTTCCGCGCGTTTCGCATCGCGCTCCACCGCCGTGACCGTCGCACCCGCTGCCACAAGCTGCGCGGTCTTGCCGCCGGGGGCTGCGCAAAGATCAGCAATGCGTTCGCCCGCGCGCGGCGCCAGCAACCGGGCGGGCAGGGCGGCAGCCGCGTCCTGCACCCAGAAGGCGCCCTCAGCAAAGCCAGCGAGTTCCGTCACGCGCGTGCCGGCGGGCAGGCGAAAGGACCCGCCAGGCAGGGCTTCTGCGCCCTCGGGTGCTGTGGCGCCGGGTTTGAGCGAGATATCCAGGGGCGCCGGCCCGCAATGCGCCTCTGCAATGCTGCGCACCGCCGGGCCATAGGCAGCGTGCCAGGCGGACCAGAGCCATGGTGGCGTATCGAGCCGCGCCGCATCCAGCCCTTCCAGCAGCGCCTCCCCTTCCGCTGCCACCTTGCGCAAAACGGCATTCACCAAGCCGGCAAAGGCGCGCGGCGCAAGGTCCACGGCGGAGGCCACCGCCGCATGGGAAGGCGTGCCAAGCAGCAGCAATTCCGCAACCCCGATGCGTAGCGCGTGGCGCGCCGGTGGCGGCGGTTCGCGGCGGAGAAAGGGTTCCAGCACCGCATCTATACTGCCCAGCCGGCGCAGCACGGTCGCCGCAATGCGATGCGCCGCCGCACGATCCCGCGCTTCAAGCCGCGCGGGCAGGGCTTCCAGCGCTTCTTCCAAAGGCCGATGTGCTTCCAGCACGGCATCCAGCACATCGCGTGCGGCGCGCCTGGTGGGCAGGCCGGGCGGGCGCCTTGGCCGGGACGGGGCTTCATTCATGCCGCCTTCATGGCACCCGCGCTGCACTCATGCTAGTGGTCCGATCGCTGCTATCGGGAACCGATAGCAGCGTGAATCGGCCCACCATATATATGGCTAGTGGTGCGCGGGGGCAGTTTTGGATCGGGAAAGGCCAACATGAATCACACCACTAGAGCCGCGGTGCGATGACCCTGGGCAGCTTCCTTGACCGTTTGCCGGAAACGCGCCGCCCGGGCTGGTGGCTGGCGTTGCTCTGCCTTTTGGTCTGGCTGCCGGGCTTCTTTTCCATCCCGCCGGGGGATCGCGATGAAAGCCGCTTCGCCCAGGCCAGCCGACAGATGGTCGAAACCGGCGATTATGTTCGGATCAAGCTTGGTGAGGTTGAACGCAACAAGAAGCCAGTTGGCATTCATTGGGCGCAGGCCGCGACGGTGCATGGGCTGGAGGCAGTCGGCATTCCAGCGCGCAGCGCGATTTGGGCCTATCGGCTGCCATCGCTGATCGGCGCGCTGCTGGCGGTTTTGGTCACCTGCTTTCTGGGCCGCGCCTTGGTCGGTCGACGCGCGGCCTTTCTGGCGGCGGCCATGCTGGCACCCTGCATGGTGCTGGTGGTGGAAACCCATATCGCCAAGACCGATGCGGCGCTGTTGGCGAGCATCACGGCGGCGATGCTGCTGATGGGCCGCGCCTATCTGGCGCCAGCGCAATTCACCACAAAGCAGGCTTTGGGCTTTTGGCTGGCGCTTGGCGCGGGCGTGCTGCTGAAGGGGCCGATTGCGCCCATGGTGCCCTTGCTGGCCGGTATCACGTTACTCGTGATGGATCGCCGCGCGCCCTGGTTTGGCGCGCTCCGCCCGGTTTGGGGCGTGCCGCTGATGATCGCCTGCGCCGCGCCCTGGTTCATCGCCATTGGCATCGCGACCGAGGGGCGGTTTTTCTCTGAGGCCATCGGCGATGACATGCTGAGCAAGGTGGGATCGGGCGAGGAAAGCCATTGGGGTCCGCCTGGCTTTTACACTTTCCTGTTCGGCATCACGGCCTTTCCTTCGGCCTGGATTGTGCTGCGCGCGCTGCCGGGCGCCTGGGCGGATCGGCTGAGGCCGCAAACACGGTTTCTGTTGGGCTGGGCGGTGCCGGTCTGGCTTTTGTTTGAAGCGGTGGCGACGAAGCTCCCGCATTACGCGCTGCCGGCCTATCCCGCGCTGATGCTGCTGGCGGCTGCCTGGGCGCTTGATCCTTTGCGCCGACCCACGCCGCGTTGGCTGGCCGCGATTGGCTGGCTGGCGCTGGGTGGTGTGGCGCTTGGTTTGCCCATCGCTGCCATGGCCGCGGCGTTTTATGCCGAAAGGCGCCTGGATATTTTTGGCCTGATCGGGCTTGGCTTTGGCGTGGCGCTGATCCTGCTGCTGTGGCGCGCGGCGCGCGCCGGGCATTGGGCGCGTGCGGCCCTGTTGGGCGCGGTATTGAGCCTGCCCGTCTATGCCGCGGTGCTGGAAGGCGTCATTCCGCGCGTAAACGCCGTTTGGGTTTCGCCGCGCTTGGCGGCGGAGGTACGCGCCATTGCCCCCGGCCTGCGTGATCGGGATTTCGGTGTGGTTGGCTATCATGAACCCTCGCTGCAATTTGCGCTGGGTGGTGGCATTGCGCTGCTCCGCGATGGTGCGGCGGCGGCAGAGTTTCTGGCGGAAAAGCCAGGGCGCGTGGTGGCGGTTTCGCATCGGCAGGAAGCGGCGTTTCGCGCGGCGGCAGCGGAACGTGGCATCACGCCGCGCGATGCCGGTTCTGTCACGGGGCTCAATTACGTGCGCGGGCGCTGGCTCACGCTGCTGATTTTCAAGGTGGATTGAATGTTTGAATGGGTGGCGCGCCAGGTCGCGGAAACCGGGCTGATGGGCGTATTTCTGTTGATGGTGGCGGAAAATATCTTCCCGCCCATCCCATCCGAAATCATCATGGCGGCATCGGGCTTCGCTGCCGCGCGCGGCGAGATTTCACTGATCGGCACGATCATCGTCGCCGTGCTTGGCACCGTGGTCGGCAATGCCTTTTGGTATGAAATCGGGCGCTGGTTCGGCATGGGGCGCATCCGCCCGCTGGTGGCGCGCTACGGCAAATGGTTCGCATTCGAAACAGAAGATATGGATCGGGCGGAACGCACGCTGAAGCGCTGGGGGCCTTTCGCGCTTTGCTTCGGGCGGATGTTGCCTGGCATTCGCACCATCATTTCCATCCCCGCCGGCATGGTGCTGATCCCACGCCCGGTCTTTTATGTCTGGACCGCGATTGGTTCAGCGATCTGGCTGAGCTTCCTCGCTATCGCGGGCTATATGCTGGAAGAACATTATGACCGGGTGCAGGGCTGGGTGGAGCCGCTGGCCTGGGTGGTGGTGGGCGGTTCCATCGCAGCCTATGCGCTGCATCTGGTCTATGCGTTTCGCCGTGCGCGGCGCCGGCGCGATCAGGCGTAACGCGACAGCGCCTGTTCCAGGGAAGCGAAGGCATTGGCCAAGGCAGCATTCATCGCCGCTGCCGCCTGATCCGGGCGCGGCGCATTGTTCGGCAGCGCAGCGCTGCCCGTACTGATC
>JBIKWX010000044.1:0-16841 GCA_044356095.1 Roseomonas sp.
TGCCAGCGGCGGCGCGCCATCACCTGCCGGCAGATTGGCGCCAATACCGATCAGCGCACGGGCCATGACAAGCCGGCCTGTTTGGTGTAATGAATCTGTCCGAATTTGATCGTTCGTCTCAAACCATTGAGGATCATTTGATGTCTGCTCATATTGCTCGGCGCCAGGCTGGCCTGGAACGCGTTGGCCTTTTCGTTGATGGCGCCAATCTCTACTACGCCACAAGGGCCCTGGGGTTCGAGGTTGATTTCGCCGCCATGCTGCGGTTTTTCGGTGGCTCCACCTATCTGGTGCGCGCCTGCTACTACACTGCCCTGATCGAGACCGAGGATTACTCGCCGCTGCGCCCGCTGACCGATTGGCTGGCCTATAATGGCTGGCGCGTGGTGACCAAGCCGGCCAAGGAACAGGCGGACCCGACCGGGCGGCGGCGGATCAAGGGCAATATGGATATCGAATTGGCGGTGGATATGATGGAATTGGCGCCGCATCTGGATCACGCGGTGCTGGTTTCCGGTGATGGCGATTTCCGCCGCGTGGTGGAAGCCGTGCAGCGCCAGGGCGTGAAGGTGACGGTGGTCTCCACCATGGAAAGCCAACCGCCCATGATCGCCGATGAATTGCGCCGCCAGGCCGATGGCTTTCTGGAATTGGCTGATATCGGGCCGGAGATCGCCCGCCGTCCGCCGCCGGAAGCCCGCGCCCCGCGCCCCGCGGCGCCCCCTGCTGCCGCACCTGCCCGCCCAAGCCGCGCCACCCCCGCCGACCCTTATGGTGAGGCGCCGGATATTGAGCCTGAATGAGCGGTAGTTTGGCACCAGGGCGCGATTGCGCGCTCTGCCCAAGGCTTGCCGAATACCGCGCCGCTAATCGCGCCAAGGAACCCGGCTGGCATAACGCCCCCGTGCCCTCCTGGGGACCACGGGAAGCGCCCTTGCTGGTATTGGGCCTTGCCCCCGGCGTGCGGGGCGCCAATCGCACCGGGCGCCCCTTCACCGGCGATTACGCCGGAAAGCTGCTTTATGCGACCTTGCTTGAATACGGCCTGGCGCGCGGTGCCTATGGCGAAGACCCCAAGGACGGCATGGAACTCACCGGCTGCCGAATCGCCAATGCGGTGCGCTGCGTGCCGCCGGAAAACCTGCCGCTCCCCGTCGAAATCCGCGCGTGTAACGGCTTCCTGCAGGCCGAATTGGCCGGCATGCCGCGCTTGCGTGTGGTATTGGCGCTTGGTGTGGTGGCGCATAACGCGCTGCTCCGTGCCAAGGGCATCCCGGCTTCGCGCTTTGCCTTCGCCCATGGCGCGCGACATCGCCTGCCCGATGGGCTGATCCTGGCGGATTCCTATCATGTCAGCCGCTACAACACCTCAACGCGGCGCCTGACGCCGGAGATGTTTCAAGCTGCGATGGCAGGCGTGATGGCAGCGCTCGACGGCAAATAGCGCCGCGCCAATCTGACAGATTTTAAGAAAAAAGCTTCAGACCCGAAGATCGAGCAAAGACCCGCGCGGCATCGGCTTGTTCGGCTCGGGCGGGACAGCCTCAAGCGAGCGCTGCTGCGATGTCTGCGGTAGGCGGTTGCTGCCGAGCGCATCCACCGGCTGCACCGGGGAACGCGCCTGGATGATCCCGGCATTTGCCGCGATTTCCTGGGAGAAGGCCGCAATGGAGTTCAAGCTCAACATGGGAGAAACCTTAGGCGCTAAAGATGAATGAAAGGTTAACGCAGGCCCCGCAGGCCGGGTCGGTGGCGTCAATTTCAGCCTTATCTTCGGCTTCTGGTAGATCGTCTCGGCGGCGTCCATACACGTATAATTGCATGAACGCCTTAAAAAATTGGGCAGTTTTGTACTGCCAGGGGGTTAAAGCCCCCCTCCGTCATCAACCGGAGGGAGGCAAGTCGCGTTTCAGGGCCTGAGCGCCATCGGCACGAAGGGGCGTTCTGCCGCACCGGAATAGACCTGGCGGGGGCGACCGATCCGCTGGCTCGGGTCTTCGACCAATTCCTTCCACTGGCTCACCCAGCCCACCGTGCGCGCCACGGCGAAAAGCACGGTGAACATATGGGTCGGAATGCCCATCGCCTTCAGGATAATGCCCGAATAGAAATCCACATTCGGATAAAGCTTGCGGCTGACGAAGTAATCATCGGAAAGCGCAATCCGTTCCATCTCCATCGCCATATCCAACAGCGGCTCATCCTTGATGCCGAGTTCCGCCAGCACCTCGTGGCAGGTTTCCTTCATGATCTTCGCGCGCGGGTCGAAATTCTTATAGACCCGGTGGCCGAAGCCCATCAGCTTGGTGTGGCTGTTCTTGTCCTTCACTTCGCTGATGAAGGCAGGGATATTCTTCGGATGCCCGATCTCGGCCAGCATTTTCAGCACGGCTTCATTGGCGCCACCATGCGCCGGGCCCCAAAGGGCGGCGATACCGGCCGCGATGCAGGCGAAAGGATTGGCCCCGGTTGAACCGGCCAGACGCACAGTGCTGGTCGAAGCATTTTGTTCGTGATCCGCATGCAGGATCATGATGCGGTCCATGGCGCGCGCCAGAATCGGGTTATTCACCCAGGGCTCGGCTGGCACGGCGTTCAGCATATACAGGAAGTTTTCCGCATAGGTCAGGTCATTGCGCGGATACATGAAGGGCTGGCCGATGGAATATTTATAGGCCCAGGCGGCAATCGTCGGCACTTTCGCAATCAGCCGGAAGGCCGCGATTTCGCGCTGCCGCGCATCATTGATATCCAGATTGTCGTGATAGAAGGCCGCCAGCGCGCCGACCACACCGCACATCACCGCCATCGGGTGCGCATCGCGGCGGAAGCCGTCAAAGAAGCGGCGCAGCTGTTCATGCAGCATGGTGTGATAGGTCACGCCCTTGCGGAATTCTTCATACTGCGCGGCATTGGGCAGGTCGCCATTCAGCAGCAGGTAGGAGATTTCAAGGAAGCTCGACTTTTCCGCCAATTGCTCAATGGGATAGCCGCGATAGAGCAACACGCCGGCATCGCCATCAATGTAAGTGATGGTGCTTTCGCAGGAAGCGGTGGCGCCATAGCCCGGATCGAAGGTGAAAATGCCAAGATCGCCATAAAGCTTGCGGATATCCGCAACCTGCGGCCCCAGCGTGCCACCCAGCAGCGGCAATGTCGTGCTTTTATTGGTACCATCCAGGGTGATGGTAATGGACCCTTGGGCCTTCGTGGTCATGCGCGTCTTCCTCAAAAACAATGCGCCACCGTCAGATGCGGGGGCGCTTAATCATGGTGCGGTGCAGGATAAGGGCGGAGTGGTCAGCTTGGCAAACCCAGGCACTGATCCTGGGCGGAAGCCTAACCGCAAAGCGTGAATCGGGTTTGAAGAAGGGGGCCAAAGTGCTGGAATCCCGGCCCTTGCCTCGCGCAAGCCAGCAGATCAGCGCCGGCGCCACTCGGCCGGCATCAGGCTGGCATCTGCCCAAAGCCCCTGGCGGCCATCACGCGCCGCCACTTCCAGGGGACGCAATACGGATAGGGAAGCCAGCGCAAAACCCTGTTCCACCATGGCCGCATTCACATCCCGCCCGCCGGCGATGCAGCGGCCAAGGCCGCGTCGAAACCCGTCATACCCCTCAATCCGGCAGGTCACATCCTGGCCTTGCAGCAAAGCTGCCAGCCTGGCTGCCGCCGCCGCGCCGCAATCGGCCCGCGCGGCATCGCTGCCACAAGCCTCACCACGGGCGGGCGCCGCTATGCCGGAAAGCCGGATGATGCGGTCCCCAAGACCAAGGGTTTCGCCATCAAAAACACGGATTTGCGCCGCCTCAGCCGTGATGGGCCGATCCGCGGGAGCAGAGCCGAACAGGTTGGAAGGCAAGCCAAACCCAAGGAACAACGCGGCCACGACGGCGCAAGCAAGCCCGAGCCCAGAACCGCCAAAGCGGGGGCTGAATTGCCGGCCTTTGAAGATACGCCTCGGTTCACGCACGGGGCTTGGTTAAACGATTTTTACGCGATGTTACAACCGCCAAAAATGTAAAAAATTTGCGTCACACTCACGCAAAACGCGAAGAGCGCCACCTAATCCGCTGACCAGAATGATTCTTTGGCCGATAATTTTTTCCAAGCCTTCAGCACGCCATCATGATCAGCCATGGACCGCGCCAGGCACCAGCCTTCGGCCACGCCAATGGCCCAGGCGCGCGCCTCATCATTCTCGCCCGCCAGGCTCTGCACCAGGCTGCGTGCGACGGCAGCGTCATTGCTGCGGCCCAATTCTTCCTGCAGCGCGGCCAATCTGCGCTGGAAGCGCCGCGCTGCCTTTTTTGGGAAAACGGGGGCGAAGACCTCGGCCGCATAGCGCAGGCGCTTGGCATCCAGGCGAAGCTCATGCAGCGCCTCAGCGGGCAGGGTTTCGATCTCGGCGCCGGCTTCAAGCAGGCTGCCCCAGCGCTTGTCCAGGATCAGCGCGGCGAAATCCTGCGGTGGCGCGTCCAGCAGGCCAAGGCGTTCATCGCCCGCCCCCGCGCGCCAAGGTTTTTCCAGCGTGAAGGCAAGGCCCGAGGTCACGGCGGCGCGCCAAGCTGGCCCATCCAGCGCCTCGGCCAGCGCGGCATAGGCCGCCTGCCGCTTGGCTTCCGCCGCGCTCAACAGGGATTTCAGGCGCTTATCTTCGGGCAAAAGCGCCGCCAGATCGGCGCCGATCCCGGCCAGAAACACATCCCAATCCCGCGCCGGCCCCAAAAGCCCCAGCATTTGCCGCAATACCCCATCCAGGGCGCGGCCCTGCTTGCAGCCCGTGATGGGGCGAAAAACCTTGAGCACCGACCGCAGCCGCCTGAGCGCCACACGAAGCTGATGCACGCCTTCAATCTCGACCCCAGCGCGGGCGATGGGCGCCACTTGCAGCGCGACTTCCAGCAAATGCCCGATCGCCATGGTGAAACAGGCTTCGGCGCTGGCCGCTTCCGAAGTATCCGGCGCGCCATGCCGGCGGGGCGGTGGCGCCTGCCCGGTGGCAAGGCTGAGCGCCTCGGCGCCCAGGCTTTGGCTTGGCGGCAGCAAGGGCAGCGCAGCGGCAAGGCGCCGGGCGAGATCCAGCACGGCGGGGGCTGTGCCGGAAAGCAGCACCCGCGCCACCTCGCGCTCCGCCGCCACCGTACGAAAATGCCCTTGGATCAGGTGCAGCACCACCACCGCATCGCCGATCAAAAGGCGCTGGCTGCGCCTTTTGCCGCTCAAGGCAGCAAGCGGCATCAGCGCCGCGCCTTCAGCCGCTGCGGGCGTTTCATGTGGGGCGAGAATCGCCACGGGGGGCAGTATTTGGCCCGGATGCCAGGGAGCCTCGGCTGGCGGCGCCAGGGCCATCAGCCGCCTTGGCCCGCGTTTTGGCGCCTCAACCAGCCTGCCCTCGGCAGCCAGGGCGCCGTCCGGCGTATCCAGCCAGTGCAGTTCCTCGGTGCTGGTGCTGATGCGGCCCTGGCGCAGTGCTGCCAGGATGGGAAAGCGCGCCAGCCGCGCCGCTTCCGTGACCGGCAGCACGAATTCCAGACTAAGCGGAGCTTCCGGGGGCGCTTCCGATGCTTCGGCCCCAGGCGCGCCACCCTCTCGGCCTTCGGGGGTCATTCCGCCATTTCCGGCAAATCGGCCGGGATCATGAAGCGCACCAGCCGACCGCCGCCTTCCCCGAGCCCCGCCCAGGGGCTGGAGACGCTGAATTCCGCCAAAGCCGCGGTCGGGAAAGCACCCGCCATGCGCCGCGCCTCCGGGTTGCGCGCCATGGACTCCGCGCCGGTCAAGGCGAGTGCCAGATCATGCAGGCCGGGATTATGGCCGATCAGCAGGACACTTCGCGCGGTTTCCGGCACGCGATGCAAAAGCCCAAGCAGATTCTGCCAGGACGCCAAATAAAGCTCATCCATCGGTTCGATGATCGGGCTATCGGGCAAAGGCAGGAACGCTTCCAGCGTTTGCAGCGTGCGCCGCGCAGACGACACCAGCACCACATCCGGCGAAAGGCCCAGGCCGCGCATCGCATTCGCCATCGCCGCTGCCGCGCGCCGGCCCCGCCCGTTCAAGGGCCGCGCATGATCGGCAAGCGCCGGGTCATCCCAGGCGGATTTGGCGTGGCGCAGCAGCAGGAGTTGACGCATCGCCAACCATACTGGCACGGCGAGCGCGGCTTGTCGCGCCCCTCCCGCTTTGGCGGCGCATGACCATTTGGTGACAGGCAAGCGGAGGGCAGCATGACACAGCCGACAATCCTGATCCTGGGCGCGACCGGCGCGGTGGGGGCGGCGCTGGCGCGGCGCGTGGCGGCGCGCGGGCAGCGCCCCGTGCTGGTGGCGCGCGATGCCGCGCGGCTTGCTGCCCTTGCCGCCGAAATCCCCGGCAGCCAGGCGATCCCCGCCGATGTCGAAGACGCGGCCGCGCTTCGCAGCGCGGTGGCCGCCGCCAGCACGCCCTTGGCAGGCTTGGCCTATTGCGTGGGTTCTATCGCGCTGAAGCCGCTCAAGCGCGTGACCGAGGCGGATATGTTGAGCGCCTTTCGCCTGAATGCCCTGGGGGCCCTGTTTGCCATCCAGGCCGCGCAGGATGCGCTGGCAGCAGGCCGCGGTTCCGTCGTGCTGTTTTCGTCCATCGCGGCGCGGGCGGGCTTCACCAACCACGCCGCGATTGCCGCCGCCAAGGGCGCAATTGAGGGCCTGACGGTCGCACTCGCTGCCGAATTGGCGCCCGCCATTCGCATCAATTGCATCGCGCCATCACTGACGCGCAGCAGCATGGCGGCACCCTTGCTCGCGAATGCGCAAATGGCCGATGCCATCGCCAAACAACACCCAATCCCCCGACTGGGAGAGGGCGAGGATGCCGCTGCCCTCGCCGATTTTCTGCTATCGGATCAGGCGGGCTGGATCACCGGCCAGATCATGGCCGTGGATGGTGGCCGTTCCACTGTGCGGAGCCGCGGTTGATGTTGCGGCGTGCGTTTCTCGCGCTGCCCGCCTTGCTGCCCATGGCAGCACTGGCCGCCCCCGGCGCCGTGCGGTTTCGCGTATTGCGTGAAGGCCGAGAGATTGGCACGCATCAGGTGCGGCTTTCCGGCAATGCCGCGAAGCTTTCCGTACAGACCGAAATCGCCCTGCAGGTGAAACTTGCCGGCTTCACCGTGTTTCGGCTCCGTCATGACATCGCCGAAGAATGGGCGAATGACCGGCTGCAACGCCTGACATCGCGCCATGACCGCAATGGCACCGTGACCGAAGCGCGCGTGGTGGCCGAGGGCGGCGCTTTAATGGCTGAGGGGCCGGAGGGTGCCGCACGCCTGCCCGCCAATGCTGCGCCACTCACCTGGTGGAATGGCGCGCATTTCGCCCGCCCCTTGATCCGCCCGCTGACCTGCACGCTGATCCCCGGTGCTGCCGCGCGGAGCGCAGTGCCAAATGGCGGCGTACAATTCACCCTGAATGGCGCGGTTGAAGCCGTGGCGCGCTATGATGCCGCAGGCCGCTGGGTGGGCTTCTCCACCAAGGGCGAGGATGGCAGCGCCGTTACCTATGAGCTGATCGGATGAGCAAAACCGCCGCGCTGCGCGTGGTGCTGGGCGATCAATTGACGCCCGGTGTCTCGGCGCTTGAGGGTCTGGACCCCAAGCGGGACCGCTTATTGCTGATGGAGGTGATGGCGGAATGCACCTATGTGCCGCACCACCCGCAAAAGATCATCCTGATCCTATCCGCCATGCGCCATTTCGCCCGCGCCTTGGAAGCGCGCGGCGTGGCCGTGGATTACATCCGCCTGGATGACCCCGCGAATACGCAAAGCTTCGCGGGTGAAGTGGCGCGTGCCGTCGCGCGGCATCGCCCAGAGCGCATCATCGCCACCCATCCCGGTGAATGGCGCGTCTTGCAGGATATGGAGGCTTGGGAAAAAACCCTTGGCCTGCCGGTCGAAATCCGTGCTGATCATCGCTTTATTTGCGACCTGCCGCGCTTTCGCGCCTGGGCCAAGGGGCGCAAGCAATACCGGATGGAGTTTTTCTATCGCGAAATGCGCCGCGCAACCGGCCTGCTGATGGAAGGCGATGAACCCGCCGGCGGCGCCTGGAATTACGATGCCGAAAACCGCGCTTCACTACCCGCCGGCGTCACACCCCCCGCTGCGCCGCGCTTTCCGCCAGATGACATCACGCGCGAGGTGATCGCACTGGTCAGCACACGCTTCGGCGCGCATTTCGGCGCGGCAGAGAGCTTCGCCTGGCCGGTCACTGCGCGCGATGCCGAAGCCGCACTACGCGCCTTCATCCGTGATCGCCTGCCGCGCTTTGGTGATTACCAGGACGCCATGGCCGCAGATCAGCCTTTTCTGTTCCATTCACTGATTTCAACCAGCCTCAATATCGGCCTGCTCGATCCGCGCGCGATTTGTGTGGCGGCTGAGCAAGCCTGGCGCGATGGCAAGGCCCCGCTCAATGCCGTTGAGGGGTTCATTCGCCAGATCATCGGCTGGCGCGAATATGTGCGCGGGCTCTATTGGCTGCTGATGCCAGGCTATGCGGCAGGCAATGCGCTTACCGCCCAGCGCCCCTTGCCGGCATTTTATTGGGGCGCGGAAACTTCCATGCGCTGCATGTCGCAAGCGGTCGGGCAGACGCGCGATCACGCCTATGCGCATCACATCCAACGCCTGATGATCACTGGCAATTTCGCACTCATCGCGGGGCTTGATCCGCATCAGGTCAATCGCTGGTATCTTGCCGTCTATGCCGATGCCTTTGATTGGGTGGAATTGCCCAATACCCAGGGTATGGCGCTATATGCCGATGGCGGTGTCATGGCGTCCAAGCCCTATGCGGCATCGGCGGCCTATATCAACCGCATGGGTGATTATTGCCGCGGCTGCGCGCATGATGCGAAGGATGCGGTGGGGCCACGCGCCTGTCCGTTCAATTTCCTCTACTGGGATTTCATCGCCCGCCATGCGGAGGAATTTGCGCGCAACCCGCGCATGGCCATGCCGGTGATGGGTTTGCGCAAGCTGAAGCCCGAAAAGCTTGCGGCGATGCGCGCCAAGGCGCGGGAATTTCTGGATGGGCCGGCGATGCGGGGCTGATTCGCCTGTTTTCTTCCAGCCCATTTCCGGCTTAGCCTTCCAGCTTCCAAGCCGGAGGTCCCCCCATGAGCTTTTCCCGTCGCGCGGCCCTGATCGGCGCCAGCGCCGTCTTCGCCGCCAGCGCCGCGCAAGCGCAGAATTTTCCAACCCGCCCGGTGCGGCTGATTGTGCCTATCGCACCTGGTGGCGCCAATGACATTACAGCGCGCATGGTGGCTGAACGCCTTGCGGTCGTACTCGGACAGCCGGTGGTGGTAGATAATCGCCCCGGCGCGGGCGGTAATCTTGGTGCGCTCGCGGTGGCTCAGGCTGAGAAGGATGGCCATACGCTGCTCTTTACCTCCGCCACTGTTTTGGCGGCGAATAAGTTTTTGTATCGCACGCAAATGCCGATAGACCCCCTGCGCGATCTGGCGCCCATTACGCGCGTTGGACAATTCAGCATCCTATTGGTGGTGAATAGCCAAAGGCCCTATCGGACCTTGGCTGAATTGGTTGCCTTTGCGCGCGCCAATCCGGGGCGTGTCACCATGGGGTCTTCCGGCACTGGTACGATCAGTCATTTGTTCCTGGAAAAACTCAATCGCGCGACCGGCGTTCAAATCACCCATGTGCCCTATCGCGGCGGCTCTCTCGCCATTCAGGATCTGGCCGCGGGCACGATTGACATGATGTTTGATGCGATCCCTGCGCTGCTGCCGCATGTTCGCGAAGGCCGCTTCCGGCCGCTTGCCGTTGGCAGCGCCCAACGCATCACCTTTGTCCCCGAATTGGTTGATGTGCCTGGCATGGCGGAAGCCCTACCCGGTAGCGGGATTGATGCGCAGAACTGGTTCGCAGTCGTCGCCCCGGCCGGCACACCGCCTGGGCCAATCAATACGCTGCACACGGCATTGACGCGCGTGATGGCGGATGAGGCGCTGGCGGCGCGACTCAAGCCGCTCAGCATCTTGGCCATGACCGATCCCAGCCCCGCCGCTTTCGGCGCATTCTGGCGCGCACAGGAACCGATCTGGCGCGATCTTGTCGAACAATCCGGTGCAACTGCGGAGTGATGCTGATGACGACCGAAATCGAATGGATGAAAATGACCTCGGAAGAACTCAATGCCCGCGCGGCGGCGGGGGCATTGGTGATCATTCCGGTGGCATCCCTGGAACAGCACGGCCCAGCACTCGCGACCGGCGTTGATATCATTTGCGCCACGGGTGTTGCGCATCGCGTGGCACGGCGCATGG
Source organism: Roseomonas sp. (assembly GCA_044356095.1). Classification (GTDB taxonomy): domain Bacteria; phylum Pseudomonadota; class Alphaproteobacteria; order Acetobacterales; family Acetobacteraceae; genus Neoroseomonas. Next base: position 10,335 of record JBIKWX010000044.1, read on the forward strand.
CCGCCGCCGGCGAACAGGTGGTGGTCACGCCTTGTGTCTGGACTGGTTTGGCGGAACATCACGTGCCCTTCGGTGGCACGGTCACGCTGGATTACGCGGCATTTGGCGGCGTGCTGCGCGGCATTGTGCGCTCAGCCGCGCGCGCCGGCTTCAAGCGCGCCATGCTGCTGAATGGCCATGGCGGCAATGCAGAAGCCGTTGCCGTTGCCGCCGTTGATGCGCAGGCCGAAAGCGGCATTCCGGTTGCGGCCGCGACCTATTGGCACATGGCGGGCGACGCCTTCGCCCCCATTCTGGAACGCCAATCCAATGTGCTCCATGCGTGCGAGGCCGAGGCTTCCATGGTCATGACCCTGATGCCCGAAGCGGTGCGCCCGGCGCGGCTTGCCGAACAGCACGGCCCGCATAGCACGCGAGTGGAAGGCCAGCCGCCTGCCTTGGCGCGGCGCCGTTCCTTCAAGGAACTCAGCCCCAATGGCGTGATCGGCGATGCACGCAGCGCAACGCCCGCGAAAGGTGAGGCGCTATTGGACGCGGCGGCTGAGCGCATTGCGCGGGATTTGGCGAACCCGAAGCTATGGGGGTGAGGTTTTCGCGTACGCCCGTCGGTGCCCGATATCATCAGGCGCCCTGGTTCAAGGGTTATCCTATGTTCGGCGCGTGCGCTTGCCCGGCCCCGGGTTGGTTTTTTGCGTGGGGTCGCAAACGCCGATCTGCGGCAACAGCGCAGGGGTCGGCAATGACAGACCAATGAAGGCCACGAATTTTCGTGATTTTTCTGAATTTTATGGTAAGAAATCCTCGTTATGCTAAACAATGTTCGTGTCTTGAAGGGTAAAAAGCATGTTTGAAAATCCGCCAAACTCCGAGACTGAATTCAAGGAGGCAGTCTTGTTTGAGAGTATCCGTGCTCTCAAGCTTAACCTGTTTCAAGATAATTTTGATGCGGCAAGATTTAATTTCGATGGTGTTGACCGGTCGAATTTTTTCAATGTACCCGAACGAGTAGTCTGGCTCTCCTGGTTTTTTGAAACATACAAGGATCTCTTTCGTGCTTACCGGCTCCTGAATGGTGAAAAATCGAAACATCGCTTTTTGACCATTCTTGCCTACCGCCTTGCTGGTCATCACAGCATGCGCATTGCCACATCTTACGATACGTCGCGGGAAGCGCAGGAAGCCTATATGCGTGTGGAAGGTGGTACGCCCAGCAAACTTCCCACACGAGGTATGTTTGGCAATCTGAAACATCTTGATTTTGATTTTATGGGCAAGCACTATTTGGCGGATTGTCTCGGATTGGAATACTGCCTTTTCCGGAATCAATATTTTTTTAACGAGGATGGCGTTCGCATTCAGCCCGAGGAAAATGATTGCGTCGTTGACGCCGGGGCCTGTCTTGGCGATGCGTCCCTTGTCTTTGCCAAGGCCATCGGTCCGAATGGCAAAGTTTACGCCTTCGACCCGGTTGAGGATCATCTTGAAGTTGTCAGATTCAACGCCGCGCAGAATCCTGATTGTTCCATCGACGCCTTGCCCTATGGCCTCTCCGATCGCGACGTCGACTGCGCCCCCATGCGCCTTGGCGCTTACTCGCCCGGTTTCAACGCGGGTAGTGCGCCTGTTCCGCTCAAGTCGTTGGACGCACTTGTAGCGAAGGGTGAAGTCCCCGACTTCAATTTTCTGAAAATGGATATTGAAGGCTCGGAATTAGCTGCGCTTAAGGGGGCTGTGGCTTCGATCCGGAAATTCAGGCCTAAACTAGCCATCAGCCTTTACCACAAGCCCAACGACATCTTCGAAATCCCGTTCTTCATTCTGGAGAATTTTCGCTGCTATGAGATGTATATTGGTCACTACACCATCCATAATGAGGAGACAGTGCTTTATTGCAAACCCATTCTCTGATTGGGCGCCTGCTTCAGGGCTGCCATTGGGAACTGTCAGTAACGACCGGACCATCACTATCGCGCTCCAGCGCCTCAAACGGCAGATCAATCCAAGCGAGCGCGCCGCCCTTGCCCGCGCCGGTATCGAGGAAAATCGCCCGCCCACCCAGCGCGCCGCGCATCTCATGCGGCCGCCCATTGGTCGAACGATTGTCATGACCGACATAGGCCGTGATGCCATGCGGTATCCGCCCAACCCAGCGCGTGGCGCGCATCGGGTAGCCATCCGGCCCGCGCTGGCCTGTCACCTCCCCATAAAGGGCGCGCGAGAGCGGGCCATCAGGGCGGCGCACCCCGGCATCTTCAGGCGGGGCGCGATATAGCATCGCGTCATGATAGGCAGCATGGATGAACATGGCCTGCCCCAGCCTGAGCCAGGCCGGCGCGCGGGCGATCTCGGCCACTGTACGCGCTGCCAAAGCCTCGCGATCCGGGGCAGCGTTCAATTGCTCAAGTGTGCGGCCCAAACCTTCGGGTGCCACAAACAGCTTCGCGCTGGCATGACCGATCAGCGCGCGCCGGAGCTTATGTTCATGGTTGCCGAGCAGGAAAATGCCGCGCTTGGCATCCAGCATGGCAAAGGCTCGGCGCAGGACGCCGGGGCTATCCGGCCCGTAATCCACCAGATCGCCCAGCTGGATGACGAAAAGGCCAAGCGATTCCGCCCCGGCGACGGCGGCCTCAAACGCCTCGGCCTCGCCATGCACGTCGCCCACCACGCGCAGCCCGGAAAAGCCCGCATCACGCAGCCTGCGCGCTGAGATCATGCCTTGCGCAGCCCCGCAAAGGCCGCCAAGGCGCGCGCCCGGCCGGTGGCAAGGTCAATCACTGGCTTCGGGTAATGCTGGCCAAGCGCAACCCCGGCACCGCGCAGGATCATCTCCGGCGCCTCAAAGGGCTTATGGATGAAGCGCGCGGGCAGCTTGGCCAATTCCGGGCACCAGGCGCGGATATACTCACCCTCGGGGTCGAATTTCTCGCCCTGCAGCACCGGGTTGAAGATGCGGAAATAGGGCGCGGCATCCGCCCCGCAGCCCGCAACCCATTGCCAGGACGCGCTATTGGCCGCGAGGTCCGCATCCACCAGCGTATCCCAGAACCAGGCCTCGCCTGCCTGCCAGGGTTGCAGCAAATGTTTCACGAGAAACGAAGCCGTGATCATCCGCACGCGGTTGTGCATCCAGCCGATCTGCCAAAGCTGGCGCATGCCGGCATCCACAATGGGGTAGCCCGTCTGGCCGCGCTGCCAGGCCCGCAGCAGTGCCGCATCCGGCGCCCAGGGGAAGGCCGCGAATTCCGCCCGCAAGGGTGCCTCTGGCATTTCCGGGCGATGCCAGAGCAAATGATGCGAAAACTCCCGCCACAGCACTTCCTTGAGGAAGGTCTCGAGCCCCGCGCCGCCCTTGGGCACCGCCGCCCGTGCCGCGACCCAGACCTGACGGGGGGAGATTTCGCCAAAATGCAAATGGGGCGAGAGGCCAGAGGTCCCCCCCTTGGCCGCCGGTTCGTTCCGCCGATCCGCATAGGCATTGACGCCTGAGGCCAGAAAATCCGCCAAGCGCTGCGCTGCGCCTTCCTCCCCTGGCTGCCAAACGGCGCCAAAGCCCGCCGCCCAATCAGGCTCGGGCGGGCGCGGCAGCAGGCCGAGGGCCGGAATATCCACCCCCGCCGGCGCACCCGCCGCCGCCCGCAAGCGCTTCGGCGCCGGGATGGGCGCGGCGGGGTCGCCAAAACCGAACAGCGTGCGGGAAAACGGGGTATAGACCGCATAGGGCTTGCCCGCCCCGGTGCGCACCAGATGCGGTTCATGCAGCAGGGCCGAACGATGCAGCACCAGCTTCCGCCCGGCCGCTTGCAGGGCCTCGGCCAGCTTGGCGTCACGCGCCCGCGCCCAGGGCTCGGTCAGGCGCCCGGCATGGATTTCATCGGCGCCAAGCTCAGCCGCCAGCTGGGGCAGCAGGTCCAGCGCCGCGCCACGCAGCACCAAAAGCGGCGCCCCCAGGCGCTTCAGGTCGCGCGACAGGGCAAGCAGGCTGTGATGCAGCCACCAGCGGCAAGCGCCGCCTTCGCCCCAGGCGCCGGCGGCCTCCGGGTCCAGGATGAAAACCGGCAGGATGGGCCGATCGGCCACGGCATGCAGCGCTGGATTATCGGCAAGGCGCAAATCCTGGCGAAACCAGACAAGGGCGGGTTCGGACATCACGCGCATGTAATGCCGGCACCGCCCGGCTGAAAGCGCCCGCTTCAGCTATTCGGGAAGGTCTTGCGATCCGCCGCCCGAAACACCTTGCGGCCGGATGCCTTGATCGCCTCGTGATTCTGGTAAATCCACCAGACGGCATCCACCACATCCCTCTTCAGTGGCGTCAATGCATCGCCCGAAATCACGCTTTCCACATCCAAGGCCAGGATCTGTCGGCTGAGCGCAACCCGTTCAGCGTCATTGTCAATTAAGCGCAGCGCCGCCGCGATATAGTCTTCCTCATTCTGCGCGATCAACCATTCCGGCATACCAAGCCGGCGCAGCATCATGGAGTCAAGGCGCGCCGGCAAATCAGGCCCTTCCAGCGTGATCAGCGGAATGCCCTGACGAAACGAATCAACTACACCATTCAGACCACCAAAGGGGAAGGGGCTGAGATTGATGTCACACGCATTAACATCAGCCAGATAATCATTATAGCGCTTGATCGGATGAACTTTGCTGCCCGGCAAATGATGATCGAACAGCCGTTGCGTCGCCTGGAGTTCAAGGCCGCCAACATTCGGGAAGACATGGAATTCCACGGGCCGGCGCGCCCTGTCCCTGATTTTGCGCAGGACACCAATGAAATGCGGATTGAGCTTCAATAGATTGGAAGCCAGCGCCACGCGCAAAGGGTTTGCGGTTTCACGAATGCTTGCCGGAAGCGGCGCGTAATGTGGTGATCTTTCAAAAATCAGGCTATCATCTGGAAGCAGAACCAATTGCTCTGACAGTAGGTTCGGGTCGCCAACGAAGCCTTCCTCGGTGAAGAAATAGTCGATTGTATCCACGAAGGTGGAAGCGCAGTGACCAAGCCCCACAAATTGAATGGGCGCCAGACGGAAATTGGCCATTACTGGCCCCCAATGGCGCATGCCGACGCTAAGGTAGAAAATCATGTCGGGGGCGAAGGATTTGATCTGCTCCGCGAGCCTGTTGAAATACCCCGTGCCGCTCTCGCGCTTGAAGATATGGTGTTCGTCGAACAGTGCTTGAACATGGGCGTCGGCGGGGGTGCCCTCAGTCACCAAGATCAGGTGGAAGCGCTGGCGAAGCTGGCGCAGATATTGCCCGAAATAGCGATACTGCACATGGTTGGAGTGCATAATCTCTGCCGCCACCAGCAGCGTTGGGCGGGATTTCAGTGCGCGGATCGCGGGTGGGGCTGCATCGTTTAACCCGATGCTTTCCCCCCATTGACGCAGCACGCGGTTGAGCACCGGCTTGATGCTGTGTTTGTCGCGCCCCCCGGCATAGGAGCAAAGCATCCAAGCTGCGGACAGGAGCACCAGATGATCAACTGAAAGTGGCAGGGCTACCGGCCTCAGCCGGCCGGCCAGGCTGACTAGAGCTTCGCGGCGTGCATGGCCGGCTTCGGTCAGGATCGGCTTTTGTGAAATCAGCCCCATGGCGGCCAGCAGCGCAATGGGCGCGGGCGCTTGCAGCAAGGTCCGCACATCTATCGGCAGTCTGGAATCGAGCGAAAACGCCAGCCAGGCCTTGGCGAAACCGCGCCGGTCTTCCTGCAATAGCCGCCTCAGGCCATCCGTATCACTTGCCCCTAGTACGCGTAGAATATGGTCCGACGTACCAAAGCCGCTGATGGCATGGATATGATCCGCAACGCGTGCTGTGGCGGCCAAGCGAAGCAAGGCGCTATCATCAAAGCGGATGGCGGGGTTGGTCAGGATCCGCCCCATGGCCGCCGCAAGCCGCGTCGCCAAGACGCCAATCGGCTGCGGCGCTTCGGGGGCCGCAAGCTCCTCAAGGCTTGTGCCCGCGGCAAGGCGCCGCATGGTCCCGAGGAGGATTTCCATCGCCCCGTCAGGATTACGGGCGGCGGCGGTTTCCAGCTTTGTGAGGGCGCTTTCAGGCATGGCGTGCTTCGGCTGCGGCGGATGAGCAAGCCTTATGGGCGGTGCAGCACTGCGCGGCAAGGGAAAGCCAAAGGCAAGCAGCGTGACCCGTCGCCCGGATCACGCAGGAAAGGGCAGCGCCTATTTCGGCGCCACCACCATGACCATCTGGCGGTTTTCCAGCTTGGGCATTTGTTCAACCCGCACCAATTCGATCAGGTCATTGCGGATGCGTTCCAGCACCTTCACGCCCAATTCCTGGTGCGCCATTTCGCGGCCACGGAAGCGGAGTGTCACCTTCACCTTGTCGCCTTCGCCGATGAAGTTCTTCATCTGCTTCATCTTCACATCGTAATCATGGTCATCAATATTCGGGCGAACCTTGATTTCCTTGATTTCGACGACCTTCTGCTTCTTGCGCGCCTCATTCGCCTTTTTCTGCTGTTCGTATTTGTAT
>JBIKWX010000264.1:0-5025 GCA_044356095.1 Roseomonas sp.
AATCCGCGAATCACCTTCAGCCTATTCGCCTCTTTGCAATGGGACTTATGTGCGTGGTTTGCAGCATACCAACAAAAATTCGTGTCGGAACGTCACAATATAGGAAGAACCCCTTGGACTTGTGCAAAACTCAATGGTGAACAGGGGCATGGCTTTGCGAATTCCCGACTCGGAAGTACCTGAATGGTCGCGCCGCCTGCGCATGGCGCGGCGGGCCAAGGGGCTGTCACAAGTGGCGTTGGGGGACCTGATCGGTGCCTCTCAGGCAACCGTTGCCGATTGGGAAACTGGAAAAACACGACCGCGGCATGAGACATTGAAGCGCCTCTTGCTGGCGCTTGATCTCTCCTTGCTTGAACTCATGCCGGATATGCCGCGCAGCGCCTCGGAAAATATCGCCCAGGCGCCGCTTTCGGCCAGCGAGATTGCTGAACAATTTGGCGCACTGCTTGAAATTGTCTCCCGCGAATTGGACGGCATTGGCCATTCCTCCAACCTTGCCAGCAAGGGGCGCTTTGCCTTTCAGATCTGGCGAAGCGCTGGCGGGACCATGACCGAGGCCGCCGATCCGGAAGCGGCGCGTGAGCAATTGGCCGCCATCCGCGCCTTGCTGGCCGATATGCGCAAAATTGCTCCGGAAAGTTGAAGCGCAAAATCAGGCCTTGACTTTATATCGGAAAAACCGGTATTCAACCTACCGGAGGTTGGGTCATGTCTCTCACGCTCAATTCAGCAAGGCAGCCCCTATCTACTGGCTTCCTGCCTGGGCCGACCAGGCGCCTGTCGGCAGCACCGCATCAGGCGGGGCTTTCCATTTCGCCCGAAGGCAAGCCGCGCCGCTCTGACCGAAGCGCCATGCTGGTCCTTGTGGCCTTGGGCATGGGCTTTCTGTTCGCCACCACGCTTTTTGCTGCCGCGCTGATTTCCCTCGCTCTTTCCTGATCCGGCGGCTTGCCCAGCCCCTGGCGCGGTTGCACACTCCCCGCCGATGAGAGCAGATCACGTTCAGATGGTATCATCTGAACGTGTGAAGATGCTCGAAAAACAACGAGGTAGAGCGGGTGGCGTGAACATATGTGAACGCAACGCGCTCTATGGGAAGGGAACGCCGCCATCATGAATACCTCCGCGCGCCGTGCACGGTTTCGCGCCATTCTGGCCGGCGGTGCCTGCCTGCATCCGGCTTCCGTGCATGACCCGATTGCCGCGCGAATCGCAACCGATCTTGGCTTTGAAACCGCGATGTTTGCGGGGTCCATTGCGTCCATCGCCGTCTTGGGCGCGCCCGACCTGATTCTGGTGACGCTTTCGGAATTCGCCGAACAGGCGCGGCGCATCTGCCGCGCCGGAGCGCCGCCACTGATGGTGGATGCCGATCATGGCTACGGCAATGCGCTGAATGTCATGCGCACCGTGCAGGAATTGGAAGCCGCCGGTGTTGCGGCGCTGACCATTGAAGACACGGACCTTCCCCGCGCCCATGGAGTTGGGGAGCCTGGCTTGCTCAGCCTGGAAGCCGGGCTTGGGAAGATCCATGCGGCCCTTGCGGCGCGTGAAGACCCCGGCCTTGTGATTGTGGCGCGCACCAGCGCGGTGAATCTGGTGAGCCTGGATGAGGCCGTGGCGCGGACCCGCGCCTATGCCAAAACCGGTGCCGATGCGCTGTTCTATACCGGTGTGACCGATTGGGCGCAGCTTGCCGCGCTGCACGCCGCTGCCAATGGCGTGCCCTTGATGTTGGGCGGCACGCCGCCGGCACTTGCTGATAAGGCGAAGCTTGCGGCGCATGGCGTGCGCATCGCCCTTCAGGGCCATGCGCCAAGCTTCGCTGCCATGGCGGCAGTGCATGCGACACTCAAGGCCTTGCGCGATGGCACGCCGCCCGGAAAACTGCCCGGGCTTGCCGATGCGGCGCTGATGAAGGCCGCAATGCGTGAGGATGATTATGCGCGCTGGACGCGCGAATTTTTGGCCGGTTGATAAGTAGGGAAGACATCAAATGCTGAGTGAAACTGAAGGCAAATTCCTGACGATGCACGAATTCGCCAAGGCGGCGAAAAACCGGCTCGATGCCAATATCTGGGATTACCTGACCGGGGCGACAGAAACCGAAACCACCATGCGCCGCAATCGCCTGGCGCTGGACACACTCGCGTTCCGCCCGCGCGTGCTGAGGGATGTTTCGACCATTGACACAACGGCTGAGATGTTTGGCAAGAAGCTTCGCCTGCCCGTGGCCCTTGCGCCGGTGGGCGGCCTGGAAAGCTTCGGCGCCAATGGTGCGGCGACGGCGGGGCAGGGGGCTTCGGCCTTTGGCGTGCCGCTGATTGTATCTTCCGTGACCAAGCCAGGGCTTGAGGAAACGGCGGCGAATACGCCTGGCCCCAAAATCTTCCAACTTTATGTGCGCGGCGATGACAGCTTCATTGATGATTACGCGGATCGTTCGGTCGCGGCCGGCTATGATGCCTTCTGCTTCACCGTGGATACCGCGGTCTATAGCCGGCGTGAACGCGACATCGCGCGCCGCTTTGCGAAGCCCTGGCGCGCGCGGGTGCAGGGCATTGAATTTCAGGCCGCGCTTTCCTGGAAGCAGATTGATCGCTTCAAGGCCAAATACAAAATGCCCGTGATCCTGAAAGGAATCGCGACTGCCGAGGACGCCGCGCTTGCCTGCGACCACGGCGTTGATGTGGTCTACGTATCAAACCATGGCGGGCGGCAATTGGATCATGGCCGGGGGGCGATGGATGTGCTGCCGGAAGTGGTGCAGGCCGTTGGTGGGCGCGCGAAGGTTTGGATTGATGGCGGGTTTTCGCGCGGCACTGATGTGGTGAAGGCGCTTTGCCTGGGCGCTGATCTGGTCGGGCTTGGGCGGCTTTACTGCTATGCGCTGGCAGCTGATGGCGCGGCTGGCGTGCAGCGCATGCTGGAGATCATGGAGACCGAGATCTACACCACCATGGGCTTGCTGGGTGCGACGAAATTCAGCGAACTCAATCCAAGCTTTATCCATTCAGGCGCCTTGGCCACCAATGCGCCGCATGTCTTCAGTGCCTTCCCGCTGCTGCATTTGGGTGATTCAGGCTATTGAGACCATAAGGGCAGCGCGGCGTCATGGCTGATCCCGCGCCGCTCAGGGTTCTGCTTTCCGACCGCGCCTTTTTGAAACTTTGGGGCGCGGGCGGGCTGACCAATTCCATGCGGTGGGTGGAAATGCTGGTCAGCGGGCTTTACGCCTATGAGCTGACGCGCTCTGCCTTCGCGGTTTCGCTCGTGCTGATGGCGCGCGCCCTGCCGATGCTGCTGATGGGGGCGCTTTCGGGCGCGGTGGCGGAAAGCCTCAATCGCAAATATTTGCTCATGGCCGGCCAGGCTTTGACCGCCTTTGGCGCCATTGCCATCGCCACGCTTTCGGCCTTGGGCTGGCTCTCGCTCTGGCATCTTTGGGTCAATGGGCTGATCGGCGGCTTGGTTTGGACCAATGAACTCGCCACGCGCCGGCGCATGGTGGCCGAAACCGCGGGGCCAGAGCGCATTGTCCCCGCCGTTGCTTTTGACACGACCACAGGCAGCACAACCCGCATGATCGGCCCCATGCTGGGGGGCGTGCTTTATGAAACGCTTGGCGTCACTGCGGCGTATCTGATTGCCTCCACGCTTTATCTGATTGCGCTGACGCTGGTTTCCACGGTGGAGTATACCCAACCGCGCCGTGCCTTTGTGCCGCGCCGCCTGTTTGCTGAGGTGGCCGAGGCGTTGCGGATGGCGCTTGCCCATCCCGCACTCCGCGCGGTGCTTGGCGTGACGCTGGTGATGAATATCTTTGGCTTTTCCTACAATTCCATCCTGCCGGCCTTTGGCGACCGTGCCTTTGGCGCCAGCGCGATTGAAATCGGCTTTCTGGCTGCGGCCGAACCCTTGGGCGCGCTGATTTCTGGCCTGGCGCTGGCGCTGCGTCGAGGGCCGCAGGCGGGCAGGGGGCTTTTGCTGCTGGGCTCGACCGCCTTTCTGTCTGTGCTGACACTGGCCGCCTTGGCGCCCTCACTCTGGCTTGCGGCTTTGTTCTTGATGCTGGGCGGCTTTGGCACGGCGGCCTTTGCCAGCCTGCAAACCGGCATTGTGATGATGCAGGCCCCGGTGGAGGCGCGATCACGTATCCTTGGCCTGACCACCACCTGTATCGGCACCGGGCCGCTTGGTGTCCTGGTCTTGGGGGCGCTGGCGGATGGTATCGGGCCGCCCTTCGCGATTGCCGGTTTTGCGCTGCTCGGGTTGTTTTTCCTGGCATTGGTCGCTTTCGCCACGCGCCGTTAGGCCCGCTGCCGCATTCCTGCCTTGTAACGCGCCGATAAGTCTCTTGCAGGGTTCCGCCGCAAGGTTGAAGCTTCGCACAAGGCTCACGTTTGACTGATTGGATTCGCGATGCAGGTCTACCTGCCCATCGCTGAGATGAGTGTGGATGCCCTGCTGCTGCTTGGCATTGGCTTTGGCGTGGGCTGGCTTTCGGGATTGTTTGGCGTTGGTGGCGGGTTTTTGTTGACGCCGCTTTTGATGCTGATTGGCATTCCTTCCGCCGTTGCGGTTGCTTCCGGCGCCAATCAAACCTTGGGCGCTTCGATTTCTGGCCTGATTGCGCAATGGCGACGCGGCAATGTGGATTGGCGCATGGGCCTCACGCTTTTCGCGGGTGGGCTTTTAGGCTCCGCGCTTGGGGTACAGATTTTTGCGCTGCTCAAGCGCTGGGGCCAAGTGGATGTCGCGGTCTCACTTTTTTACGTCGTGATCCTTGGCATTGTCGGCGCGCTGATGGTGCGGGAAAGTGTCACCGCGCTACTGCGCCGCCGGCGCGGTACGGCGCCGCGGCGCAAGCTCCATGAACATACCTGGCTGCATGGGCTGCCCTTCAAGCTGCGCTTTCGTGATTCCAGGCTTTATATTTCAGTGATTCCGCCACTCGCGATTGGCTTTGGCATTGGCGTTCTCTCTGCCATCATGGGGGTCGGCGGCGGGTTCATGCTGGTG
>JBIKWX010000045.1:0-16821 GCA_044356095.1 Roseomonas sp.
CGCGCACTCTAAAAACGCCCCCATCACGCGCGCGCGATAATCAGTCCTTCTTCGCGTCGCCAATCGGCGCGGCATCGCGTGTCATGCCGGCAAGCACTTCCGCCACATGGCGCACCTTCACCGAAGCCCCTTCGCGCTTCAGCCGCCCCGCCATGTTCAACAGGCAGCCCATATCGCCCGCGAGCAAGGTGCCCGCCCCGGTCGCCTGAATATCGCGGCATTTATCGGTGATCATACGCACCGAAATATCCGGATATTTCACACAAAACGTCCCGCCAAAACCGCAGCAGATTTCCGGTTCCGCCAATTCGATCAGGCTGAGCCCCTCAACGGTCTTGAGCAATTTGCGCGGCTGCGCCTTCACGCCCATTTCCCTAAGGCCCGAACAGGAATCATGATAGGTCACGCTGCCATCCAGCCGCGCCGCGACCTTTTCCATGCCCATCACATCAGTCAGGAAAGATACCAGCTCATGCGTGCGCGCAGCGAGTGCTTCCGATTTGCCACGATAATGCGGGTCATCATCAAAAAGTGCGGGATAGTGATGCGCGATCATGCCGGCGCAGGAGCCGGACGGGGCCACCACATAATCATAGCCCTGAAAGGCATCCACTACCGCGCGGGCCAAAGCCTTGGCATTGGCGCGGTCGCCGGAATTATAGGCGGGCTGGCCGCAGCAGGTCTGGCTGGGCGGCACTTCCACCTGGCAGCCGGCTTCTTCCAGCAGCTTGATGGCGGCAAAGCCGACGCTTGGCCGATAAAGATCCACCAGACAGGTGACGAAAAGGGCAACGCGCGGGCGGGCTTGGGTCATGGGGTCAATCTAGCCTTGCCAATGCGTGCTGGCGATATGGTCAGCGTCAATTCAGGCGCTGGCGCAATTCGCCGGCCAGGGCACGCACGCGGGCAGCGGCTTCGCCTTCCGGCACCAATTCCAGGAAGCGATCCAGGCAGCCGAGTGCCGCGCCAATCCGTTCCAGCCTTTGGTTCATCAGCCCCGCTTCGCGCCACAGCGCCGCATGATCGGGTGCCAAGCGCAGCATGTCTTCGGTCGCCGAAAGCGCCGCCTTCACATCACCGCCGCGCAAGCGCCGCAGCTTGATGTTGTTTTGCAACCGCAGCAGCACTTCGCGCCGCGTCATGGGGCGCAGCACACCGGGGCGGAGTTCCGCCTTTTCGCCTTCAACGCGCTTCAGCAGCGCGCGCAAATCCTGCGCTTCCAGAACCTTGCCGCCGGCAAAGACATCGAGAATAAGCTTGCCCTTGGGCCCTTCCAAAGCCAGCAGGAAATGGCCGGGGAAATCCACGCCAAAAGCGCCCCATCCGGCGGCATCGGCGGCATGCAACCACAAAATACCAAGCGCTACCGGCAATCCGCGCCGGCGTTCCACCACATGGATCAGATTGGCATTCGCCATATCCTCATAGGTTTCGGAATCGCCCTGATAGCCAAAATGCCCATGCAGCGTTTCAGAAAGGATCAGCCGACGCGCTTCCAGATCGCCGCCATCGGCCTTGCCATCCATGCTGGCAGCATCCACCACCTTGCGCGCGATATCGGAAAAATGCGCCGCTACCTTGCGCCAATCTGCCTCAGGCGCATCCACCCGCGCCAATTGCAAGGCGACGGTCGCGATATCAAGCTCCAGATCCGGCAGGCTGCCGGCGGCTTCGATCGCGCTGCGTGGTTCGGGGGCATGGGTGATCGTCATCAACCATATTTTTACGGCTTCTTCAGGAAGGATCAAGTTTTATCAGCGCAGCAGCAGCGGCAGCATGGAATCCAGGCGCAAAAGCCCCTCCCCGGTTGCGCAAAGCCGGCCATTTTCGCCCCAGAATAGGTAATCCTCGTCCAGGCAGGCCGCCAGCATGGCCGGGTCCACCACCTCGGCAAAGGCAAGCCCGGCGCGGGCTTCGATTCGGGCCGGGTTTACGCCTTCCGTCAGGCGGAGCCCCATCAGCATCGCCTCCCGCCCCACTTCCGCGGGGCTCAAGGTTTCCACATCCACCGCCGCATGGCCTTGGGCTTCCACCAGGCGGAGCCATTCCTCCGGCGCGCGATGGCGCCGCGTGGCGTGGATGGCGCCCCCGCGCAACACGCGCTGATGCGCCCCGGCGCCGATGCCCAAGTAATCGCCATAGCGCCAATAAGCCAGATTATGCCGGCTTTCCGCACCTGGCTTGGCGTAATTGCTGATTTCATAAGGCTTCAGCCCAAAGCGCGCCGCTTCTTCCGCCGTTGCCAGATAAAGCCGCGCCGCATCATCTTCAGCCGGCAGCGCAAAGGCGCCTCGGCGATAGAGCGTTTCAAACTGCGTGCCTGGTTCAATCGTCAATTGATAAAGCGAAAGATGATCAGCCGCGAGCGCCAAGGCCTGCCGCAGTTCTGAACGCCAGGCGGCTCCCTGCTGGCCCGGCCTTGCATAGATCAAATCAAAGGAAAGGCGTGGGAAAATACCGCGCGCCGCTTCCAGTGCGGTGATTGCCTGTGCCACGTCATGCTTGCGGCCAAGAAAACCCAAAGCCTCGGCATTCAGGGATTGCACGCCAAGGCTCGCGCGATTGACCCCCGCATCCCGAAACGCTGCGAGCTTCGCCGCTTCCACGCTGGTGGGGTTGGCTTCGAGCGTGATTTCGATATCGGGCAGCGGGTCTAAGAAACGCGTGGCATCCTCGATCAAGGCCGCCACTGTTTCGGGCGACATCAGGCTTGGCGTACCGCCGCCGAAGAAAATGCTCGCTAGCGGGCGGCGACCCATCAGCGCCGCCTCATGCGCCAATTCACGCCGCAAGGCCGCGCGAAAGCGTGCCTCATCCACCCTGTCACGGACATGGGAATTGAAGTCGCAATAGGGGCATTTGGCCGCGCAAAACGGCCAATGGATGTAAAGCGCAATCGGTTCCACGCGGTGCTTCTACGCTAATCGAGCTTCACGCCGGAAGCCTCCACCACCGGCAGCCACAGTGCCAATTGCGCCTGCCAAAAGCTGTTAAAATCAGCAGCACTGCTGCCGACCGGATCGGTGCCGGCTTCGATCAGCTTTTGCGCAATGGCGGGATTGGCGACCGCCGCGCGCGTCGCCGCTTCCAGGCGCGCGATCTGTGCTGCGGGCGTCGCCTTATGGACGAAAATGCCCATGAAATTCATGATCTCAAAATCCGGCAGCCCTTGTTCGATCGCGGTGGGTACGTCGGGCAGCAAGGGGCTTCTTTCGCGTGACAGCACCGCCAGCGCGCGAATGGACCCGGCACGCACATGCTGCTGTTGGGAGGCTATGCCCTCGGTCAAAAAATCCACATTGCCGGCGATCATATCGGTGAAAACCAGCCCCGCACCGCGATAGGGCACATGCACCGCTTCCGTATTGGTGCGCATATTCAGCAAATGCGACCCCAGGTGATTGATGCCGCCGGTGCCGGACGAACCATAGGTCAGCCGCCCAGGCCGCGCGCGCATCAGGGCGATGAATTCCTGCAAATTCTGCGCGGGCACATGCTTGCCCACGGTCAGCACCATGGGCATGGAAATCACTTGGGAGACAGGTGCGAAACCATTGCGCGGGTCTTGTCGCGCGTTCTTGACCATACCGGCATTCAGCACAGCGTTGGTGATGGTAAATAGCGTGATGGTCTGCCCATCCGGCGGCGCGCCAAGCACGGCCTCGGCGCCCAAAAGCCCGGCTGCACCACCGCGATTTTCCACCACCACGGGCGCACCACCCAAAGCTTCCTGCATGCCGGGTGCGAGGATGCGGCCAATCACATCCGTCGCCCCACCGGGTGCAAAGGGAATCACCATGCGTATTGGCGCGCCTTGCGCGCTCACGGAGAGCGCGGGCGCGGCAAGCAGCGCGCCCAGCATCATATCGCGACGTTTCATCATGGCGTATTTCCTTCCTATCCCAACAGATATTCCGCATTGCTGCGCAGGCAGACATCCCGAATACGCGCCTGCAGGCTTTCCGGTACGGGAATGCCATCGCGCAGCCTTGTTTCACGCGATTCCGCCTCAGGGTCGCCGGGCACAAGCACGGGCAGTGCGGGATCGGTGGGCGGTGTTGCATGCAGCACATCCACCACCTCATCCAAATCGGCTTCAAAGGCGCCTTCGTCTCGGAAGGCTTTCGGGTCAATCGCCATGAAGAAATGGCCGAGATTGTCGGGGTCTTCCGGGCGCTGAGTGCGCACGCGAATGGGGGAGAAAGAAGCGCCCGATAGCGCGCCGCCCAGAATATGCACCATCAACCCAAGCCCATAGCCCTTATGGCTCGCCATATCCGGCGTGCCGCCCACGGGCGTCAGGCCGCCCATGGGTTGGTTCTTGATGATATCCCAGGCGCGCGCCGCATCTGTCACCGCCTGGCCGGTGCCATCCAGCACCCAGCCTTCGGGCAAAGGTTTGCCGCGCAAATCATAGACCTTCACCTTATTCGCCGCCGTGGTGCTGGTGGCCATATCCAGGCGGAAGGCGCGATTGCGTCCAGCCGGTGCGGCGAAGGCGAGTGGATTGGTGCCCAGCACCGGCACGGCGCCGCGCGTTGGCACCACGCCAATGGTGCGCGTGGCGCTGGTGACCATGCCAATCAGCCCTTCGCGCGGCGCCATGGCGGCGTAATGGCCGGCGGCGCCGAAATGGTGCGAATTGCGCACGGTCACCACACCAACACCGGCGATTTTCGCCTTGGCCATCGCCAATTCCATGGCGAAGACCGAAGCGGGATGGCCAAGCCCGGCATCGGCATCCACCAGCGCGGTCACGATATTCTCCCGCACGATATGCGGGCGCGCGGCCAGGTTGAGCTTCCCCTTACGGCGCGATTCATCATAATCCATCAGCATCGAAATGCCATGGCTATCCACGCCGGCCAGATCGGTTTCGATCATGACCTCGGCGGTGGTTGCAACCAGTTTCGGGTCCATGCCCCAGGCGGAGAGCACTGCAATAATCTGGGCGCGGCAGGTTTCAGCCGGAATAAGCGGCACCTTCTCCACCGGCAGCGATGGGCTTTTGCCTGGCCGCGGCCCCAGAATGCGGGCCTCATTCTTTGCTGTATCGGTCATCGCATCCCCCTTGCCGCCCTCAGCAGCAACTGAGGGCGCGCAGGGACACACTCAATCCACAGCGAAGACCGCGTCAATCTCCACCGTCGCATCGAGCGGCAGTTGCGCCACGCCGATTGAGGTCCGGGCATGCCGGCCATTCTCACCCCAAAGCGCGATGAACAGCTCCGAACAGGCGTTGATCACCTTGGGATAATCGCCCATGCCGGGTGCCGCGGTGACGAAGCCGCGCACCATGACCACCTGACGGACGCGGCCAAGGTCGCCGCCAAGCGCCGTGCGGAGCGTGGATAGAAGCTGTAGACCGATCGCAAGCCCGCCAGCGCGCGCTGTCGCAAGGTCAACATCCTTGCCATAAACCCCGGTGGGGTAGGGCGCACCGTTGCGTTCGCAGATCTGGCCCGCGAGGAAGATCAAATTGCCCTCTTGCCGCCACAGGATGAACTCCGCCACGGGTGTGGCCGCAGGGGGCAGGGCATGGCCCAGGGCGGTCAGGCGAGACAGCAATTCGGCGTCAGTCGGCATCACGTAGAATCCCGGATAGGTCAAAAAGGGCAGCGCAGAGCGCGTATTTATCTTCAGCGCTTATCTTGCATGCGTGAAACCAAGCGGCAAGGCAGAACTTTCACCCAAATGGCCTACCGCTTCTTCCCACCCACCCTTTGGATGGAAGCAATACGCAAAGCAGCCTTGCCGGATGCCTTCGCGATTTCATTGTCCTGCGCTTCAATTTCCTTCTGCGCCGGCAAGTCACCATCAAGCCCGCCGAGCAATTCCGCCGGCACCTTGCGGTTGGAACGGCGGCTGCCGTCTTCATAAATCACATCAAACAGCACAAAGCGCGCTTGGGTTCCTGGCTTATTGGCCATGGTGTTCTCCTTCAGTCTTCACGTCTTTATCTGCGTCGCCTTCGGCATACTGCGGGTCTTCGCCCGATTTGCGCCGCGCCACCGCTTCCTTCAGCGCTTCAAGCTTCGCTTCCTTGCGCGCCTGCTTGGCCCGGTTCACATCGGCCCGGTTCTGCCCGTAATTCGGTTTGCGCGCCATGCCGCCTCTCCAAATGCGAAAAGAAAACGGGGCAGCAAAAGCCGCCCCGCCCCAAAAATCGCGGTGCCACGGAGCATTTTCAAGCCAAGTGGAATCACTTGGCGACTCGGAAAATGCGACCGAATCAAAGTTTAGAGTGTTGCCGGTAAACGACTATGACCCGAAAACACTCTATGCGCCGCAAGCCAAGATCAAATCTTGCGCAGATTGCCGGCAGAAATCTTGCCCTGCTGACCCTTCTGCAGTTCGAAATCAATCTTGTCGCCTTCATTCAGGCCCTGAAGGCCAGAACGCTGGACATCGCTGACATGGACGAAGACGTCCTTGCTGCCATCATCGGGTTGGATGAAGCCATAACCCTTGGTGGCGTTGAACCATTTTACAGTGCCGGTTGCCATGCTGTTTACTCCGGTTGAGAAAAGCCGACGCGCGGAATCGCGCTACGGGCCGACCATCGCTACAGCCCAACCATGGGAAGGCACGGGAAGCAGGTTTGAGGATACTCGCCAAACCTTCATGGGGCCGGGCCGAAACGCCCAAACCGGACGAGGTGACACGCCTCATATGGGCCTTTCCCAAGCCAATCGCAAGTTTTTCCTTAAATTCAGCGAAAATAACCCGCGCTATTCCAACCAATGCCGCGCCGCGGTGATCACCACGCCATTGGAACGCCCGCCCGCGAAGGTCTCAATTCTTGAGGCATAGCCCTGCGCCACAATCATCGCGCTTGGCAGATCAATCGCAATCCGCCCGGCCATGGCGATCCGCGCCTCCTGCCCTGTATTGCCAAGCCGGCCAGCCAATTCCACGGCGCAAATCGCCACCAGCACCTGGCGCGCTTCAATCCGTGAAAGCCCCTCGGCACGGCAGGTCACGCCGCGCGGGCTATCGGGCACGGGCAATTCGAAGGTCGCACCCGCGGGGATACGCCGCGCCGTCAGGCTCCAGCTTTCAAAATGCCGCCGCCAGGGAAGCAGAGCGCCATCACGCGCCGCATCGGGCGGTTCATGCGTGAAGCTGGTAATGCCGCCATCATCGCGGCGCAGTACCGCCAGCCTTTCACCGCGCAACGCCTCCGGCGCCAGCATAAGGCGCGTCGCACGCGCCGGTGCATCACGCTCCACGCCCGCAACATTCAGGCAATCGCGCCGTGGTGCGCGGTCCAGCCTTTCCCATTGCTCGCGGCAGAGCTTCCGCCACGGCCCCCAAGCCGCGCCACCTATCGCCACCGGCGCTGCGGCCGGCGTGACAGGAGCAGTTAATGGCAAGGGCGGTGCCACGCTGCGCCAATCCGGCGCTTGCGCATAAGCGCTCGCCCCGCAAAGGCTCAGCGCAAGCAGCAGCAGGCGCAGCACGCGCTAAAACGCGCCCGGCGTTGGGATGGCATTGATGCCAAGGCTGCGCGCCGTATCGGCAAGGATATCCCAGGTGGTGGCATCCACCGGAATGCCACCGGCCAATCGTGCAGCGCGGGTTGCCCTTTCCTTCTCACCGGCCACCAGCACGGGCTGATCGGGATCAGCGGGCGGGGATGCTTTCACATGCTCGATCACGGCGGCCATTTCAGAACGGAAGGCGGCCAGATCGCCAAAGCGCGCCGGGTCAATCACAAAGGCAAGCCAGCCATTGACGATGCTGCCATCCTTTGTGTGATGCGGCGCTGCGGTCACGCCGCCAATCAGCGCACCGGCCAGGATTTCGCACATGAGCGCAAGGCCATAGCCCTTATGCCCACCAAAGGGCAGCAGCGCGCCGCGTGGCTGGTCCCGATACAGCACACCGGGATCATTGGTGGGCTTGCCCTTGGCATCCACCAAGGCGCCATCCGGCACTGGCTTGCCGGCATTGAAGGCCACACGGCATTTGCCAAGCGCAATCGCCGCGGTCGCAAAATCCAGGATCAGCGGGTGTTCGCCCTCCGCCACCGCCGGCACGGCGACGCAAACAGGGTTGGTGGACATGCGCCCATCGCTCCCGCCAAAGGGCGCCACCGCGCCGGGGCCGGATACGCCATTGACGAAATGGACGGAAATCATCCCAGCGCGCGCCGCCTGTTCACCGTAGGAGCCGATGCGCCCCAAATGATGCACATTGCGCAGCGCCATCACCGCATGGCCATGCTGGCGCGCGGCATTGATCGCCCAATCCATGGTGATACGCCCGATGCGCTGACCATAGCCCATCTTGCCGTCAAACACGGCGAGCGACGCATCCTGCCGCACCGCTTCCGGCATGGCACCGGCATTGAGTTTGCCGGCGCGCAGATTTTCCACATAGCGCACCAGCAGCATGATGCCGTGGCTGTCATGGCCTTGCAGATTCGATTCCAGCAAATGATCCGTGACCATTGCCGCTTCATCTTCCGCGCTGCCGCCAGCGCGGATCATGGCATGCACCAGGCCGCGCAAGGCAGCGGGATCAACGCGGAGCATCGGGGCGGCTTTCATGATTCCCTCCAGGGGCGGCGCTGCCACAGGCCGCGCAATTCCTTTTCGTTACGTTCCACTTCGGCGCGATAGGCATCGCCGATCAGTGGCGCCAGCGGCAGGCCGAGGCGTTCGGCTTCCTTGACAAAATTCGCATCAGATAGCGCCGCGCGGAAGGCCGCTTCCAGCCGCGTGCGAATTTCTGCCGGCAAGCCAGGCGGCGCCACCACACCGCGCGTTGCCCCGCTTACCAAGCTATAGCCCTGCTCGCCGAAGGTCGGCACATCCGGCGTACCGGCCCAGCGTGTTGCCGCCGCCTGGCCGAGGGACCTGATCTTGCCATCACGCAGCAGGGCGAGGCTCTCGCTCATGTTGAAGGCGCCCACCTGCAAATGCCCACCCAATAGCGCGGTCGAAAGCGGCGCCATGCCATTGAAGGGCGCATGGGTCATTGGCGGCGCGCCGGCCAATTCCTCCAACGCAATCACCAGCAGATGATCATCCGAGCCAATGCCCGTACTGCCATAGGAAATCTGGCCCGGCCGCGCCTTGGCCGCCGCAATCAGGTCCCGCAAATCCCGCAGCGGTGAATTGGCCACGACAAACAACCCGCCCGGATCATCCACCACATTGGCGATGAAGGTGAATTCCAGCGCCCGGTATCTGGTTTGCCGTTCCATGGGATAGGTCACCAGGGCCGGGACGGAAGTCGCGGCCAGGGTATAGCCATCAGGCGCGGCGGCAAAAGCCACTTCCCAGCCAAGCTGCCCGCCGGCGCCGGCCCTATTCACCACCACAAAGCGTGCTCCCGGCAGCTGCGCCTGAAGCCCCGGTAGGATCATGCGGGCCATGGTGTCCACGCCACCGCCGGGCGGGAAGGGCACAATGATTTCGATGGGGCGATCCCCCGGCCAGGCCGCATGGGCAAGGCGCGGCGCGGCCAAGGGCAGGGCGGCAAGCCCGCTCAGTATATGACGACGTGATGGCATGTTTTGTCTCCCGGTTCGTTGATCTTTAGGGAATTGATTTCAGAAAACCCGCAAGCTCCTCCCGCCAAAACCGCGCCTGCCCGGCGGTGCCATGGCCGGCGGTATCGGTGCTGCCGGGGATCAGCAGCAGCCGCGCCTGCGGGATGCGCGCCATGGCGGCTGCCATCAGCCCGGTCTCGTGCGGGTTGCGTTCATCATCGGCGGAATTGATCGCGAGCACCCTGGCCCTGATCCGCCCGAGCAGCGGTTCCGGGTCATAATCCCGCGATGCCTCATACATATAGATAAGGTCATTGGCATCCGCCGTAGCCGGCTGGGCCAGGCGCTGATCCAGGATGGCATCCGCCGCCGCGCGGCTAGGCGCCGCCTTTTGCAGCGCCTGGGACCCGCCATTGGTCGCGATATTGAAGAACAGGAAGGCCAGCGACAGCGAAGCCGGCTGGCTGTTGTAATTGCCCCCCTGATAGGCAGGGTCGCGCCGGATGGTTTCGATCATCATGCGCCGCAGCATCCAATTCCGCCCGGACATGGCCGTGGGCTGGGCGGCCATGGGCACAATGGCGTCCATGAAATCCGGATGGGTCACCCCCCAAAGCCAGGCCAGCATGCCGCCCATGGAATTGCCGATAATCAGCCGGACATGGCTGATCCCAAGGCCCTCCGTCAGCAACCGGTGCTGCGCCGCCAGGATATCGGCGTAATTGAAACGCGGAAACCGCGCCCGCATCCCATCCGATGGCTTGGAGGATTTCCCCGCCCCCAGCGCATCCGGAATGATGATGTAATGCTTTGCCGCATCCAAGGGCTGGCCTGGGCCAAAAAGCTGCCCGCCAAAAGCCGGCGAGACCATGCTCCGCGACGACCCCGCCGTGCCATGCAGCACCAGCACCGGGGTGCCGGAGGGCTCACCAATCGTCAGATAGCCAAGGCGGAGTTCCGGCATCACCTCCCCAGTGTGGAAGCGGAAATCCCGCGCGACCCAGACCGCCTCGCGCGGTTCGGGGTATTGCGCGGCGGCAGGCGTGGCGGCGGCGAGGCCCGCGGCCAGCAGCGCGCCTTGGATGATGGTGCGGCCGGACATGGCGTGCCTCCTCCTGATCCTTGGAACTTGGCGTAAGCCTAGATCGGATTGGCGGCATGGCAAATCGGCCCAAAGCTTGCCGCGCCCGGCACTGCCCCCTATACCCGCGCGCATATGCCAGCCCGCCCGGGCCGGCCCCGTTTCAACCGCGAAGATGCAGGACTTCCCATGGCGAAGATGCAAGCCAACCAGATGCGCGCCGGTATGGTCATTGAATTTGAAGGCCAGCGCTACACCATTCTGAAGCAGAACATCATGATCCCCGGCAAGGGCGCGGCGGTTATTCAGGTGGAAATGCGCAATGTGAAGACCGGCGCCAAGAAGGACCAGCGCTGGCGCACCGCCGATACGGTGGAACGCCTGACCACCGAGGATAAGGAATTCACCTATTCCTATGAGGATGGCGAAAACCTGGTCCTGATGGACCCGGAAACCTTCGAACAAACCCTGGTGCCCAAGGATATCCTGGGCGAGCGGCTGCCCTATTTGCAGGAAAACATGACGGTCAACGTCAAGCTGATCGAAGGTGAGCCTGTTTCGATGGACCTGCCTGAGACCGTGACGCTGGAGATTGTGGAAGCCGACCCGGTGGTAAAGGGCCAGACCGCGTCTTCATCCTACAAGCCGGCGGTGCTTTCCAATGGAGTCAAGGTGATGGTGCCGCCCTTTATCACGGCGGGTGAAAAGATTGTGGTGAAGACCGCCGATGGCACCTATTACGAAAGGGCGAAATAAGGCGGGATGGGCGGGCGCAATCCAGCCCGCCCATAGATATTTCTTTAAGGAAAATTGCCTTCGGGTAAAAAAATCTCAAGCGCGTTTACATTTTATTAACCTTTTCGGGTTTTAGTGACCCCACGTCGCAAAATGCGGTGGAACAAAGGTGCTGCAGGCCTCGTGAGGGGCTGGCGCCGCGGGAACGGAAAAACTCCGATGGCCGTGAATTCGATCAATACAAATGCGCAGTCCCTGATCGCGCTGCAATCCCTCAACATCACCAATGACCTGCTTTCGGTAACCCAGAAGCGCGTTTCGACCGGCTTCCGGGTTTCGGATGCGCGTGATGATGGCGGCGCCTTTGCCGTTGCCCAATCCGTAAAGTCGGACATGGCCGGCGTGGTCGCCGTAAATGAGCAATTGGGCGGGGTAAAGGGTATCCTTGAGACGACTTTCGCGGCGCTTTCTGTGGTTTCGGACACCATGAAGCAGCTGCGCGCTACACTGACCCGCTTGGCTGATGGGGCGATCAGTTCGGATCAGCGCGCATCCTATGAGGAGCAGTACAAGCTTTTGGCCAGGCAGGTCGCGAGTTTCGTGGATGATGCCTTCTACAATGGCCGCAGCCTGCTTTCGACCGTTGCCAATTCGGGTGGTGGCAATATCACCGCCATTCGCAATGAAGAAGGCGGTCTTTTCACCATTGAAGCGGTAGATGGTGCAGCCCTTAAGCTTGACCCAGATGCGTTTCCCCCACAGCCGACAACCGCTGATTTTGAAGCTGCCATCAAGGCCCAGCTGGAGGTAGAGCTCGAAGCGGCGGACCCAGTTGCTTGGGCGGCAAAAACAGCCGCTCAGAAAACCACCGACATCAATACCGCCTTCGCGGCGCTGACAACCGACGCCCAAAAACAGGCGAAGTTTGATGACAACAAAATCCGCGCCGAATTGGCGCAGGAGCTTGAGGCGGCAGACCCCACCGGTTGGGCGGCAAAAACGGCGGCGCAGAAAACCACAGCCATCACGACAGCCTTCACCGCGCTGACAACCACGGAAAAACAAGAACGGACGGACGCCAGGGTCCTGGGCGAGCGGATTGCTCAGGCGCAGAGCTGGATTCAGAGTGGCGGCGATTTTGACGATGTGGACGCGGAAATCAGCAAGGCGCTCAATCGGTTTGGTGCCGCCATGTCCTTTGTGGAAAACCAGATAAGCTATAATTCAAAAAAGGTGGACTCCATGACCACCGGCCTTGGTTCACTTGTGGATGCCGATCTGGCGCGGGAGAGTTCATCCCTTGAAGCGCTCAAGGTCCGCCAGCAGCTTGGGGTTCAGACCCTGGGCCTGGCCAATCAGGGGCCGCAGGTGCTGTTGGGGCTCTTCCGCTGAGCCCAGCAGCCCGCCAAGCCTTGCCCGATCAGCGCCCAGCCCCGTGCTGGGCGCTATTTTTTTGAGCATCCGCCGCGCCATGCAAATGGCCCTTGACATAGGCGGGTGCCGATGGCGGGCAGCCTGGTTGATGCGGCCGGGGTGTTCTGGAATACTTGCCACTTAACCCGCCCGCTAAGCTTTGCTTAAAAAAAATTGATCGGGTCTTAGGTTTTTGGCGCTGCGTTTAGTTTTTATTAACTATCACCGGTCAAGATGCACTTGCGTCGCAAAAAGCGGATGGCAAACTGGCAATCGCTACTCAGGGTAGAGCGAACGCCAATAGAAAGGGGAAGACCCCAATGTCTTTGAATTCTGTCAATACCAATCGGCAGGCCGTATTCGCCCTGCAATCCCTCAACCTCACGAATTCCGAACTTGGGGTCGTGCAGAAGCGCGTTTCCACCGGCTTCCGCGTGGCTGACGCGCGTGATGACGGTGGTGCCTATGCCGTGGCGCAGGCGGTTCGTTCCGACATCGCCGGTGTCACCGCGGTGAATGAACAGCTCGGCGGTGTCAAGGGTGTTCTGCAAACCACCTTCGCAGCGCTGACTGTTGTATCGGATACCATGAAGCAGGCGCGCGCTGTGCTTACCCGCCTTGCAGATGGCGCCATTGATGCGACGCAGCGTGCTCAGTATGATACTCAGTTCGCACAATTGAAGACCCAGATTGCTGGGTTTATCAGCGACGCCACCTACAATGGCCGAACACTGCTCGGCACGAACACTACTGCAGGTGGTGGCGATATCGTTGGCATCCGCAATGAAGCTGGTGGGACATTTACCATCACGGCTGAAGATGGGGCTCTCCTGCAGGTCACTGCGACGCCGACAGATGCTGCCGAAGCCGTCGGGGTACTCAACGGTGAATTTGTCACCATTGAAACCGCCATCGGAACGGCGCTGAACAAGTTTGGTGCCAGCATGCAGTATGTGGAAAACCAGATCACGTACAACGCCAAGAAAAACGACGCCATGAATGATGGTATCGGGGCGCTGGTGGATGCCGATCTGGCGAAGGAAAGTTCGAACCTCCAGGCGCTGCAGACCCGGCAGCAGCTTGGTGTTCAGACCCTGTCACTCGCGAATCAGGGGCCGCAGGTTCTGCTCAGCCTCTTCCGCTAAGGCTACGCGGGGCGCCGGGGTAATCTCGGCGGCCCGAAACTAAACTGGTGGCTCCGGCTCAGGCCGGGGCCACCGACCCCAAAACGGAGACAAAAAATGTCAACGCTCGTTCTCGAACTCCGCCAAGGCGACATGATGATCGTCAATGGCGCACCCATTCGGTTTCGCAACCGCGCGCGGATCGAACTCACCGCCAAGGCGCGCTTCCTGTTCGGCAAGCAATTGATGACGCCCGATATGGTCAATACCCCGGCCAGGCGTATCTATTTCGCCTTGCAGACCGCCTATATCGGCGATCATGAGGAAAGAAAGGCCGGCCTGGAACAGGCAAAACAGCTTATCGCCGAATTTCGCGAAGCCACCACTTCAGGTCTCGCGCGGGAATATCTTGATCGTGCCCTGTCTCTCGCTGAGGAAGACCAGTGCTATCAGGCGCTGAAATTCGCCCGGCGCGTGATGCGTCATGAGGAAGTGGTGCTGGGCCTTGCGCCCATTGCCCAATTCGCCACCGCGACGGAGTGATGACAGACGCCATGAACCAGATGCTTGGAACGCGCGGCTATGGCGCGACGCAGCGCACCCGCAGCCTCCGTGAACAGGAAGCGGACGTTATCCGCCGGGTGAATTATGCCCTGAAGGCGGCAGTGAATGCCGATGCCATTGATCGCGCCCGGGCGGTTGCCGATAATCGGCGCCTGTGGCTGGCGATTGAAGCAGCCATACTCCACCCCACCAATCAATTGCCGGATGCACTCAAGGCCTCCATCGTCAGCCTTGGCCGGTCTGTGCAGCGGGAAATGGACAAGGAAACGCCGGACTTGCCCTTCCTGATCGGCATCAATGATCAGATGATCGCCGGGCTTTCCGGCGATCCGGGCTGAACCACCCGCCTCAAATCATCCGCATCAGCGTTCCATCGCGCCTGATGGCGTGGTGGAACAGCGCGCCGCCGATGTGCAAGGGAATCAGCACCACCAAAAGCCAACCGCCTATTGTGTGCAATAGCTTCAAAATCTTGGCGAGGCTTTCCCAAGCCTCCATGAATTTTGGAAACTCGATAAAGCCCAAATAGGCAGTCGCTCCCTGCATCGGGAAACCCCAGGCATTGGTCGCCATGAAACCAAAAATCGGTTGCAGGATCAGCAACGCATAAAGCGAATGATGCACGGCGGCTGAGGCGGCACGGAACATTTTGGGCGTTTCATTCGGCAGGCTTGGTGGCGGGCTGAGCCAGCGCCAGATCAGCCGCGCGAGCGCGACAAACAGAATGGTCAGCCCCGCGCTTTCATGCAGCGCGTAAAACCCCATCTTGCTCGCATCCTTCACATGCTGGATGACAAACCCAAGCGGCAGCGCCACCAGCATCAGGCCAAGCGTCACCCAATGAAACAGCTTCGCAATCGCGCCATATTGCCCCGCCGGATGCGCCGCATCCGCCCCCTTGGGCGGCAAGGCTGCCATGCCATCCATGATACTCTCCCATTTTGTTGCCATCAGCATGACACGAAGCGCGCCAAGCACGCGAGGGGTTTTGCAGCATGATCGCCGCCCATGCGGATTGGAGCCTTGATGCCCGCAAGCGCTGGGTCAGCATCGCCCGCCGCCAGGGAAGGCAATGGCAGGCGAGCGCCCCGCGCCTGGTTGGTGACCCCGCCACGCTGGCCGCGCATCTGATCGCGGAAGGCGGCACAGCGGCCTTGGGGCTTGATCTGCCACTTGGCGTGCCGCGCGGCTTCGCCGCACTGCGCCCCGAACAGGGCTTTCCGACCTTTCTGGCGGGACTCGTTGGAAACACTGATTTCTTCGCGGTATCGCCAACGCTTGAAACCGTCTCCCCTGCCCGCCCCTTCTACCCGACGCGCGGCATCAAGGGCATGACACGCTTGGCGCACGCGGCGGCGCTTGGCCTGCCTGATGCCGCTGGCCTGTCCCGTTTATGTGACCGCGCCACAGCCGAGCGCCCCGCCGGCGCGCCAGTGTTCTGGACCCTCGGCGCCAATCAATCCGGCAAGGCCGCGATCAGCGCCTGGCGCGATTGGCTCGCCCCCGCGCTTGCTGCCGGCGCGCCCTTCCGCCTTTGGCCCTTTGCCGGGGCGCTGCATGAACTGCTCCGCCCAGGTCAGCTTGCCATCGCCGAGGTCTATCCGGCGGAAGCCTTGCGCCATCTCGGCCTGAAATTGGCCGGTTCAAAACGCGCCGAAGCGCCGCGCCGCGCAATCGCCCCCGCGCTGCGCGATGCCATGGCTGCGCTAAACGTCAGCCCCGATGCCGCTTTGACCCACGCAATCACTTCCGGCTTCGGCACCGATCCGGCTGGTGAGGACCGCTTCGATTCGCTAATCGGCCTGCTTGGCCTGATAGGCGTGATTGACGGCAAGCGCCCGGATTTCATCCCGCCCGACCCGATGATCCGCACCTGGGAAGGCTGGGTTCTGGGCCAAACCGCCCTGCCGCCTTAACCGAGCGGCACGCCCGCCGCATCCTTCGCTGTCCGGATTGTCTGCAAGGTCTGCACACGCAGCACATTCGCCGCCCCCGTCAGCCGCGCGGTCAATTCATTCTCATGCGCCGTATTGCGCGCCACGAGTCGCAGCAGAAAATCCCCGCCACCGCGGATCATGTGGCATTCCCGCACCTCCGGCCAGGATGTCGCCAAGGCTTCAAACGCATCCAGCACGGATTGCTTTTGGGATTCGAGGCCAACGAGTGCGAAGAACATAACCTCCCACCCCAGCGCGGTGGGGTCGAGATCCGCGTGATAGCCGCGAATCACCGCTTCATCTTCCAGCCGCCGCACGCGCCTCAGGCAAGGCGGCGCGGAGAGATTGACGCGGCGCGCCAATTCCACATTGGTGATGCGGCCATCGGCCTGAAGCTCCGCCAGAATCTGACGGTCCAGGGCATCCAGGGCCGGATCGGGGGCGGGGGTCTTGGGATTGGGCACC